>DUMY01000071.1 GCA_012839645.1 Syntrophomonadaceae bacterium
AAAAGAGCAGGTGGTGCAGTATTCTAGTCGTAGAGACCTGTTTCGAAGGCGGGCCTAAAAATCCGTCACGGGCACATCAATGAAGTTCCTGGTGCTGGCTTTCGACGCCCAGTTGAGGGCTTGTGCTGGGAGTTAAGGAGAAAGGGCGATCTACAATGGCATGTAGGCGTTGACCCTTCCTCCGCGGAGGCTCAAAATTGTAGAAAAAGCTACAGCTTTGAGTTAAACCTGCATGCGGTGCCGGATAGTGCTGTGTGCAGTGTAGCCTGCCTTGAGTGGTGCTGGTGGATGCCTTATTGATAGCTTGCCACTGTAAGGGCCCTTACAGATAACAGCTGGTGCTGAAACCTTCACTGCAAAAGAGGCTAGAAACAGATCGAAACGTCGAGGAAATCTCCTAGACTGTCTGCTGAGGCGGGTCCTGCTGGGGATTAAAGTGTGGACTGAGTGGTAATCTAGCCCTGCTGCCGGTAACGATGCAGAACAAGGTTAATGGGAAACCACCAGGATGGCGACGTTCTGGCACTTTGTTGGGAAAACCTGCTAGACCTAAGCCGCAATATTTACCCAACAGGAGACCACCTGCATTATTTATCATTCTTTTTGGTTATTAGGGTTGGAGGACAAGGTGGTAAACCTTACCCCAACCTATTTACTTAATATTTCGTGGGTGACCTTGATGCCTGAAAAAAACAGGTGGCTGCGCCGCGGGCTAAGTACTGCACTTCTAACATTTGTTCTCAGCCTTCTTTTCAGCTACATATCTGATATCCTTCTAGGGAAAATCACTATTATTGCTTTAGCATTGCTGTTCCTGCTGCTTATTATTCTTATCGGCGTTTTTTTTGATATGATTGGTTTTGCGGCCGCAGCAGCTGAGATAGGCCCATTGAATGCCAGAGCCGCAAATAGGGTCTGGGGAGCACGACAGGCGGTCAAATTAGTTAAGAATGCTGATCAAGTAGCGATTTTTTGTAATGATGTAATGGGAGATATCTGTGCTACGGTCGGAGGTGCTATTGGGGTTGCTATAGTCTTTCGGCTGATAGCAAGCAGTCCTGGCCTTGATACCACTCTGTTAACTACAGTGATCACCGGGTTGGTTGCTGCATTGACAGTTGGGGGCAAGGCTGTGGGCAAGGGAGTTGCTTTACGTGAAGCAACTGATGTCATGTTCCGCATTGGTCAAATTACTGCTTGGGTAGAAAAAATAACAGGACAAGAACTATTTTCAACAAAAGGAAAAAGGTGAATAAACTTGTTGTTGGAAACTATTGGTGCGCCCTCAGATTTGCGAAAGCTGACCTTTGAACAGATGGAGAAACTAGCCCAAGAAATCAGGTCATATCTGCTGGAAATTGTATCCCGTACTGGGGGGCATCTGGCACCAAATCTGGGAGTTGTTGAACTGACTATTGCACTTCATTATGTTTTTGATTCCCCTCGGGATAAGATTGTCTGGGATGTAGGGCACCAGAGCTATGTTCATAAAATCCTGACAGGCCGCAGGGAGGAGATGAAAACCCTCAGGCAGTATAAGGGCTTGAGTGGGTTTCCCAAGCGCTCTGAAAGCGCTCACGACTGTTTTGAGACCGGGCACAGCAGTACATCCATATCTGCTGCCCTGGGATTTGCTCTCGCTCGGGACTTAAAACAGGAAAAGCACTCAGTTATTGCTGTGATCGGAGATGGTGCATTAACCGGGGGAATGGCTTATGAGGCATTAAATCATGCGGGACAGCTGGGAACCCGCTTGATCGTTCTCCTGAATGATAATGAGATGTCCATCACGCGGAATGTGGGAGCCATGTCCGGGTATCTAAGCAGGCTGCGTACAGATCCCCTCTATCATAGGAGCAAGGATGAAGTCAGGGAGATCCTGCAGCGCATACCCAATATTGGTCCACGGATGTTTAAAGCTGCGGAACGCTTTAAAGACAGTGTAAAATATCTGCTTGTATCGGGAATGCTTTTCGAAGAACTGGGTTTTACTTATCTGGGACCCATTGATGGGCACAATTTGAGGATGCTTAACCAGGTTCTGCAGCGTGCCAGGCTGCTTCCTGGACCTGTGTTAGTACATGTAAATACCATTAAAGGAAAGGGTTATCTTCCGGCGGAGAAGAAGCCCAATAAGTTTCATGGAATCGGTCCCTTTGATCTGAAAACCGGTAAAACACGCCGGGGAGGGGCGCCTTCCTTTACAGACGTCTTCAGTAAGACTGTTATTGAGTTGGGCAAGGATCATCCGGAATTAGTGACCATCACTGCAGCCATGTCTGAGGGAACCGGCCTCTGTGAATTTGCCAGGAAGTACCCAAAGCGGTTTTTTGATGTGGGGATCGCTGAAGAACATGCGGTAACCTTGGCTTCAGGTTTAGCCCAGAACGGGTGTATACCGGTTGTGGCAGTTTACTCCACCTTTTTGCAGCGGGCATATGACCAGATTGTCCATGATGCTGCACTGCAGGATCTGCATATCATATTTGCACTGGATCGTGCTGGTATTGTAGGAGAGGATGGGGAAACCCATCACGGCATTTTTGATCTATCATACCTGCGTCACATTCCCAGGATGACGGTGATGGTGCCTATGAACCAGAGCGAATTGGTGGCTATGCTGAAAAGTTCTCTGCACTATCATGGCCCAATAGCGATCCGCTATCCCAGGGGGGCAGGTCCCCAGGAAGAAGTGGATTACCATATGCCGGAACTTCCTTTGGGCAAAGGGGATGTTCTCCGCAAGGGGGAGGACCTGGTGATGTTTGCTGTGGGACCCCTTGTTTATCAGGCTTTGGAAGCAGCGGAGCAACTTTCCAGGGAGGGGAAAGAGGCCGCTGTGATCAACTGCCGGTTTGTCAAGCCATTGGATGAGAAGTTGATTGTGGATTGGTCAAACCGGACAAAACGGGTTATTACTTTAGAAGAGAATGTTATGGCAGGCGGTTTTGGAAGTGCTGTATTGGAACTGCTTGCAGACAACGGTTTTAAAGGAGAAGCAGCTAGAATGGGTATTCCTGATAGTTTTCCAGCGCACGGAGCAACTGATTTATTACGCCGGAGCATAGGGTTGGATGCCGCGGGTATTGTTGATATTATCAATGGAAAGGGCTGGTTTAACAATTAATGAGCAGGGCAAAGAAAAGGCGTATCGATCAGCTTTTGGTGGATAAAGGCTTGTTTACCAGCCGTGAGCGCGCCCGCCGAAGTTTGATGGCAGGTGTTGTTTTCTATGAAGGGAAAAGGATTGATAAGCCCGGTACTTTTGTGGACCCAGCGGGGGAAATACAGGTTAAAAAGGACCCCTGTCCCTTTGTCAGCCGTGGTGGACTCAAACTGGAGGCAGCTCTGCGGGAATTCAATGTCTCTGTCCAGGGACGTACAGCCTTGGATGCCGGAGCCTCTACCGGGGGGTTTACCCAGGTTTTGTTGAAGTGGGGAGCAAAAAAGGTTTATGCTGTAGATGTGGGGTATGGGCAGCTGGCCTGGGAACTGCGTCAGGATCCCCGGGTGACAGTGCTGGAAAGGACAAATCTGCGTTACCTCACATCTGATCAATTAGGAGCCAGGGTGGACCTGGTAACACTTGATCTCTCTTTTATCTCTCTTACAAAAATTCTTGCTGCTGTTAGGGACCTGCTTGATCGTGAAGGAGAGGTTGTTGCCCTGGTCAAGCCCCAGTTTGAGGCGGGTCCTGAACTGGTAGGCAAGGGCGGTATTGTTAGAGACCCTATGGTTCATCGTCGGGTTCTTATAGATATAATAAAGAAAGCAGTAGAGTCAGGATTTCAATACAGGGGGGTTACCTATTCACCTGTTTGCGGAGCTGATGGCAATATTGAATTCTTTTTGATGCTCGGCACAGGTGATCCGGATGTGCATAAAGATTTCTTGCCAGAGGTCGGGACTGTTGTAGAAAAAGCACACTATATACTGCCGGACCGGCACTGCAAATGATATTGAGGAGGCAAAGATGAAACAATTAGGTTTGGTTGTTAATTTGCGCAAAGCCCGGGGCGGAAGGTTTCTTGACATCCTTGTAGAATGGTTTGAACAGAGAGGGGTCAAGGTTGTGCTTCCCCAGTCTACAGAACTTATGTATATACCCCCTTTTGGATGCCCTGAGATCGATTTTCAGGAAGAAGTTGACGTGATCATGGTACTGGGGGGAGATGGGACACTGCTGGGGGTGGCGCGGCAGGTAGCAGATAAGGGAATTCCTATTTTGGGTGTAAATTTGGGTCAATTGGGATTTCTCACTGATTTAGAGATGCCGGATCTTTTCCCCTGTTTAGAGAAATTGGTGGAGAATGATTATGAAGTCGAATCTCGTATGATGCTGGAGGCCCAAGTCCTACGCAAGGGTTCACCTGTAAAAAGCATGGTAGCTTTTAATGATGTGGTTATCGGCAAGGGTCCAATCTCCAGGATAATCAGATTGGAGACCTATGTTGGTAGTGACTATCTGGCAACTTATAGAGCGGACGGAATTATTGTCGCATCACCAACCGGTTCCACTGCCTACTCCCTTTCTGCAGGTGGACCAATTGTCAATCCCGAACTGGAAGTAATGATCGTTACACCTATTTGCCCTCATACATTACATGCCAGACCCATAATACTCTCTGATAAACAGGAGATTCGGGTAATTATGAGAACTGATACCTCAGAGGTGATGCTTACCATCGATGGACAGGTGGGCTTGCCGCTACAAAAAAACGACAGTGTTGTGGTTCGTAAAGCAGATGTTTATACAAGGCTTGTCAAAGTAAAAAATCGCTCCTTTTCCGAGGTTCTGCGTCTGAAATTTCGGGGAGGAAATAAATAAAACGGGGAAAGTGTAACTTTTATGAAACTGCGAAGGCAGAAGGCTATACTAGAAATCATCGAAGAAAAACCAATCACCACCCAAAGCCAATTAGCGGAGGAACTGCTTAAACGGGGCATTAAAACCACCCAGGCGACCATTTCCAGGGATATCAAAGAATTGCATCTGGTGAAGGTTCCTATAGGTCCCGATTCCTACCGTTATGCCAAGCCACAGCAGGTAGATACGCCTCAAAGTTATGAGCGCCTGCGACGCCTTTTCAGGGAAAATGTAGTTAAATACGATTACTCCGAAAATCTCATTTTAATACAAACCCTACCCGGAGCTGCGCACAATGTGGCATTTGCTATAGACCATTCAGGTTGGAAGGAACTCTTGGGAACCGTTGCCGGGGATGACACCATCTTGATGATCATCAAACCGCGTGATGCTGTCCGCCAAATAATGGAGCGCATTGATGAGCTGTTGGGTTGAGGGGGATATAGATGCTGATCCAGCTTATGATCCGGAATTTTGCCTTGATCGAAAATATAGAATTGATGCTTGGCCCGGGGTTAAATGTATTGACCGGGGAAACTGGAGCAGGTAAATCCATAATCATCGATGCTATGAATCTGCTGGTGGGGGAGCGCGCCTCCAGTGAACTGGTACGCAGTGGTGCAGACAAAGCACAGATAGAAGGGTATTTTGACTGCAGCAGCTGCCCTCTGGTTGAGAAAAAACTGGCTGAACTCGGCCTGCCTTTAAGTGAAGATCACACACTCCTGCTTTCCCGGGAGGTAAGTGCCGCGGGAAGAAGTGTCTGCCGAATCAATGGACGGGCTGTTTCCCTGGCTATGTACCGCCCCTTTGGAGAACTACTGGTGGATCTCCACGGACAGCATGAGCATCAGTCTTTACTGCGGGTCAGTCAACACCGTGATATGCTGGATCGTTACTGTGGCCAAGATGTGCTACAGCAGCGGTTCCTCGTTGCGAAAATATATCATCGGATGATACAGCTGCGCCAGGAATATGAAAAGGAGCAGTTGAGTGATAAAGAAGTAAAGCGCCGCTTAGATTATCTTGAGTTTGCCGTGGAAGAGATCGATCATCTACAGCCAACTCCCGGAGAAGAGGAAATTCTCCAAAAAAAGAGAGATCGCCTACGCCATGGCGAAAAGTTGGCTGTTCTCGCGCGGGAATCTTTTGTCGGACTATCTGAGAGCGATGGCAGGTTTATCCCGGCCTATGACCTGCTGAGCAGGGCAGTGGAAAAGATTCAGGATATAGCTCAGATTGACAGTGAAGCAGAGGAAATGGCTCAAACCATGAAGGATATCCTCTTTCGTCTGGAGGATGTCATAGAAAAATTAAGGTCATATCTGGAGCAGTTGAATTTTGACCCGGATTATGCCAGGGAAGTGGAAGAAAGATTTTTTGCTCTAAGAGACTTAATGCGAAAGTATGGTGAGTCTCTGACGCAAGTTTGTGCATTTCGTGAAGAAGCCGCGGCGGAAATGGAAAAACTGCAAGGTGCAGCTGAGCAAAAGGAAGTTCTGGAGAAAGAGTACAGAAAAACCCTACGGGAATATGATTTAGAAGCAAAAAAACTGAGCTCTCTGCGGCAGGAGGGGGCAGTTTCCTTTTCCAATGCTGTAGAAGCAGAGCTTCATGGATTAGGATTGGAAAATGCCCGTTTGGAAATTGGCTGTACACTGCTGTCTGAACCTACCCCGGCAGGCTGTGATAAACTTGAGTTTTTGTTTAGTGCCAATCCTGGGGAGCCGCTTAAACCCCTGGCTAAAATTGCTTCAGGTGGAGAGATGTCCCGGGTCATGTTGGCGCTTAAGGTTGTTTTAGCCAAAAATGATCAGATTCCAACACTAATTTTTGATGAGATCGATGCCGGAATAGGTGGCCTGACCTTGCAGGCGGTTGCAGATCGACTTACTATGATCGGAGCGGACAAGCAGGTATTGTGTGTAACTCATGCTCCCCATATTGCCGGGCGTGGGCAAACGCATTTTTATGTAGAAAAATTTGTTGATCAGGGGAAAACAGATATTCAAGTTTCTTTACTCAACCCTGAAGAACGAGTGGATGAGATTGTGCGTATGCTTGGTGGCACTTCAGATGAAGAGGTAACGAGGAATCATGCCCAGCAGATACTGAAAAATGGAGAGGAGTGAAATAATAAGGTATAAATAAACAGAGAAAGGGTTATTTTAAAAATCGGAGGAAGTTCAGCCAGGAGACGTTGTAGGAGTGAAGCAGTATTAAGACCACTGATCGGCGCAAGATTCCTGGTCTTTTTTTCTTTGTTATAATTGCTGTAACCAGTTACATTTTCCTGGTTCAATTTGCTGTTGTTATACCGGCACAACTGCGGGTCAATGTGGGGGAAGAAGTGGCACTGGACAAACTTTTCCCAGATTGCATTTCTATGCGCCTAACTGCCCAGGTGTTTGAGGATGAAGGGGCGCTGCAGTGGCAGGAAGGCAAGAAGCAAAAACATTTCCTGCTGCAAAAAGAATCTCCCATAGCAGCAGTTCCGGGCAACGTTAAATTGGATTTACGCCTTTTTGGGGTGATACCTTTTAAAAAGGTCACCCTACAGGTAGTACCTCCGGTTAAAGTGATGGCAGGCGGGCATTCCATTGGTGTGCTCCTAAGTGCAGATGGTGTGATGGTTATGGGATACTCCAATATTACACTGGAGAATGGCAGGAAGGTATGTCCTGCCAAAGAGGCTAATCTACTGCCTGGGGCGCTGATTTTAAATGTCGAGGGTACCGCAGTGCACAGTGATGTCCATCTGAGTTATCTCATCGATCACCTTGCCAGAAAGAAGGAACAGATCCGGCTCAGGGTCAAATATCAGGAAAAGACGACAGAAATAAGGATAAAACCACAGTTCTGCCCCGAAACCCGTCGCTATCGTATCGGGCTGCTGGTACGTGATGGTGCGGCGGGTGTGGGAACACTTACCTTTTATGACGCAAAAACAAAAAAGTTCGGGGCATTGGGACATGTAATTGCCAACTCGGGAGCCAAAGAATCCTGGGATTTCAAGAATGGGAGGATTGTTCCCGCATCAGTTCAGACGATTCAGAAGGGTCAACCGGGGAAAATCGGGGAAAAGGTTGGTTTCTTCGGAGGAAAAGGTATTTCCGGTAATATTACTAAAAATACTCAGTTTGGTATTTTCGGCATACTGCGTTATAATTTATCAAATCCTGTCTATCCCAAACCTCTGCCTGTGGCTATGCGTCATCAGGTCAAGGAGGGGCCAGCTACAGTACTCACCGTACTAAACAACGAGACAATTGAGGCTTTCCAGGTTTCTATTGAAAATGTTTTTTCCCGGCCACGTTCTGATGGTAAGGCATTCATCATAAAGGTTACGGATTCGGAATTAACCAATAAAACAGGTGGTATTATTCAAGGAATGAGCGGGAGTCCCATTATTCAAGATGGGAAGCTGATAGGTGCAGTAACCCATGTCCTGATCAATGATCCTTCCAAAGGATATGGGGTGCTGGCAGAGGTGATGTTGGAAGAAGCAGGACTGCTGTCGGGGCGACCCGGAGTTTCAGCGGGATTCTCCAGTGATGTTTACGGGAACCGAATTTGAATCATTGTTATTGATTATATTCTAGAATCATTCACAATTCGAGGAAGGAAATAGTTACCTGCGCGTCGAATGTAACTTTAATGAAAGATTAGTAAAAGAAGGAATAATGAGATTAGGGGGCGAAAAGCTTTGAGTGATCAGATTAAAATCATGATAGTGGATGATAACAGAGATTTTTGCGAAATATTAAAAGAATATTTTGAGGGGCTTGAGGATTGTACTGTTTCCGGGGTGGCACATAACGGTTTACAGGCACTGGAACAGCTGTCAGAGGAGCTTCCGGATGTCGTTATCCTGGACCTGATTATGCCGCATCTGGATGGAATCGGGGTTTTGGAGAAAATTTCAATGGAATATGGTGAAGAGCGGCCGAAGGTGATTATACTCACAGCCTTTGGTCAGGAGGCAATGACGAGGCGGGCAGTAGAATTGGGTGCCAACTATTACATTCTCAAACCCTTTGACCTGGAGATTCTGGCTAACCGGGTAAGGGAGTTGGCCAGTAATCAGGTGGGGCAAATCCAGGAATCATTTCCCAGAACCCGCAATCTGGATGTAGAAGTTACCAATTTGATGCACCAGATGGGGGTTCCGGCGCATGTGAGGGGGTATCAGTATATCAGAGATGCCATTCTCATGGTTGTAGAAGAGATAAGCCTGTTGGGGGCGGTTACTAAAGAACTTTACCCGGCCATTGCTGAGAGGTATAATACAACTCCCAGCAGGGTGGAGCGGGCGATCCGGCATGCCATTGAACTTGCCTGGGACCGCGGTAATGTGGAACTGATGAATAAATTTTTTGGATATACCATTGATGTAGAGCGAGGGAAACCTACAAATTCAGAATTCATAGCAATGGTGGCGGACAGGCTGCGGGTAGGGACGAAAGTGGGTTGATTGCTTGCAAGCTGACAGCGCATAGTTTAAAATAAAAGCAACTAAAATGGCGAGGCAGATAAAAAATGGACATTAAAGGAAAAGCGAAGGTAGATAAGCGCACTAAAAACCTCGTCAAGCGCCTGCGTAGTAATGATATTGCTGTTATAGACCATGCAGACCTAGATGAGCTAGCGGCGGAGACATTGCTCTACTGTCGGCCAAAGGCTATAATCAATGCCAGTCCCTCGATAACTGGCAGGTATCCTAATGCGGGTCCTCTTAACCTTATCAAGGCGGGGGTCCCGCTTTTTGATGCCGCGGGTTCTAAAGTCATGCAGGAAATTCATGATGGAGATGAACTGTTGATCTCCGGGGAAGAGATTATCTGCGAGGGCAAGTGGGTGGCGCGGGGTACACTGCTTACTGAAGCCGTGGTGCGCGAAAAAATGGACGCTGCCGCACATAATGTAAAAAACGAGCTGGCTAAGTTTGTAGATAATACCCTCGATTATGCTCGAAAGGAACAAGGGCTGATCCTGGGGGAATATCCTATTCCACGTCTGCAAACTAAGATATATGACCGGCATGCTCTTGTTGTTGTGCGTGGAGCGGGATTTCAGGAGGATATTTTAGCTGTAAAGTCTTATATCGATGAAATAAAACCTGTACTGATCGGTGTTGACGGTGGAGCCGACGCTCTTTTGGAGTTAGGTTACCAACCGGATATTATTGTCGGTGATATGGACAGCGTATCAGATGAAACTCTCAGGTCTGGTGCGGAAATAGTTGTCCATGCATATCCTGATGGCGGAGCGCCGGGACTGGAAAGGGTTAATAAGCTTGGTTTGGAGGCTGTTGTTTTTCCCGCTCCGGGAACCAGTGAGGATATCGCTCTCCTTCTAGCCCATGATAAGGGTGCTGAGTTGATTGTTGCTGTAGGAACACACTCCAATATGATCGATTTTTTAGAGAAGGGGCGCCCTGGGATGGCCAGCACTTTTCTGGTACGTCTTAAAGTTGGTTCGATTCTGGTTGATGCTAAAGGGGTAAGCAAGCTTTACCGTCAGAGGTTCGGGATAAAGCATGTGGTACAAATCTTCCTTGCTGCGCTGCTTCCCCTTTTTGTGATTATCATTGTATCTCCTACGACAAAGAATTTTCTAAAGCTTCTGATCATGCAGGTGAAACTTATGCTGAGGATTTAAGTTTTTGAGGGGAGGGATTTTTAGTGATTATTGACATAAAATATCATATTGCTTCACTCACTGCTGTTTTTCTTGCTTTAGGCATCGGGATCTTAATCGGAACCTCTATGATTGGGAGTGATACCATCACAAAACAGCAGAAAAACATGATTGATGGCATTGAAAAAGAGTTTACTATTTTAAGAGAAGAAAATAAGCAAAACACTGATGCCCTTCTCCAGGCGCAGGATGTGATGTTGAACCAGCAGCAGTTCAACCAGGCTGTTATGCCGTTGTTGGTGCGGAACAAACTCCAAGGGCGGAAAATTGCTCTTGTGGATGTCAATTACAACAGGGATCATGATGGACTAGCTAATGTGCTTCGATCATCCGGGGCTGATGTGCAGTCGATTACAGCCGTCAATTTAGCTGTATTAAAAGATCAGAATATAAGTAAACAGACCGCGGGGATGTTGGGGAAATCCAAGGATGCGGATCCAGAAAAATATCTATCAGATTTGGCGAGATTAACAGCAGAGGCTATTGCCAGCGGGGAGAACAATGATCTGGTCAGATTTTTGGATGACAATAATGTTGTCAAGATATCTGGGGTTTATGGTCCTCCCCTCCAGGATGTGATCCTGATCGGGGGCACTGAAAAAAAGGATGAGGATTACTTTAAAAAGTTTGATCAGGTGATGATTAAGGACTGGAAGAAAGCTGGATTGAATGTTTATGGGGTTGAAGATAGTGATACCGCGGTTTCTTATATGCGTTATTACCAGAGTGCGCGTTTAACAACTGTTGATAATATTGACACTGTTTATGGTCAGGTGTCTTTGGTGATGGCCATGTATGGTTATCCAGGGCATTATGGTATTAAACAAACTGCGGATGCATTCATTCCCCCTTTGGAATAAGGATGTGAGTTTTGTTTGATTTCTGTATTGATACCTGCTTACAATGAGGTTGATGGTATTTTTGATACTGTAAAGGCTGTTCTAGGTGTTCCAGAGGTAAAACAGGTAGTGGTAGTGGATGATGGCTCCCAGGATGAGACAGCTGTACAGGCTAGGCTTGCAGGTGCTCAGGTGATCAGCCTCTCCCAAAACAGCGGGAAAGGGAAGGCCATGAATCTAGGGGTATCTCATCTTACTCAGCCCATTATAGCTTTGCTAGATGGGGACCTGGGGTCAAGTGCAGGTCAGTTGGAGCTTCTCGCCCGCCCTGTTTTGGATGGAGATGCTGATCTGACTATCGCCACCTTTCCTCCTGTAAAAAAAGCCGGTGGTTTTGGTTTTGTCAAGCGGCTCGCCCGGGAAGGGATCCGCATACACACCGGACTGCATCTGGATGCGCCGATATCCGGCCAGCGTGTCATGCGCCGTGAGGTGCTGGAGGTGGTCACACCTTTTGCTTCTGGTTACGGTGTAGAAGTGGGCATGACCATTGCAGCAGCCCGCCATGGTTTCCGTGTCCAAGAGGTTCCCACGACCATGAGTCACCGGGTTACAGGCAGAGACTGGTCGGGCTTCCGGCACCGCGCCAAGCAGTTCTGGCATGTCCTGTTGGTGCTGTGCCGATCTGCACGGAAAGAGGTGCGTTAATGAAGATTTTGATCGCCGGTGGGGTAGGCTTTATTCTGACACTGGTTACCCTTCCCTTTTTATTAAAAATGCTTCAGGATACAGGGGCTACCCGTCCCAATTACCGCGGAGAATCTATACCGGTAGGGATGGGGTTAATTTTTGTATTTGTCTATATTTTAGCGGCATTTTTGCTGGTATACTGGTCTGCTGGGGATCTGGCACTGTTGGTATTGTTCCTGATGGGTGTTATGTTTTTTGCCACCCTTGGATTGCTCGATGATATGTTGGGGTCCAGAGAAAGCCGCGGACTAAAGGGGCACTTTGGTGCCCTATTAAAAGGAAAACTTACCACAGGTGCACTCAAGGCTCTAGGGGGAGGGGCAGGAGCTTTGCTCATCTCCTTTATATCGATGCCAGGACGCCCCTGGTGGGAGATATTGACCGCTGCCCTTTTGGTGGCTCTGGCTGCCAACACCATTAACTTGGTGGACCTGCGCCCTGGCAGAGCCATTAAGGTGTTTTACCTGTGGTTTCTTATTATACTCGCAGTTTTCCAGGATAAGCTGCCCTTGGTTTTTATCGCTCCTCTGGCTGGAGGGCTTCTTGTTTGTGCCCCAGCCGATCTGAAAGCCAGAGCAATGCTCGGTGATACCGGGGCGAATCTTTTAGGGGCAGCGCTGGGGATGGTCAGCATCTGGACCATGACATTTTCCACCCAATTGGCTGTGGTTATATTTCTGCTGCTGCTGCACTTATTTACAGAGAAGTATTCACTCACCAAGATCATTGAAAGGAACCGCTTTCTTTGTTTTTTGGACAATTTGGGGAGATCAAAATAGGGAGGTCGTCTTGAGTGAAGGAATCCAGAATAAATAAGGAGAGATTGTTTCAAGAATTTATCACACTTGCTGAGATAGATTCACCATCCTTGAAGGAGCGTGAACTGGCAGATTATTTGAAAAATCGTTTACAGGACCTAGGCTTTACTGTTGAAGAGGATGATACAGCTGCAAAGATCAGCGGCAGTGCTGGTAATCTGCTGGCACGCCTTCCCGGGGCTGAGGGGCTTTCACCTCTCTTTTTTGCCTGCCATATGGATACAGTAACCCCGGGTGAAGGTGTGGAGGTGCTTTTTGAAGATGGGGTCTTTCGGAGCAAGGGTAATACTGTTTTAGGTGGGGATGACAAAGCCGGAATAGCTTCCCTCTTGGAGGTTTTAGAAATGCTCCGTGAACATGAGCAGCCCCACTGCCCTCTGGAAATCCTTCTGACTGTAGGAGAGGAGCATGGCCTCCTGGGAAGCAAAAACTTTGACATAGATAAGCTTACATCAAAGATGGGTTATGTGCTTGATTCCACCGGTACTCCCGGGACGATCATTACCGCGGCACCCGCCCAGAATGTCTTATATGTAACCGTAAGGGGGAAAGCCGCACACGCCGGATTTGAACCGGAACGGGGAGTGAATGCCATCAAAATTGCCAGTGATGCCATCTCACGGCTGCGCTTAGGAAGAATTGATGAGGAGACCACATCCAACATCGGAATTATTGAAGGGGGCAAAGCCACCAATATCGTTCCGGATGCAGTTTTTATCCAGGGGGAAACCAGGAGTCTGGACAGGGGTAAGCTTGATGCCCTCACTGAAGAAATCATTGGAGAGTTTGAACGGGTCAAGGAGATACCGGGAGCGAGCAGTAATATTCGTGTCGATTTTGAGTACCCGGAGTATCGGCTTGATCCGGAACAGGAAGTTGTGAGGTTTGCATCAGAGGCGATAAAAAGAACGGGGTTAGAAGCACGGCTAGAGATCAGTGGGGGTGGGAGTGATGCCAACATATTAAATGCTGCTGGGTTGGCAGTAGCCAATCTTGCTGTAGGGATGCAGAATGCCCATACCACAGATGAATTCCTGGAGTCTCAGCATCTAATCCATATGGTCCAGATCCTTTGGGAAATGATTCAATTAAGTGTTACAGGGAAGTGATGTAAATTGATCTCATGGAAAAAAGGGAAGGTAGTTCAGGTATTAGAGTCTTTGTGCCACATCCAGGAAGTGGATGTAGAGGTTGATGGGGCAATTGGCCGTGCTTGGAATTTCCCGTTGTTGACCGGGGAGGTGTCAGCCGGTGATCAGGTTTACCTAAATACGACAGCTGTAGAGAAAAAACTGGGCAGCGGGGGTTACCACTTTGTGATCGCCAACCTCAGCCGCACTCCAGACCCTGCTCCCGGGGATGGCCATATTATGAAGCTGCGCTATACACCTTATCAGATCAAGGTTCTCAGCGCAGAGGAGGAGGTAAGCCCCTATCACAGTCAGATCAAAGAGTTCACATCACTTGAGGGAACACCTGTCATTGTAGGGACACTGCACAGCATGCTGGCTCCTGCTGTTGCAGGGTATTTAGCAGCAGTGCAGGGTGTGACAAGGGTTGTCTTTGTGATGACCGACGGAGCCGCCCTACCCCTCAACTTGAGCAAGACTGTTCACACTTTGAAGGCAAAAGGGATGCTTGCCGGCACTGTTTCTGCAGGACATGCCTTCGGGGGTGATCTGGAAAGTGTTAATATTTATTCCGGACTTATTGCTGCTTATCAGGTCTTGAAGGCAGAAATGATCATTGTCACTATGGGACCCGGTATTGTCGGTACAGGGACAAGATGGGGTACAACTGCTATGGAGCAGGGTGAGATTATTAATGCGGTCAGTATATTAGGCGGACAGCCCATTGCTGTTCCGCGGATCAGTTTTGCCGATCCACGACCACGCCACCGGGGGGTCAGCCATCACTCTTTGACTGCCCTGGGAATGGTTGCACTTAAAGAGGCGATCATTGCTCTGCCAGAAGTAAATGCTGAGCAGTATGATGTTATTAACAAGCAGCTGGAACAATCCGGCATCCTCTCACATCACCGGGTGATGGTGAGGGATGGCAACCCTGCACTGCAGTATCTGGAAGAGCGAGGGATTACTGTGAAGAGTATGGGGCGATCTCCAAAGGAAGATCCTGTTTTCTTTCAGGCTGCCGGGGCGGCTGGATCCGTTGCAGCAGAACTAGTAAAAAAATAGAGTAAAGGGTGAAGTAAATGGAGGAGAAGTTGGATTCCAGGCTCAAAGAGGAATTTGTTTCATCAAAGGAGATCTTCAAGGGAAAGATCATCGGGGTTCAGGTGGATACGGTTCGTTTGCCGGACGGAAAGACTGCCAAGCGGGAAGTTGTCAAACATCCTGGTGCTGTAGTTATCCTTCCCCTGACTGATCAAAGGGAAGTTGTAATGGTGCGGCAGTACCGGCATGCAACAGGGGAAATTCTGTTGGAGCTGCCTGCGGGTAAAAGAGATGGGGAAGAGGAACCGCTGACTTGTGCGCGGCGGGAACTGGAGGAGGAAACAGGCTACCGCGCTAAAGAGATGCGAGTGCTCACAGCCTTTTATACATCTCCGGGCTTTTGTGATGAATTGATCTACCTGGTAATGGCCAAGGGACTATTAAAGGGAGAAGCATGCCCGGATGACGGTGAGTTTATTGATGTGGTAACCCTGCCTCTGGATGAGGCAGTCCGTATGGTTTTGGATGGGGAGATCAGGGATGGCAAAACAGGTTTTGGGATCCTTGCCTGCCGTGATCTAGAAGAATAATGCTGAAAAAGTACTTTGTAGATCTGCATGTGCACATTGGACGCACCATGACTGGGTTCCCGGTCAAGGTGACCGCAGCGCGCAGCCAGACCATACCAGGGGTCTTAAGGGAGGCAGCGGTAAATAAAGGGCTGGATATCCTGGGAATCGTGGATGCCGCCTGCCCGAGGCTCTGTGCTGAACTGGAAGAGATGACCGCCCGCGGGGTTACTCGGGAACTGGCCGGTGGTGGTCTGCGCTATCATGATCACCTGACTCTGATCCCCGGAGCGGAGATGGAAACAACAGAGGAAAACGGCAAGTGCGCTCACTGGCTGGCTTATTTCCCTACCCTTGCTGAACTTCGTTCTTTTTCTGATTTTTTAGCAGAGCAGGTGACCAATCCGGAGTTGAGTACCCAACGCTGTTACCTCCCGGCCCGGGTGATTCTGGAGGAGGTTGTGGAGCGTTCCGGTATTTTTATGCCCGCCCATGCCTTCACACCACATAAGGGTGTTTACGGCCAGTGCACTGATCGGATCAAAGAACTGCTGGGAGATAATAATTTTGATCAGGTATTTGCCCTGGAACTGGGTTTGAGTGCTGATACTGTTTTGGCTGATCACTTAACAGAGTTGGCACCACTTACCTATTTGAGCAACTCAGATGCCCATTCCCTGAAGAACCTGGGGCGTGAATATAATGTTTTACTGCTTGCCGAACCCAGTTTTGAGGAACTGCTTATGGCTCTTCAGGGATTAGAAAAGCGCCGTGTTTTAGCCAACTACGGATTAGATCCCAGGCTGGGTAAATACCATCGCACTTTTTGTCTATCCTGTGGCGAGATAGCCAGTGTTGATTCTCCGGCTACATCTTGCCCTACCTGTGGGACAACTAAGATTGTCAAAGGAGTTCTAGACAGGATTCAAGAGATCAGTGATCAAGATGGGCCCTGTCATCCTCCGGAGCGACCCCCTTATCATTATCAGGTTCCTCTACTATTTCTGCCGGGGATAGGCCCGAAAACAGTCTCCAAGCTCTTGGAGCATTTTGGAACAGAGATGAATGTTTTGCACTCTGTGAGCTATCAAGATCTCATAGAGGTGGTGGGGGAAAGGATAGGTAAGGTTATTCAGGAGGCGCGCCAGGGCAAACTGGTTCTTACGGCTGGAGGTGGAGGGACTTATGGAAAAGTCGTCAGATAGCAAAGGGGAGACGCAGGTGACAAGGAATAGAGTGATCTCTGTAACAACTGATGCCAGTGGAGCATATCATGCCGCCTGCAGTGGGCAGGTTGTTGTAATCGTAGATGTCATCGATATGAGCACAACACTGGAAGTCGC
>DUMY01000272.1 GCA_012839645.1 Syntrophomonadaceae bacterium
ATAATTCGCTGGGCCTGTTTCTCCAGGTTCTTCTGGTACTTCAGCAGGTCACGGGCATCCATCTCACGGCCAGCCCATTGAACAGTTCGGGGTTATGTTGCTGGTTACAAGGCATTTGCCAGATCAGAACCCCGAACTGTTCAATGGGCTGGCCGTGAGATGGATGCCCGTGACCTGCTGAAGTACCAGAAGAACCTGGAGAAACAGGCCCAGCGAATTATGAGGGGAGCCACACAAACTGTTCGGCATGGGTACAAAGCAGCCAAAGAATCTGATATTTACGCTCTTATCCGGCAGAAAACGGTTGGTATTGCTCCAAGCAAAAGCGGGCTTTTTGCTGGTGAATACCGTGAAACTGTTCCTATTGCATTAAGAAATAAGAATGGGTTGCCCATTGATGAGTTGGCTGACGAATTGGGAATGTCCGTTCGTGAACTGCTGGACAGGCTACGGAATAGAGTTGTTCCTACCAGCGATGATATTCGCAGAGAAGCGCAGCAGGTAGCATACAGCAATCCCGAATTCAAAAGGATAATGCAGGAAATTGGGAAGATAGATGATCATATCAGCCATCTAGAACAAGCAGGACGTAAGACTACAAGCGGTGTTGAGCCGTTTGTTGCCAAGGCGGGCAGAGAGCAATATCCCAAGGTGACAAACGTTGAAGCCAAAAGAACGGGTAGGGAAATGGCGAAGTCCCTGGATCAGCAGTCCAAACTGCTGTCTGCTGAAGCCCGAAAATTGACACAGCAAATCACCCCCGGCGAAGTGACCAACATCGAAGCCCGCAAACTGGGGAGACAACTTGCTAAACCATATGAGCAGGAAGCTAAGGGGTTTGCTAGGGCAGCAAGGGAACTGGAAAAACAAGCAGACAAAATCAAGCCAAAACAGGGGTTCGCTGCGGTTACTGAAGCTGCCGGAAAACCAGGTAGGGATGTTACTGCCATTCGGTTTATGGGGCAGGATATGATTGACATAACACCTATTGCCAAGCCGATCAGGACAGCGATGGGGGCAGTTATCGAGGCCAGTCCTTTCCTAACAAAGGTTACAGACAGGCTAGGCAGGACTTTTGTCTTTAATTATACTCCCAAGGGAATCAAGGGTCTTGAGCGTGAGCTTGTAAAGGGAGCAAAAGAACGGGTTACGCAGACTATGCGGGAAGTACCGTATTCCCGAAGCAAGGCCATGAGAGAAACTCTGGAGAAGTGGAAAGGCGTTGGCAGAGAAGCAGCAGAGGAAGCCCCGGGCATCATTGAGAAAACATCGGGCTTTGCTTCTGTTGCTGGTAGACAAGCAGCAGAGAAGGCAGCGAAGTTGTTTGATTATGACGTTCAGCGGTTTGCCAAAGAGGGGATTCCCCTTGATGTTGTGGATAACTATGTCCAGCATATATACAAAGACCCGCCAGAAAAGGTACGGCAAATATTAGCGGCATGGCGGCAGAAAAGCCAGGTTGCAGGAGCCAGACCCAGCTTTACCAAGCAGAGAAGCATACCTACTCTAGCACAAGCTGAAGCAATGGGGCTTCATCCTATTAAAGATGTCCGGCAGTTGACTATGGTTCACCGGGCATTGACAGAGCAAGCAGTAACTATCAATCGAATGGGTAAAGACCTGATCCGTATGGGTGATATGATTGTCCGCAAAACAGACCCCGGCGGTTGGGTGAATGTTACCCATACAGCTATACCTGCACTCCAGGGGAAATATGTCCATCCTGAAGTAGCGAAGGCACTGGATAACCTGTTGCCTGTGGCTACTAATACGGATGAGGGCATGAGGACGCTGATGGGTGCAATAGACGGATTAACCAGTGCATGGAAAGGCGTTGTTTTGTTTAGGCCGTCATTTCATGCTAGGAATGCTATAGGTAACGTGTTTCTGAATATAGCTGATGGCATGATGAACCCCGGCAGATATGCCCAGGCATTGGCTGTTTATTCAGGTGTGCTTCCCCATGTGAATCTAGCAGGAAAGCGTGTTCCATCTTCTGCTGTTCTGGATTGGTTTGAGCGGGAAGCATTAAAGGGTCAGGGTATGTTCAGGGAATCTCTGCACGGAAGGACAAAAGGAGTAACAGAGCAAGCGGCAAGAATGATCAATGCTCTGGAGAAACGGGGTTACAATGTCCGGTACTACCTGCGGCATCCTTTTGAGGCTTCCAGGGAACTTGGTGAAGCAACAGATAGCATCGGGAGGTTAGCCAACTTCCTGCACCACCTTGACAGCGGGAAACCTATCAAGGATGCAGCGCAGAGGACCAGGTTAGCTCTCTTTGACTACGGAGCGCTAACTAACGCAGAACGGAAGATTAGGAGTTCGATAATGCCTTTCTATACCTGGGTTCGGTTTGCGCTTCCCCGTATGTGTGAAAAGTTGGTTGGTGCTCCTGGGTTGTTTACCGGTTCATCCCACCTGCGGGGAAATATGGTGAGATACAACGAAATTGACGAACAGAATATGCCTGAATGGCTGGAAGAGATGCAAGCGATCCCCTTGTGGGTGGATCCCCAGGGGAACGTCCACTACATGACATGGAACCTACCATTGACGGAGTTAACAAAGATTAAAGAGCCGGGTGACATTCAGAATATAGCTGAAGAATTTGCTATGATGATGAACCCGCTGATGACCATTCCGGCGCAGCTTGCGGCTAATCGGCAGGTAATGGGGGGTATGCCCATCACACAGTTTGATGAACTAGGCGGCAAGCATATGCTCAAAGACTATGGCAAGTGGGCGATCAGTCAGTTAGGTATGCCGGCTGAAATTGCAAAAGCGCAGAGAGAAGCGCAGATGCACAGGGAGTATCAGCAAGCGGTTGAGAAGGGTGAAGCACCAGAGATCGAACCGTCCAGGAAGTCACCTTTTGAAAGGGTACTGCAGTTCACCTCTGTTCAGAATCCAGCTTCCTGGCAGAGACAAGCATTATACAGACGAAACAGACAGCTACAGCAAGCTATTAGGGCAGCAGAACTGGAAGGAATTAAGGTTCCTTCCACAGAGGAAATCGGCAGACCAGGAGAAAAGAAGGGCTTTGCAAAAGTAGCGGACGGGAAATATGGCAGGGGGTTCGCTGGACAGGCTGCTAAGGGTGTAGCCAAAGACGTTGGAAGTTCTACTCCTGTTATTTGCAGTGCCTGGTTAATGGCATCGGGCACACGTCCAACGTCTTTGGCTACACCCTTAGCAGCCTGTCCAGCGAACCCCCTGCCATATTCGGCGCAGCGAGAAGGGAT
>DUMY01000072.1 GCA_012839645.1 Syntrophomonadaceae bacterium
ATAATGCGTCCCAGGATCGTTTCCACCCCTGCCTCCCCTGCGGAACCCATCTAATTACAAGGTGACTGTCACCGAATAAACCAGGCAATACAGCAGATAATATTTCTAAAGGAAAAATCGGTGACAGTCACCTTGTAATTAGATGGGTTCCGCAGGGGAGGCAGGGGTCAAAGGATCTAATAATGCGTCCCAGGATCGTTTCCGCGGGTACATGAGAGGGTATCTTTGTACCCAACAGAGCATTTTCCGCGGGACCGTGTCTTCCGAACCGATCTTTGGGTGCGAAGTTCCAGACTGTGGGTGTGATGATGTTGTATTCGGTTATCTGTTCGCCGGATATCCTGGCCTGATGCAGGAGTGGTCCCCGCATGGCGTCGGTTAATGAAGTGACTCTGCTTCGAACAGGGGTTTTCTTTTGGTTCAAAGGGGGAGGACCCTGTTTTAGTTGGTAAAGCCATTTTTCTACCAGGTCAGCGATTAAATATGTTTCCAGTGAGCGGGCGACAATCCGATCCATAGTACCGGTGCCCCTCTGGTATTTTCCGGTGATCAACATGCGTGCCAGTGGTCCTCCTTCAAGAAACTCCCCATCGTATTTTACCGTCTTCACCCAGGTATAAGCCCCCGGCTTATTCGGGTCAGGTATTAACTCACCACCTGGTTCTTCTCTGAGCCAGGTGCTGGACACCTCTTCGTGGATCAACTCCGGATGCAGGGGTTTGAGCTGTCCATTTACCAGCACTCCGCTCTTCCAAAGTACTTGCTCGTTCTTTGGTCCAAAGCGAAAGAGTCCGAAGGAGAGGAGGTGTTTTGGGGTTCTCCCAATTGTAAAATAATCCTGATAAGCACGGGCGATAATTTCAGTGTCCGGCAGCATGCGTGAGTTTATAAATTCTTGGATGTTACTGAGCAGCGCCAGGGCGCGGTTGATTTTATCGGCAGTAGGTGCCACTGTAACACCCCCGTGAAGGAAACTGTGCTGATGGGGTATCTTGCCTCCAAAAAGGGCGATGATTTCATGACATCTCTGGGATGCCTTTGCTGCTTCGAAATAATGCTCTGAGATGCGTTTATTATCTACGGAATTCAGTCTCAGGTCTGCGGTGTTTTGCTTATGGAAGGGAGGAAAATCAGGCATTTTTACAAAATCCGGGATGCTGAAGATATAAAAATGTCTGATATGATTCTGCAGGAAATCAGCCGCCAACATGATGTTGCGCAGGTACTGTGCATTTGTAGAGATGTCGTTGTCGTAGACCGCATCAATAAGATAACTGGATACTGCACCATGTGCCAGGGAGCAGATTCCGCAGATGCGCTGTGATAGGTAAACCGCATCTGTAATGTGTCGGCCGCGCATGAGCCACTCAAAGCCGCGGAAGAGGGTGGCACTGGTATCCGCTTCTTTGACAACACCATTTTCCACTAAAACCTCTACTGATAAAAGGCCGCTCAAGCGGGTGACAGGGCTGAATATAATGCGCTTAGTCATTCCCTGTTCCCTCCTTTGGCTGCGTCATATCCGTATTTTCATCCACAATGCCTTCTCCCCCTTTTTGTGGCATGGGGGTGAAGAAGGGGGTTGAACCATCAGGAAAATCAGGATTCGTGCAGCCGATGCAGGGAGTGTTTGCTTTAACTGGCCAGTTTACATAATTATCCCACTGCCTGTACGGGCAGTCCGCTCCTGTTTTTGGTCCCACACAGCCCTGGGAAAACATGCACTCGATATCCCCTAGACTTTCGGCCAGGTCATTTCTGTCGAAGTAAGAGCGGCGTTGACAGTGGCGGTGGACGGTAAATTCATAGAAGAGGGTGGGGCGTCCCAGTTCATCAAGATCTGGAAACCCAAAAAGGAGCAGATGGGCGAGGGTTCCCATCAGCCAGTCAGGGTTGACCGGGCAGCCGCTGACATTGATAACCTTTCTTTGCAGCACATTCTGCACACTGGTGCTGCCAGTGATGTTGGGTCTTGCGGCAGAGGGACCTCCAAAACTGGCACATGTTCCGGCAGCAACGACGTATTTGGCTCTTTGCCCTAACTGTGTAACTGCATCCAAAGCGGTTATGCTGCCCTTTCTTGTTCTAAAGATAACGGTGTAAAGCCCATTGTCCCGAAGGGGAATAGCTCCCTCCACAACGAGGGTGTATTCCCCGGAGTACTTTCTGGCAGTGATGTCAAGGAGCTTCACAGCATCTTCCCCCTGAGCTGCCATAAAGGTGTTGCTGTAAAGAAGGTCGATTATATTTTGAAATATATCACCTAAATAGGGGAAGGTGGAATTCATAAAGGAGATGTTGTTGTCGCCGCTGTCGTTTGTTTCGATCCAGATGACTGGCAGCTTTTTTTTATGTTTGTGCTGGTGTCTTTTGATGAGGGGTAACATTTTTCCTAAGATGTCTCCAGGGTTGGCAGCGGCGTTGTGGCAGATCTTTTCAAATTCTTTTTCCATACACGGCAACTCCTTTATCGATAAATAAAAGTGGAAGGCACGCCAGGTGCGGTATTACTGGAGGGATAGGTGGATTTTGAGCTAAGGAGTTGCTGTGACATGACGATGCCTTCCACAATTTGATCTATTATACGTAATTTGGTTTAAATGGTGCATGGTTTGTTACAGTTCAATGAATATATTTTACAGAGGAGCTTTTAGAGGCAGGATATTATGATAGGCAGGTCGAAATTATATAAAGGAAACGGCACCATGGAGGTGTTATTCCTTTCGGAATGAAGGGGGAGATACTCTATGGTGTTTATTTTCTGTATTTTCTATAGGGGGTAATCGATTATGTGCCGGGAAAAAACCGACTGGGAAAAAGCGATGGAGTTTCATGGCCACATCTGTATCGGTCTTGCTCTAGGCTATCGAGCTGCAAAAGCTGGGTTAGAGGGCTTGGAGGCGCGTCGGTCGCCAGATGAGGAAATTGTTGTCATTGCTGAGACAGATAACTGCGGTCTTGATGCTGTGCAGGTTGTTACCGGATGTACCATGGGAAAAGGCAATCTTATCTACCGCGACTACGGGAAAAATGCCTATACCTTCGGGTGCCGAAATTCAGGGAAGGCGGTACGCATTTTAGTAAAACCGTGTGATGCAAATTACCCGGAGGAATTTACGGCGCTCCGGGATCGGGTGCGGAGTGGAGAGGGAACACCGGAAGAAAAAGACCGGCTGCGCAAGATGCAGCTTGAAGTAATTGCTGGACTCCTGCAGGCTCCACAGGAGGACCTGCTCCAGGTGCAGGATGTACAGCTTGATTTACCTGAGAAGGCACGCATTTTCAATTCTGTAACCTGTGCCAGATGTGGTGAGTTAGTGATGGAACCTAGGGCGAGGGTAAGGGATGGACAGTTTGTTTGTATACCCTGTAGTGACTACTATCCCTCACGGGTAGTAGGGTAGAAATAATTGTTGGTGGTTGGTAGAGGTAGTCGTTGGAAAATAGATTACGATAGATCACAGGGACGGTTCTTGTGATCTATTTTTGATTCATTAAGGATGCACTGGGGATGTCCCGTATTTCATTATTCATCTGCATCCATCTGCAGCTCATCAAAGTCTTCGCCTACAAAGGAACTCTGATTAATGTGGTTGACGAAATCAAGAACAGCCTGCAGTCTGTCTTCGGGGAGTGTTTTAATGATTTCGATCAATTTTTCACGAAGAGAGTTCACGGCACAAATCCTTTCTTCTAAAGAGGTTTGTTGAAAATATTGTTACCCATAAATTCTAAGAATATCCCTACTAAAGTATGACCCGTTCTTTATTGGCGTAGATACTGAGTCGTTTACCCCTTACAAATCCCAGTACTGTGATCTGAAGATCTTCCGCTAGTTTCAGGGCCAGATCTGTGGGCGCACTCCGGGAGATTAAGATGGGTACCCTCATCCTGGCTGTTTTTAATAGAATCTCCGAAGAGATACGGCCACTGAAAATGATCATTTTATCGTCCCTGGGGATTTCTTCAAGGAAACACTGGCCGTGGATCTTGTCCAAGGTGTTGTGGCGGCCGATGTCTTCTTGAAAAATAAGGATTTCTTCCCCCTGAGCCAGGGCAGCATTATGGACACCGCCGGTGCGCTTGAAAAGGCGTGATCTCTGTTGTAATTCTGCAGCAAGCTTTAGGACTGTTTCCGCTTTCACTTTCAGCTGAGAGGAAATAGGGGGTGGAGGATTGGGTATCGTTGTGGAGATACTGGTTCCACCGCAACCGGCGCTGGGGGTAATGCAGCGTTTTACAACTAATTTGTCTGTCAGTTCTAAATCGGGATTGGTTTCTATGTATGCTGCTCCACGCTCTACATCAAGATTAACTGTCCGGAGGTCTTCCCGCCTTTTCAAAACTCCCTCGGCACAGAGGAAACCTACTGCCAGATATACCTGATCCCGAGGAGAGCAGACGAGTGTAGCCATTTCTTTAGAGTTGACATTAACCGTGAGGGTTGTTTCACGGACAACAACGTCTTCTATCTCACGGCAATCATTTTCATCAAGCTTGATGATTGTACGGGGTGTTGTCAATGACTCGCCATTCAGGGATTTCATATAAAACACTCCTTTCTAGCCATAAACGATTTTGCCGTTGATCAAGACCAGTTCCACCTTTGTGCGCCAGTCCAGGGGGTGGCCGCTGAGAACGATGATATCAGCGTCCTTTCCCTTTTCCAAACTACCTACACGGTCGGCAATCCCCAGGATTTCCGCGGGGTTGATGGTGATCGCCTTGAGGGCTTCCTCTTCATCCATACCCTCTTTCACATTCAGTGCTGCCAAGAGGGAGAGGTACTGAGTAGGAACCACCGGGTGGTCGGTCATAATGGCCACCTTTACTCCTGCCTGAGAAAGGATGCCAGCTGTTTTGAATGAGCGGTCTTTCAGCTCCACCTTGGCTCTGCTGCTCAAAGTAGGACCTATAACTGCAGGGGTGCCTCTTTTGGTGAATTCCTCGGGAATTTTATGTGCTTCTGTACCGTGCTGAATACTGACTTTAAGGTGGAATTCATCTGCAATCCTGAGCGCGGTGATGATATCATCAACCCGATGAGCATGTATCAGCATGGGGATTTCACCGGAAATCACGGGAAGCATAGCTTCCAATTTAAGATCTCTATCCGGCAGTTTATCCGGATATTTTTTCCCCCTTTTGATATTGGTTGCATAGTTTTGTGCTGCTACCAGGGTTTCCCGCATGAGTGCCGCTGTAGCCATGCGTGTTGTTGGTGTTTTTCTCCGGTTTCCATAAACGCGCTTAGGGTTTTCCCCTAGAGCCACCTTGAGTCCTGCGGGGTTTTTTACAACAGCCTCATCAGCGGTTCTGGCGTGGGTTTTCATGACGACACTCAAACCTCCGATGACATTGGCACTTCCGGGTCCAGTCATTACAGTTGTTACACCACCTTGGACTGCATCTTGAAAAGCTAGGTCCTCCATATTGACGGCGTCCAGTGCACGCAGGTGAGGGGTGATTGGATCAGAGGTTTCATTGGTATCATCCCCCTCAATGCGGTAAATTTCTTCGTAAATGCCTATATGGGTGTGGGCATCAATAAAACCCGGGAGTACATACTTACCCGTGACATCGATGACCCGGGCACCGTCAGGTGGTGATGGGTAAGGGGACAGGGCAGCTATCTTCTGACCCTTGACCACAATACTGCCCTCTTTATAGACTCGTCCTGCCATTGTTATAATATTTCCATTAATTAGTGTGAGCATGACCTGTTCCTCCTCTATGAAAAATATCAGCCCCGGTCCAACCGGGGCCGGATAATACAGTGTGCAATAAGCTGCTTTAGTATTATTTTTTTTGTAAACTTCTCAAAATACCCAGGTTATCCCTGTCTTCCTTCAAATCTGGTCCCTTTGGTGTTTCCAGAATCAAGGGTAGACAAGATAGAGCAGGGTTGTTGACAATCCAGCGAAACCCTTCCAGCCCGATCCTTCCCATGCCAATATGCTCATGGCGGTCGCGCCTGGATCCCAGTTTTCCCTGGGAGTCGTTCAGGTGAATTGCTTTTAGTTTGCCTAAACCAACAATCTTTTCGAATTCCTTGAATGTTTCTTCACAGGCCTCTGGGGTACGCAGGTCGTAGCCAGCGGCAAAGATATGGCATGTATCTAAACAGACCTCCAGACGTTCTGGGTAGAAGCTCTCATTGAGCAGTTTAGCCAGGTGCTCAAACCGCCCTCCCAGGATTGAGCCCTGTCCCGCGGTGCTCTCCAAAAGGATGGTTACCTTGGAACTTTCAGTTCTTTTCAAAACTTCATTGAGAGCAATGGTAATGCGGTTCAGCCCAACCTTTTCCCCTGCCCCTTTATGTGCTCCCGGGTGTATGACCAGAAAAGGAATTTCCAGAGCAGCACAGCGTTCGACTTCTACAATAAGTGCCTCCAGGGATTTCATCCACAGGTCCTCATCCGGAGAGGCAAGATTGATTAAATAGGAGTTGTGGGCAATCACCGGGGATATCTGTGTTTCCTGAAGCGTTTGCTGGAAGAGGGTAATATCTTCAGCAGTAAGTGGTTTTGCTTTCCATCTGTTGGCATTCTTGACAAAAATCTGGATTGTTTCACAGCCAATCTTTTGACCACGCAAGACCGCCTGATACTTACCTCCTGCTATAGACATGTGTGCTCCAAATGGCATAATATTGCCCTCTTTCTTCCCTAGGCGCAGAGTCGCCTATTTCGTATTTGAATCAGGGCATCACGGCTGAACGTATTATAAACGGCTCATGAACAGCCCGATCCATTTTTGTTTTACCGTTTGTTCCAATTTATTTTCGGATTCTAGCTAAGCCTTGCTTCAGGCCAGTTTTATCTGAGGTGGAGTCTTACTCGACCTCTGTCAGTGCCATGTCAAGGTTGGAGATCATTTCGTCCACATTATCCTTATTGATGACAAGCGGAGGTTGGAAAGCCAGGACATTTCTCATGCGGCCATTTTTGCCGATGATGATCCCTTTGTTTTTCATTATTTCTAAAATGCGGTCCACCTCTTCAAATGCAGGTTCTTTACCGTTTTTAACCAATTCTGCTCCCTGCATCAGCCCGATTCCGCGCACATCTCCGATCAATGGGTGTTTGTCTTTCAGCTCCAGCAGTTTCTCCCGGAGATAATCTCCTAATGTGGCTGCATTCCGGACAAGCCCTTCCTTTTCAATGACATCTAATGTAGCCAGGCCTGCGGTCATAGAGACCGGGTTTCCTCCCAAAGTAGAGGCACCAGGGCGGGTGTAATGGTCGGCAATCTCCGGAAGGGATGAGAAAACACCGATTGGCACCCCATTTCCTAATGCCTTGGCCATGGTCATGATATCCGGTTCTACATCCCAATTTTCGATGGCGAACCACTTGCCGGTGCGCCCGAAACCGCTCTGAACCTCATCGACGATAAGCAGGGTGCCGTATTCCTGGAGAATCTCCTTTAAGCGTGGGAAATACTCCGGTGGTGGGGTGACGATCCCCGCATTACCCTGGATCGGTTCGATGATCAGTGCTGCTACTTCACCAGAGGTAGAGGTTTCGATCACCTGACGAACCTCTTCAGCACAGGCTATATCACAGGCAGGGTAGCTTAAGTTTAATGGACAGCGATAGCAGTAAGCGTTCGGCACAAAGGAGATTCCCCCTGCAGGATTGGGATCAGTGCGCCAAAAGCGCAAGCCAGTCAGGCTCATGGTCAGATAAGTACGCCCATACAACCCATCCTGTAGGGCTAAAAGCTCACTCCTGCCTGTGGCGATTTTGGCAAGCAAGACAGCCCCTTCATTGGCTTCTGTGCCGCTGTTGCAGAAAAAACTTTTCTTGATCCTGCCTGGTGTAATTTCAGCCAATTTCTCCGCCAGTTCCAGCATCGGTTGGGTGAGGTAGATGTTGCATACATGCTGTAAAGTCTTCACCTGCTGGCAGATGCGTTCGGTAATTTCCGGGTGACAGTGGCCGGCATTGATCACAGAGACTCCTGCATAAAAGTCCAGGTATTTTTTACCGGTGCTGTCGTAAAGGTACTGCCTTTCCCCTTTTACCATCTGTACAGGTTCTTCGTAGAAGTGGTAAAGGCAGGGTATAATGTATTCCTTTTTCTTTTTGACTATTTCTTCTGGCCCCCAATATTTTTCTGTCATTTTACACTCTCCTTTAAATATTCTTTAACTTTCACACCTGTTGTATAAGGCCCGGTTCCAAAAGGTCCTTTATTAATCTGGAGCAGCTGCTTCCAGCTTGATTCAGAAAAGGTGTAATTAGCGGGATCATCCCATAGATGATCGATTTCCTGGCGATAAAGCCTGGTCACGGTCTTCACCTCATCTGTCTTATATAAGGGGATTTCCAGACGGAGGCCCGCAAACCCTGCACCATAAAAGGAAAACAGATAAGGCAGCAGAGCCAATTCATTTGCCAGGTAAATGTGATTTCTGCAGTCCTGGTCCACCTCCAGGGTATGCACCTGTCCAGTGGTGTCTTTTAACCCATACAATCTCTTTCGGCAGACCCCACTGCAGGGCTGATGTTTTGTGGTTCCTTCCAGGACAGCTGCGGGAAGGCAGTGATCCGCTACCATACTGGGTAAGCTGCCGTGAACCACTGCTTCCACCGGAAGTTCTTGACCAGGCAGAGCCAGGATTTCCTCAAAGCAGAATTCCATGGGAGCGGTGATCTGGATTACACGGTAGTCTTTGAGCAGGGATGCTGCCTTTTGATTAGCGATGTTGCAGGAGTAGTCAGCATAAAGAGGGAGATCCGTGATTTTCGATGCTGCATAAATTGTTCCTAGATTGGTGACGAGGATGCCGTCTGCGTCCATTTCCTTGATTTTCTCTAAAAAGTAAAGTGTTCTATCCATTTCCCAGGGCATGACGATGCGCGGCAGTCCGGCAACAAGCTGTTTACCTAAATCCTTAGCTCTGGCTAGCAGCTCCGGGAAATCAGAGATCTCCCAGGGCTCGTCCTGTGAGATGAAAGATTCGCCGCTGGTGTAAATGAGATCAGCACCGCTTTCCAGTGCAGCTATAGCCGCGGTTTTGCTGCCCACCTTTACAGAAAGAAAAGGCTTATTGGTATTTTTAGCATAAGGTGGCATAGGCAGCGGGGAGTGTGTTAAGTCCTCAGCAGTTATGACAGGCTCCTTAATTGCCTTGCTGAAAAACCGTGGTTCCCGTTCACCTGTATAGCCTACAGAAGCAGCTCCTGGGTTGCCGAAGCTGTAAAGTGGGCTGAGATCGCGCACCCGCATCTCCTGGAACTTCTCGTACTCGTCCCAGTCAAAGGTATAGCCTACAGGATCTTCATAAAACCGATCCAGTGCTCGCCGGTAATAGCCAACAAGAGGCTCAAGGTGTTCTGCCAAACGCATACGACCTTCCAGCTTGAGAGAGCAGATTCCGGAAGCAATGACTTCAGGTAAAAAGGGGAGCAGGCTGATGTCTTTTACCGCCATAAAATATGGTCCAGGAACCTGAACAGGGATTACCTCATCGGTTTCCCGGTCCACCAACTCGAAAGCCCAGCGGCAGGGTTTCAAGCAGCGGCCGCGGTTGCTGCTTTTGCCGAAGAGCATTCCGCTGTGGTAGCATTGGCTGCTCTGGGCAAAGCACATGTCACCATGGGTAAAGTACTCCAGTTCCAGGGATGTTTTACTGTGTATCAGTTTAATATCATCCAGCGTCAGCTCCCGGCCGAGAATCACTCTGGTGATCCCCAGCTCCTCTAGCAGCTGTAGGCTCTCCAGGTTGTGAGCGTTCATCATCACACTGGAGTGAAGAGGCACTGTCAGCCCCATTTTTTTAGCAAGCTGCACAACTCCCAGATCTTGGACGATTAGCCCATCCACTGCAATCTCCTCAAGAAAGGAAAGGTAGCCAGGGAGTTCTGCTGTTTCCTTACCTGTAAGAAGGTTGTTCACGGTCACATAGATCTTAACTCCTTTTTCATGGCAGTATATCGCTGCCTCTTGGAGTTCTTCATCAGTAAGGTTAAAATCTCTCCGGTGCAGGCGCATATTGAATTTTTTCCCACCCAGATAGACAGCATCTGCTCCTGCTCTGATCACTGTCTCCAGTACATCCCATTTTCCTACAGGAGCCAGGAGTTCGACCTGGGGCGGTTTTTGCGTTCTTATCATAAATTTTCTACTCCTATCTTTTTTATATCTTTGGAACAAACACATCTAGGATAGTAAAGACCAGCAGGGCAACACCAATAATCTGGTTTACTGTATAGGCAGCTGTGGTTACCCGTTTTAGGTCATCAGGTTTTACCATCAAATGCTCCCAGCAGAGCAGTCCCGCTACCACAATCACACCTATGTAATAAAAGACCCCTGGCACAGCATGGGGAGGGGCAGAAAAGAGAGGAACCATTAGTAAGAAAAAAATAACAGCTAGGTGCAGTGTTTTGGCGATCTTTAAAGCCGTAGGAATCCCGAACTTAGCTGGGACCGCATAAAGCCCTGCTTTTCTATCGAATTCCACATCCTGAGTGGCATAGATGATGTCAAATCCAGCCACCCAGCAGATTACCGCAGCACTCAAGAGCATGGGTGGGAAGGCAAATTTCCCGGTAACCGCCAGCCAGCCGGCTGTAGGAGCGATTCCACAGCAAAAGCCAAGCACCAGGTGGCAGGCCCATGTAAATCTTTTGGTGTAGGAATAGATCACCAAGGCAAAAAGGGCCACCGGGGCAAGTTTAAAACAAAGGGGGTTCAACTGCCAGGAGGCCAGCATAAGCAGGGCAAACCCAATGATGCTGAGGGCAAGAACCTCTCTCCCGGAAACAAGTCCACGGGGCAGGTGTCTGTTGGCAGTTCTAGGGTTAGAGGCATCGATGCGGGCATCGATTAACCGGTTCAATGCATTGGCGGCATTGCGTGCCCCCACAAGTGCAACAATGACCCAGAAAAAAATACGCACCTCAGGGAGTCCATTAGCAGCCAGCAGCATCCCCATCAATCCAAAGGGGAGGGCAAAAAGGCTGTGACTGAACATAACCAGGTCCGCGTATAATTTAAGCCTGCTAAGACCGTTTTGAATTTTGGATTCGATCACTGCCATTATTTTTCGCTCCTTAAAAAACCTTATATCAAGGAAATTCGCTGTAAAGCCTGTTTTTCCTCCTTCAAGGTTCTAGCATACCTAACCAGGTCACGATCATAAAAGGGGCAGTCATGTTTCCTGCTCCACTGATAAAAAAATGCAATCTTTAGTATAAAATAGTAATCTTCTCCACACATTATAAATGTTTAACAATACCTGCAATTAATAGGGGGTTAAATTTGATGGATCTACGAAAACCACAGTACTATTTGGCTGCCGCTGTTGCCGTTTTTCTTGTGCTATCTTGTTCTGCATATCTGATCTGGCGCCAGGGAGAACCTGAAGCGGCACCCAGTGCCTATTACAGTGAAAGTGTTGCTGAGGCCAGCCCAGAAGGAATCTCAGACAATATGGATCTTTTATCCCGGGTTATCCATGCGGAGGCCGGGGACGAACCATACCTGGGCAAAGTAGGTGTTGGTGCTGTCCTCATGAACAGGATGCGCAGTAGCACATTTCCCAACAGCCTTTCCGGAGTAATTTTCGAGCCTTATGCCTTTGAATCTGTTTCCAACGGCCTTATCTGGCAGCGTACACCATCAGAAGAATCGGTGCGCGCAGCAGCAGAAGCGTTGAACGGGTTTGATCCCACCTATGGGGCCCTATTTTTCTGGAACCCAAGTAAACCAGTGGCTCCCTGGATCTGGACGCGGCAGATCATTACACAGATTGGGCAACACGTATTTGCAATATAGGAGGGATAAAATGAAAAATCGATACACTGCGGCTATTATTACACTCGCGGTTCTTTTTGGGGTTACAGCCCTCTGGGGTATGTTCCAGGTGAAGGAGCGCCGCGTGGCGGAAACCCAATTGGAAAACAAGTATAACAGGGCTTTTTATGAGTCTCTGCAGCGCAGTAAGAATGTAGAGGCCTTGCTTTCCAAAGGGCTGGCCAGTGGATCTTCCAGTAATACCGACAACCTTTTTGCAGATCTTTGGTACAATGCAAATGCAGCACAAGAGAACCTGCATCAACTTCCCTTGTCACATCAGGTGGTGGCCCGGACGTCGAAATTTTTGACACAGGTTGGAGATTATGCCTATGCCATTACTAAGCGTGACCAGGGAACTAAGCTCACCGAGCGCGACCGTACTACTATGCGTGAACTCTACGGCAAGTCACAGAATCTTACTAAGGAAATGTCAGCTGTACAACGTCAAGCATCTGCTGGGACTTTTAAATGGACAGAAGTCAAAAAGGGGCTTGACAGCAAGTTTGCCAAGGGTTCTTCCGGTGCTGATGACTCCTTCCGGCGGGTGGATAGCCAGATGCAGGAGATCCCTGTCCTAATTTACGATGGCCCTTTTTCTGATCACCTGGATCGGGCAAAACCCTTAGGGGTCACTGGGAAAACTGTCACCTCAGGGCAGGCTCAAAAAAGTGCCCGCAGTTTTATTGACTTTAAAGGAGCTAAGGTTTCTGAGGTGGAGAGCACCAAGGAAGTTAAGGGAAAGATACCTGCCTATGGCTTTGAGTTTCGAACCGGAAACAAACCGAGTGATGTAATCACAATTAATGTCACCAAAACCGGTGGGCATGTTGTTTATTACACTAACCCGCGCTTAGTTGGTAAGGCCAAGATCTCTGTTTCCAAGGCCAAATCCCTTGCTGAAGACTTTTTACAGTCAAGGGGCATTAAAAATATGATGCCCACCTACACCTTGAGGGCGAACAATACTCTCACGGTTTCCTTTGCCTATAAGCAAAGAGATGTGGTCATTTACCCAGACCTGATCAAGGTTATGGTAGCCTTGGATAACGGGCAGATCCTGACATATGATGCCATGGGCTTCCTGATGTCTCATCACAAACGGGATCTTCCGAAAGCCAAGATCAGTATAGATGAGGCGCGCAAGAAGCTGAATCCGGAACTCAAAGTAAAGGCAGAGCGTATGGCGGTCATTCCCACAGCGGGCAAGCATGAGGTTCTGGCCTATGAATTCAAGGCAGAGATGAGAGGGGACACCTTCCTGGTTTACATAAATGCCCTGACCGGGGGCGAGGAGCATATTTTCAAGCTACTCAAGACGCCTGGTGGTACGCTGGTGCTGTGACCCGTCCCCGCGTCCCGCAAATTATTTGACAGGGTGACAGGGGACGATTCTCTGTCACCCCAAACATTTGGTTATAGATGCCGTTTTAGGTGCCTATCACCACTAAATACACTTAACGAAAAAGCTCAAACCAAGGACAATTAGAAAGACAAGCATCTAAAACGGCATCTATAACCAAATGTTTGGGGTGACAGAGAATCGTCCCCTGTCACCCTGTCAAATAATTTGCCCTGGTGGTACGCTGGTGCTGTGA
>DUMY01000073.1 GCA_012839645.1 Syntrophomonadaceae bacterium
CCATGCGAAAAATGTAACAGGAAATTTCTTGTTACATTTGTTGTGCAAACTAAGTAAAGGAGGTGGTGTTATGGTGCGCAGCCTTTATACTGCAGCTGCGGGGATGATGGCACAGCAGGTACGGGTGGATACTATTGCTAACAACCTGGCCAATGTGGATACCCCTGGCTACAGAAGGGATGAGGCGGCGTTTCGTTCCTTCCCGGAGATGATGCTTTCCCGTTTGGATAGGCCAATTCCTGTACCTATCGGACCACTGGTCACCGGAACTATCATAGATGAAGTTAGAACCTCTGAGAGGCAGGGACCACTCAAGGAAACAAGAAACTCTTTTGATCTGGCACTGCAGGGCAACGCTTATTTTGCTGTACGTACCACGGGTGGTGATGTTCGCTATACCCGCCAGGGTAGCTTTATACTGGATGGAAATGGTGGCCTTCGCACAACAACAGGTCATGCGGTTTTGGGGATTGCCGGTGGGCGCCTTGAGGAAATTTATCTTCCGGGTGGAAACTTGGATGTACGTTCAGACGGGGCTCTGACTGGGGCTGTAAATGCCCAGGGAGAAGTTGTGGAGCGCATTGCTCTGGTAGGAAAACCGTTAGGGCAGGTCTGGCGCAAAGAGGGGGATTCTTTATATAGGGGTGCGGCTGGTCAGGTGCAGAATTTCGAGGTAAGACAGGGGTATTTAGAAGGTTCCAATGTCAATCCACTATCTGAGATGGTGGCGATGATGTCTGCGGTAAGGACCTATGAGGCCAGTCAAAGAGTGATCCAGGCTACCGACAGCACTCTGGAAAAGGCTAATGAAATAGGACGGATATAAGAAGAAGGGTTTGATGGGGGTGGACTGCTTGTCAGAGCCTCCTCCGGTACCGATCGACTGAGGTATCGGGCCCTTCCCATTTTAAGATTTTGGGAGGAGGCGTATTTTCGTGATTCTATCTCTTTATACTGCCGCGGCTGGGATGAGCGCGCAGCAGTTTCACATCGATACTATCTCCAATAACTTGGCAAATGTTAATACAACTGCTTACAAGAGGGTAAGGCCCGAGTTTCAGGACCTGCTCTATCTTTCTGTCAGGCGTCCTGCAGCACCTGCAACACCGGTAGGGCTTGATGTGGGCTTAGGTGTCTATCCTGCCGCATCTCAGACCATCTTTCAGCAGGGTGATATTCAGCACACGGAAAACCCACTGGATGTGGCTATCTCCGGCCCCGGGTTTTTTGTTGTGCGGGGGCCGTCTGGTGAGGTGTACTATACCAGGGACGGAAGTTTTAAGCGGGACGCTGCGGGAACCCTGGTAACCTCGGATGGTTACAGGGTTGAGGTGGCAGGTGCACGGCTGCTGCCTGATCCGGAAAACGTGAGCATCTCCAGAGACGGCAGGCTTACTTATATGGATCCGGATAACCGGGAGAATGAAGTGGATGCAGGCAGCCTGGTTGTTGTGCAGTTTGATAATCCTGCAGGCTTGGAGAAGGTGGGGCATAATCTCTATCGGGCCAGTGCAGCGTCCGGGGCAGCGAACAGATCACTTGCAGGGGTTTCTCTGGAGCAGGGATACCTGGAAGCATCCAATGTCCGGGCTGTGGAAGAAATGATCGGATTGATTACTGCCCAGCGTGCTTATGAACTAAACTCTAAAGCAGTTCAGGCTTCAGATGAACTGCTTTCAATTGTGAATAATCTCCGGCGTTAAGGGTGCCGGTTTTCAGGTTTATCAGAAGGGGTGTTAAGATGGCTGGTATCTATGGTTTAGTGGACCATGTTAATAGTTCGGCAAATACTCCTGCAGATAACCGGGACGCCAGGTTGAAAGAGGCTTGTCAGGAGTTTGAAGCACTCTTTTGGATGCAAATCCTCAAGTCCGCGCGCAGTTCTATACCAGGTGGGGGGCTTTTTGGGGAGAGTTCGGAGCGGGAGCATTATACAAGTCTTCTTGATCTGCAGTATTCTCTGATTCTGGCCAAACAAGATGCAGGTGTGGGCAGGATGCTTTATGAACAACTGCGCTCCAGGGTCTAAAATCCACTTATATTACATACTATGGAAGGAGGATGAATGAAGGGAGGGACCAGCTTTGTCGCAACCGGGCCAGGAACTAACCCTGTCCAATCGGGAAAGGTTGGAGACCTCAGGGGTGCAAAAGGTGATAAGCTTCGATGAACAGGAGATCAATCTGGAGACAGTGATTGGTTCTCTGATCCTGCGGGGGGAAGGCATGCACATCACCCACCTGGACCTGACTGCAGGAGATTTAGTTGTAGAGGGGCTTATTACCTCACTGGAATACAGTGAGCAGCGCAGCAAAAAGATCAGAGCCAGAGGTAAAAACATTCTCGAACGCCTCATCAAATGACCCAGACCGTTACCCAAGACTTCCTGCTGATCTTAACCGTAATCGGGTTGGGAGTAGGGATTGGTCTTCTCTTTGACTGCTACAGGCTGCTGCGCAGGAAAACCAGGCCAGGCTATTATTCCACACAGTTGAGCGACCTGCTTTTTTGGCTTATCTGTACTGGGCCTGTCTTCTATGTTTTTTTCTGTATTATAGGGGGAGAGGTACGCTTTTTTACTCTCCTTTTCTTACCTATCGGGATGGCTCTCTATTTCAAGTTTGCCAGCCCCTACCTAAGAGAACCCCTCTATTACTGCTTTATACAAATAGGTCGTGGCCTGCGTTTTTTACTGCGGGTGTTAATTTTTTGCATGCAGGCTCTTTTATACCCATTTCGTCTGGCTGTTTGGGGTATTAATATTGCCCTGCAGTTTCTCTGTGGTCTCTTTCGCCTCCTGCTCCTTCCGTTCCGCTATACCTGGCGAGTGGTTTGGCGCCGGTTCCGGGAATGGCGGAGAAAAAAGTAAAAAAATATGGACATTAGACCAGGGGGACGAATCTCCTGGTCTATTTTGGCTTCCAGCATTTTTTCAGGGCAAAGAAGGAGTTTTTATTTCTAGAGAGAATTATGTAATAATATTATCCACATTTTGTCCACAATTTGTGGATAACTTGTAGTATGATAAGGTGGAGATAAGTGCAGTTAGAAATTCGCGGTGCAGAAAAACTGAGCTTTCGGGAGAAACAGGCGGTTATCCTCAAGGAAACCGGAAACAGTAATGAGGCTATTTCCAAGAGAATGGGTATCAACACTGCTACTGTAGCGACACTTTTGAGCAGAGCCCGCAGCAAGGGGTATGAGGTTGTTATTGTAATTCCAACAACCCTCGGCTTATTTGGAACAGAAGATGAAGAGGAGGTTTAGCAGTAGGTGGGTCGAAAACGTGGCCGGGAACGATTATTTGAAATCAAGCGAAAAAAAATAATATGGAAGCGACGTCTGATTATATTTGGTCTTTTATGTGGGTTATTTTGCATTTTTTTTATTCCTACACAAGTTAGAATCTGGAAGCTGCAAGGCCAGTTAGAAAATTACCAGCAGCAGGAACAAGAACTATTGGGAAAAAAACAGCAGATCCTTGAGGAAATCGATTATTACTCCAGTGATGCCTATATTGAGGAAAGGGCACGGCAGGAGTTGGGGTTAGTTAAGCCTGGGGAGGTACCAATTCGCCCAGGGGTTCCGGGTCGGGTTCAGCCGTCTCCAGATAATAAACAGGAAATCCATGACTAGGATGGGGGTGTGATTCCTTTGCCAGGCCAACGTATGGCTGCGGTCGATATCGGCACCAATTCCTGTCGTTTGTTGATCGCTGATATAAAAGGTAAATGTATTACTCCTGTGCTTTATACTATTAGAACCACCAGGATTGGAGAGGGGTTGGGAGAGAGTGGCCTCTTAGGAGAGGTGCCTATGGAGCGAACTATCACTGCTCTGAAGGAATATTTAGATCTAATAAGGGAATTCAAAGTGGCCCACCTGCGGGTAGTGGCCACCAGCGCTGTCAGGGAAGCCGCAAACGCGGCATTTTTTCTTGTTCGTCTCAGGGAAACCACCGGGATTCCAGTAGATGTCATCAGCGGCACGGAAGAGGCGCGCTTGACTTATACCGGTGCCTGTGGTGCTGTGCATTGTAAAGGGACAGGCATTGTTATCGACATTGGTGGTGGAAGCACAGAGTTTACTTACCCTATCCAGGATAAGGGGGGTTCCAGACTGAGTTGCTGCAGCATACCTCTTGGTGCTGTTCGATTGACCGAACAGCCCCGTCTCCTTTCGGAAATCATAGGTCCTATGAAAGATGTTTTAAATAAAATCGAGGGACTCCCTCACCCGAACCTGGTTGGTGTGGGCGGAACTATCACTACACTTGCTGCAGTGGACCAGTCCCTTCAGGTTTATGAATCGGAACGTATTCAGGGGTATCTTCTCTCTAAGCAAGCGGTGGAGAGAATAATGTTATCCCTTGCTGTGAAAAATAGTGAGGAAAGAAAAAAGGTTTCCGGTCTTTTGCCAGAACGAGCGGACATCATTATAGCAGGCACCACTATCCTCTGGGCAATTCTTGCTTACCTGGATGCACCAGAAATCACAGTTAGTGAGGCGGATCTACTTCATGGGATTATCCAGGAACTACAATGTTAGTAGTTGGTGGTTAGTGGTTGGGCGTTGGAAATGTTAGTTGTTCGGTGTTCGGTCAAGACATGGGTAACAGCACATGGTATTTTCACCGGTGACAGTCGCTGGGGACTTCCGGAAACATCTCTGTTTGCTTAAAATAGATCACGAGATCTGCCCCCTCCACGGTTTTTGGGGGGGGATAAGGGGAGAGAAAAGAGCTGGACCATTAATTATGAATTGACTGCGGAAGGAGTTCTATTATGAAATTAGCTCTGATTCCCCTGTTGACCGGCATTATAGCGGGTATTTCCATGGCTTTGCAGGGCTCCCTCAATACCCTTTTAAGCAAAGTTATCGGTCTGCTGGAAGCGACCTTTGTTGTTCATGCAATAGGAACAGCAGTCCTTATAGTTTTACTGCTTCTGCGCCTTGGGCACGGCAATCTGGCACGTATGGGAGAGGCTCCCTGGTATGCCTATCTTGGTGGCTTGTTAAGCATTGTGATCCTTTACGCCGTTATGGCCAGCATTTCCAAATTGGGGGTTTCCATTGCTACCACCGCTATCATTGTCGGTCAGGTTTCTACAGCTCTGCTCATCGATCATTTCGGGCTTTTTGGACTCCGTGAGATTCCTTTTACCTGGTGGAAGGTTCTCGGGATTGCACTCCTGGCCACAGGAGCCAAGCTAATGCTTAATTAGAATCATTAATTCAGGCAGTTCTGCGGTTTAGTATAAATATACATATCCCATTTTATCTCCCACCTCCAGGTGGGTTTTTGTTTTTAACCCCAACTTGCTTTACATAATTTTATTAAGGTGCACCTAAACGGGAACATTACGAGCGGTTTTGTTATAGGTCAATAGATGGCTCTCGTGATTAGACTTCTTTGGAAGTTATAATGCAGCTTCTGATAGTATTTGATTTCGGTCTGCAGTGCTCCATTTTCTGGACAGTTTATATGGCTCCTAAAGTGGCATGAAGAGGTGCACTAGGGACGGTTTTTGTGCATAGTCCTGACAATTGACGTTTTAGCGTAGCAATAAAGCACAAAGCAAGCATAAACCTGGAGAAGACCCCGAACAAGAAACATATTGGATAAAAGCAGGAAAATAGCTTTTGATGTAGAAACAATACAAGTACTACGACTCTCACTCTGTATTGTTTTCAATTAATTTGCTTTATAGGTGTTTTGTAGGCATGAATTTAAGGGGGTGTATATTTTAGGAGAAACAAACAAGCTTGTTTATTAAAGTTTGCTAAAATGGAATATTTATGGGAGGTGTACTAAGCCAGTGGAAGCGTTTATGCTGCCGAAAGTGGGCTTAGGCAACTTCGTGGCCGAATTAATAAAAGACAGAGAAGTTATAGGTCCGGTTGCCAAGGCTGATGAATATACTTTCGCGCCTATTGACGACGTGGATACATTGTGTCTTGATTATGATACGACTATTCTCCCACCGGCGAAAAAGTTTATCCACATGCCGGGGGAAGTTCTCTTCGAGTTCGAAAAAGTTGTCAACGGAAAGGATCCTGCGCTGGATGAACAGCGTGTCCTCTTCGGTGTACATGCTTGTGACCTGAACGGATTATTAAGCCTGGATAAGGTTTTTCTAGAAACATACCCGGATCCATACTACAAATCTCGCCGTGAAAATACCCTGATTATTGCTCTTAACTGTGTTTCTCCATGCAAAAATGGTTTCTGTGCTTCCTTCAATACAGGCCCTGCTGCGGATATGGGCTTTGATCTCTGTCTGACCGATATCGGGGATCAGTTTGTTGTGGAGGTGGGCAGCGATAAAGGTAAGGAACTGGTGGCAGGTCTTACCCCGGCTGCAAATGAGGATTTCATTGCCAGGAACCGGGCTCTTCGTGCTGCCCAGCAGCAGATTACCAGGCGCATTGATGCTGATAACTTGGGTGTTCTGCTTCACCAGAACTTTGATCACCCTGTGTGGCAGGATGTCAAGGATGAATGCCTGGCCTGCGGTTCTTGTACCAGCGTTTGCCCGACCTGTTATTGTTTTGGGGTGAAGGACTATGTGGACCTGTCACTGGAAAGTGGAGGCCGGCAGAGATTCTGGGATTCCTGCATGTTCTACGAATTTTCACGTGTGGCTCAGGACCATGTCTTTGTACCGGACAGAGAAGCACGGGTCAAGCAGAGAATGTACCACAAGCTTACCTATTACCAGCAGCAGTTTGAAGCTCCAGGCTGTGTTGGCTGCGGCCGCTGTGTGACCACCTGTGTCAAGCAAATCGACCCGGTGGATATCGTGGCCAGGATTGAGGCCGATCCGAACCCTGAGAAAGATGTCAAGCTCTACACACCGCCGGAAAAGAAGGTAACCCTGGAGATCAACCCCTGGGAGCCTCAGAAGGCGGTAATTAAATCGGTCAAAGATCAGACACCCGATACGCGGACCTATACCTTCGCATTTGTTGATCCTGAGGTACAGGAAGCCTATACCTATGATCCGGGTGTCTTCAATATGATCAATATTTTTGGAATTGGGGAATCTGCTATTTCCATTAGCTCTTCTGCTGATCTCAAAGGTACTTTTCAGCACACTGTTCGTGCGGTGGGCAATGTGACCAATGCCCTAGCCGAACTTAAGGAGGGGGATGTGGTAGGTATCCGCGGGCCCTTTGGCTTTGGCTGGCCCGTAGAGGAAGCAAAAGGGAAGGATGTGCTCCTGGTTGCAGGAGGAATCGGACTTGCTCCGCTTCGCCCGGTGATTAAGCACATTCAGGCACACCGCGACCAGTACGGAAAATTTGAGATCCTGTACGGATCCAGGACACCGGAAGGTATGCTTTTCATTGATGAGTACGATGAATGGCGCAGGATACCCGATACCAGGTTGTACCTGACCGTTGATATGGTTCCGCCAGGAGTCGAATGGGGACACAACATCGGTGTTGTGACCACATTATTTAACAATATTAAAATCAACAGTGAAAATGCCATTGTTGTTACCTGTGGCCCAGATATTATGATGAAGTTTGTGGTGCTCGACCTCTTGAAGCGCGGCTGGAGTCCGGAGCAGATCTATGTTTCTCTGGAGCGGCGTATGAGCTGCGGGATCAAGAAGTGTGGAAATTGCCAGATGGGTCCAGTTTTCGTTTGCCAGGATGGTCCTGTATTCAAATATGCTGATATTAAGGACCTTCCCGGTGGGGTCTTTTAAGGAGGTGTGCTAGGTGGCGAAACCAACAGTTGCATTTTTCAAGTTTAGTTCCTGTGCCGGTTGTCAGCTCAATGTGCTCAACCTGGAGCCTGTTTTGCTGGACATTGTTGGGGCTATAGATATTCGTTATTTTGTGATGGCTAAGCGGGAAAACTTCG
>DUMY01000074.1 GCA_012839645.1 Syntrophomonadaceae bacterium
GATTTTGGCTCTACATCGGTTGGTCCAATAGCCAAAGAGGTATTTAAGGAATACTTTGGGCTGAATAAAGAGGTGGAGAAGGATGAGGGGACAGAGGGCACAACTACTCCTACCCAGCCTTCTACTACACCTCAACAACCGCCAACAACTACCCCGGCTGAAACGACGACCCCTCAGAATACCAATGGGAATAATGGTGGTGCTGAGGATAATGGAGGCGCGGGGAATAACGGGAATGGTGGGGGTAATGGAGACGGTGACGATAATGAAAATGATGGACAGGGGAATGGTGATCCTGGAAACGAAGATACCGAGGTGCCTGAGGAGCCTTGACCGACAAGTGAGATCAGGGGGACGGATCTCATGATCTATTTTTCAGATCCCCTTTTCCTCTTTTCCCAATAACTAACGACCAGAGCTGCCTAGGTTCAGTGCGTGTGCCAAGGACCGTTCCCAAATAATAAAGGTAATAAAGTTATTTTTTGTATCTTCCGACATCTGACCTCCTGCGTCTGACCTCTGTTTTTCAGGTAGGATGCCTAATATTGTCATATCAAAGGAAAAAAGGCTGGAAAAACGAGGAATATTTTTTCGGGTTTTTTTTAGTTAAGGCAGGAATAAAAATGCCACAGATAGAAAACATCTATCGAAAGAAGTGGGATTGGAGGGAACAGCATCCGGGCATGGAACATCTTGTTACAATAAAAGGCAGCAAGCGTTCCGGACTGATAATTGTGCTGGATCCGGAGGAGGACTTTCATAGTGTTATGAAATGTCTTGTGGAAAAACTCCAAGAAGCGGATAGCTTTCTAGAGGGATCCTCAGTTTGCATTGATGTCAGTAAAAGGAATTTCAACTTCCAGCAGTTATCGGATTTAAGAAGGGTGCTTGCGTCCCACAATATGCACCTGCGCTATATTATGGCAGGGAACAGAAGGAAATACCAGGGGGTGAAGAGGATGGCTGAGGAGGCAAGAGAAACGGCGTCCTGGCGCAGCCGTAGAAAAAAGAAAAGCCGTAAAAAAGCTAAGGAGCGAATTGAGGTTCAAGATGTTCAGGATGCTCAGGGTGTTCAGGAGGAGACAGCTGCAGCAGCAGAGGTATCCCCAATCCTAGAGGAGTCTACCGGGGAGTTTACAGCGAATTCTGAGGAAAAAACTAGAATTGAAAAAGAGGAAGAAAAAGAGGACATACCGGTAATTCTTTATACTCCGGTACGCCAGACCCGAGATGATATTGTTTCTGAGGAACAGACGATTCTGGTACAGCGTACTATTCGTTCAGGGCAGAGGGTTTTTTATCCGGGGAATGTGGTAGTCTTGGGAGATGTCAACCCGGGAGGTGAAGTAATAGCCGGGGGTAATATTATTGTTATGGGTACCTTCAGAGGTATTGCCCACGCCGGAGCCCTTGGCAAAAATGATGCAATTGTAGCGGCACTACGGCTGGAACCGTCGCAGTTGCGTATAGCCGGGTTCATTACCCGTGCTCCGGAAGGAGATTATTCTATATCGTTCCAGCCGGAAATAGCCAGAGTCCAGGATGGAATTGTAATTATTGAACAGTACCAGCCTGGGTACGACCGTAATCATAGAGGCGATAATAAAGGGGGAGCTTAAATGGGTGAAGTTTACGTAATTACTTCTGGTAAGGGTGGGGTAGGAAAGACCACCACAACCGCTAATATTGGTACCTCACTGGCTATGCAGGGTTACCGGGTGGTGTTGGTAGATGCTGATATTGGGCTGCGGAATCTGGATGTGGTTTTAGGGCTAGAAAACCGAATTGTATACGATCTGGTGGATTTAGCACATGGACGCTGCCGAATGAGACAGGCTTTAATTCGGGATCGCCGATTAGAGAACCTCTATCTTTTACCGGCTGCCCAGACGAAAGACAAAACAGCAGTTAACCCGGAACAAATGAAAGAGCTCTGTGAAAAACTAAAACTGGAAAGTGATTTTATTCTTATGGATTGTCCGGCCGGCATCGAACAGGGGTTTAGAAATGCTGTTGCCGGTGCTGATAAAGCTATTGTTGTCACAACACCTGAAGTGGCAGCAGTACGAGATGCAGACCGCATTATCGGCCTTTTGGAGGCATCGGAAATCAAAGATCCCCTTCTGGTTTTAAACAGGATTCGGCCTAAAATGGTAAGGATGGGAGATATGCTTGATGTTGAAGATGTGATTGAGCACCTAGCTATTGATATGCTGGGAGTTGTTCCTGATGATGAGTCTATTATTATTTCGACGAACAAGGGAGAGCCAGCGGTGTTGAATTCTGCTTCCAAAGCTGGGGAGGCCTATCGTAATATATCACACCGGCTTGCTGGGGATGAGGTGCCCTTGATGAATCTGGAAAACAGGGGAGGCTTTATGGATCGTGTCCGGCGTCTGCTGGGATTGCGAACGGGTTGATCGGAGGAGATATAATTGTTAGAATTTCTACAGCGTATTTTCGGTAAGGATTCGCTGAAATCAAGCAAAAGTGTTGCACAAGAAAGACTGCGCCTTGTACTTATGCATGACCGTCTGGATCTTTCTCCACAGGTGTTGGAAGAACTGCGGTGCGATCTCATGGATGTCATCAAGGATTATATGGAGATCGATGAAAATAAGATGGAGATCAACCTGGAGCAGGACAATAAATGTGTAGCTCTTGTTGCCAATATTCCTGTAGTTAAAATGAAAAGGCTGCCTAGTCACTAAAAATAGTGTTGTTATCCTTGAACTTCCTGGCCGAAAACCATAGACGCCGTCCTGAGAATGGATTATCATTATATTAATCCATACAGGAAGGATGGGGCGGGAGTTGCCTTTTAACAAGCGCCTTTTAAAGAATCTTGATTATGTCCTAATCGGAAACATTATATTGATTATGAGTATGAGCCTACTCATTCTGAGCAGTGCAACGGCGAATATTGCCGCGGATCCCCTATTCTATGTGAAGAAACACTTGCTTTCTATTGGGCTGGGGGTTATCTGTGCTGTTCTTATTATTTCCTTTGATTATACAAAACTGTTGCGGTATGATAAATATATTTATCTCTTGTTGATTATCCTGCTGCTTGTGGTTGACATCAAAGGTATTGTCGCTAAAGGGGGGCGGCAGTGGCTCGCCTTAGGCCCATTTGTCTTTCAGCCCTCAGAGTTTGGGAAAATCATGTTCATTATCTGCTTTGCCACCTTTCTTGTGAAAAGGAAGGGAGAATTAAAGACGCTCAGGGATCTGATCCCTTCTTTTCTCTATTTTGCTGTGCCCTTTTTATTAATTGTAATCCAGGATCTAGGCACAGCACTCGTTTACCTGGTGATCCTGTTTGGCATGCTTTACATTGCCGGTGCGAAACCCAGTCTTTTGCTGGGCATTATCGGTTCAGGATTGGCTGTGGTTATTTTAGCTGTGGGGCTGCATCTATCTCCCCTACAGCTTCCACTTCCCTTGGAGGATTACCAGATCAACAGGCTGACTGCTTTTATAGACCCCTACAAAGATCCACATGGTACGGGCTATCATATTATCCAGTCCCTGGTGGCTGTCGGTTCTGGGGGCCCCTTTGGAAAGGGTCTTTATCACGGTACTCAGGTGCAGTTGAATTTTTTACCGGAGCACCATACAGACTTTATCTTTTCAGTTGTAGGGGAAGAGCTTGGTTTTGTAGGAGCTGCTTTTATCCTTTTGCTTTACTATATTTTGCTCTCTCGGACGCTCCGTACGGCTTTTCAAGCCCGGGATTTATTTGGAAGGCTTGTGGTAGGTGGGATTGTCTGTATGTGGCTGTTCCATATTTTTGAGAACGTGGGTATGGCCATCGGTTTGATGCCTGTCACGGGAATACCATTACCCTTCCTCAGCCACGGTGGCAGTTTTATGATTACCAATCTAGCTGCCATAGGCCTAATTCTAAATGTTCAACTGCGCAGGGAAAATATGTTGTTCTAGTTATATTGAACCATCTGCAGCCATATATAAAAAACGAGAGGTGGTTGCAGGTGAGAAGGAATTCTATTGTGGCAAGCCGTATCAGAGGTTTTTACCGGCGTCTGGTAGTGGCGCTGCTTATTTTTGGGATGATCTTTGGGATTTCTATTTTTGGTGGAGCACCAGGACAAGCTGTGCGAAATGGTGTCAATTATTTGCTGACAAAAAACTATGATTTTTCTGGACGTGAAAGAAGTATTGAGAAGGCACTTAAGTGGGTACCGGATCTATCCAGACTGGGGATTAAGCCGAAACGAGATTTAGATGTTGAAGTGAGTACACCCGGAAAATTGCCGGATCTTCCGGTTTCCGGGAGGCTTGTTAGGGGGTTTGGCTGGCAAAGAGATGCTTCAAACTGGCTGTACTTCCATGAAGGCATTGAGCTGGCTGTGACCAAGGGCACTATTGTACGGGCTGTGCTCCCGGGGAAGGTTGTAAGGGTTGAAACAGATAAAAGAATAGGGAAGGTTCTTGTTATCGAGCATGACCATGATTGTGCAACACTTTATGGAAGGCTCGGAGAGGCCGGGGTCAAAACCGGGCAGGAGGTGGTGCAGGGTCAGGTCATCGGTACCACCGAAGATACACTCTTTTATTTTCAGCTCCGGGATGGGGACAAACTTGTTGATCCCACTTCACGACTTCAGCAGTAGTTGGTGCCTGGCACCATTTTTTTTATTAATTTCCTTGTAATGGGGAGAATAATAAAATAAGCTTTAATAAGGGCAATATGGACAATTAACACCATGTGAATATTCTCAGTGTCCGGAGTTTCGGTAATAAGCGAAGAGTCAGCTTTAGAAAGTTTTTAACAAATTTCCGACAGCTAATTTCAGGAGGCAATGTTGTGACTATAGAGCAGGTACTTTGGGAAAATATCTTACCCCGGGTGCGTAAACCCGCCCGTTATCTAGGTACTGAGTGGAATGCTGTTTGCAAAAACTGGGATGCTGTTCCCATAAGGATGGTTTTTGCCTTTCCCGATCTTTATGAGGTAGGGATGTCACATCTGGGACTACAGATTTTATATGGTTTAGTGAACAGCCGGGACGATTTCTTGATGGAGAGAGCTTTTGCTCCGGCCCTGGATATGGAAGGTGAACTTCGCCGGGCAGGGCTGCCGCTTTTCAGCCTGGAATCCCATAGATCCCTACAGGATTTTGATGTTATCGGGTTTACACTGCAGTATGAGTTGACCTTTACCAATGTGCTCAATATGTTGGATCTGTCAGGTATTCCCTACCGCGCAGAGGATCGTCATGACCACCATCCCCTGGTTATTGCCGGGGGCCCGAGTGCCTTTAATCCGGAGCCTCTTGCACCCTTTATAGATGCCTTTTTGATCGGGGAGGGTGAAGAGGGTGTTTTGGAGATCTTAGAGGCAGTAGGTGAAGTTAAAGGGGACCAGCCTAGGGCATCCAGGTCTCAGGTGCTGGAGCGTCTTATAGAGGTTCCAGGTGTCTATATACCCTCCTTTTATCGCAAAGAATATACAGATGATGATAAAATAAAAAAAATAGTACCTCTACATCCTCGGGCACCGGAGCGGGTGCGTCGGCGTGTCTTGGATAAACTGGAAACCGCCTATTTCCCTACATCCCCTCTTGTTCCACTGGCTGAGGCTGTTCATGAGCGGGGGATGTTGGAGGTATTTCGCGGATGTACCCGTGGCTGCCGCTTCTGTCAGGCGGGGATGATCTACAGGCCCGTGAGGGAGCGCTCTCCTGAAGTACTTTTATCTCAGGCTGGGGAGATCATTAAAAATACGGGATTTGAAGAGGTTTCCTTGGTCTCACTAAGCAGTCTTGATTACAGCAGTATCCAGGATCTGATTCCACGGTTAGCCGGTGGGTGCGAGGCCACCAGAACAGGACTTTCTCTCCCCTCACTGCGTGTTGACTCCTTCAGTATAGAAACAGCAAAAAATCTTCCTGGTCGCCGAACAAGTGTTACCTTAGCTCCAGAGGCAGGAAGCCAGAGGCTGCGGGATGTGATCAACAAGGGAGTTACTGAGAATGATCTTATGGATGCAGTGGAGGCTGCTCTGGATGCAGGGTGGTTTGCCATCAAGCTCTATTTTATGGTAGGTTTGCCTACAGAAACCAGAGAGGACCTGGAGGGTATTGCTGATCTGGTAGAAAAGGTAGTAAAGGTTGGGAAGAGATACAGCCGCGGCAGGAAAAGGCCCCGGGTGACGGTCAGTGCTTCCTCCTTTGTACCCAAGGCACATACTCCCTTTCAGTGGGAGGGCCAGGATAAAAGGGATCTACTGAAGGAAAAACATGAATATCTGAGGTCTCTTATTAAGAAAAGCAAGGCTGAGTACAACTGGCACAACATTGAAACAAGTTTTTTGGAGGCATGTTTTGCACGGGGTGACCGCAAGATGGCTGCGGTTCTGGAAGGAGCTTTCTTGAGGGGTTGTCGGTTTGACGGATGGACAGAGCATTTTCGCTTCCCCTTATGGATGGAGAGTTTCCAGGCTGCCGAAATTGACCCGGATGATTATGCCACAAGTCGTTTTACCTATGATCAGGTTCTGCCTTGGGATATAATTGATTCCGGGGTCTCTAAGGAGTATCTGGTCCGGGAACACCAAAGGGCCCTAGCGGGAGAAACAACCCCAGACTGTCGACAGGTTTGTGGAAAGTGTGGTGCCTGTGCATCCCTGGGGGTGACCACCCATCTGTTCAAGGAGAGATAATAAGTATGCCCAAGTACCGTCTTGAATATGCTAAACAGGATATAGCGCGTTTTCTTTCCCACCGCGAGCTGATGACCACACTGCAGCGAGCTTTACGGCGGGCTTCTTTTCCACTTACTTATAGCAAAGGATATAATCAGCGTCCTAAGTTCTCTTTTGGTCCTCCTTTGGGAGTGGGGGCAGCGGGACTACGGGAGTATATGGATTTAGAACTAGATGAAGATATTCAAACCATAGAGGATTATCTTGAGCGCTTGAACCGCCAGTTGCTGTCGGGTATCCGCGCACACCGCCTGGTTTTGGTTCCACCTGGTGATATAGGATTAGGTAAGTTGATCAACTGTGCACGCTACCTGGTGGAGCTTTCCTCTGATGATTATGCTGCTGATTGGGATCAACTGTTTAATGATATAAAAAGTGTGGAATCCTGGTATTATGAGAGGCCTCATGATGGGAAGGTCTTTGATGTGTCAGCAGCCATCATAGAAAGCGGTTGTTATCATGAGGGCGGGCGGTTTTATCTGGAGTTTTTGATGAAAGTGGGTAGAGGAGAGGTTCCTGTGCGTGGTCTTCTAGATTTGATCATAAAAGCTGGTACCAAACCTCTGCTGCTTTCCCGGCTCACCCGTACCGGGCTTTTCCGCCTGGAGGGCAACCGCTTGATCGATCCGTTGGGACAGATAGAAAATTAATGAAGGTTGAGGGGAAATGCAGAAAGAAATATATATTCATGTAACAAAGGAAGAAACGAAGGCTGCTGTGTTAGAAAACCGGAAGTTGGTTGAGGTTTACCTGGATCGTTCTTTTCAAAGGCGTTTAGCCGGGAACATTTATAAAGGAAGGGTAGCTAATGTACTGCCGGGGATGCAGGCTGCTTTTGTTAATATTGGTTTGGAAAGGAATGCTTTTTTGTATGTGGAAGATGCCCGGCCCAATAATCGCAGGTCACTTTCCATTCAAAACACGGTCCATGAGGGAGAAGAGATCCTGGTCCAGGTTGTCAAGGAACCCTTTGGGACTAAGGGTGCGCGGGTGACGACACATTTAACATTTCCGGGGCGCTATGTTGTTTTTATGCCAGAGTCCAAATCGGTCGGGGTTTCCCGGAGAATTAGGTCCGAGAAGGAGCGCGACCGCTTAAAGGAAATTGCTGAAGAGGTGTGTGTTCCGGGCTGTGGCGTGATTGTGCGTACTGCTGCTGAGGGGGTCGTAGCAGAAGAACTGGAGCAGGATATGCAGGAACAGTATCGTCTTTGGAAGATGGTACAGAAGAAGGCTGTACACAAAAGTGCACCGGCTGTGATCCACCGTGAAGTGGAACTTGTCTCTTGGGTTTTGCGAGACCTCTTCGGGGAAGATGTTGATCGCTTAATCACGAATGACCAGGATACCTATGAAAAGATTTTAGAATTAGTCCAGGCATCTGCACCACACTTCAGCAGTAAGGTTTTCCTTGCTAGATCTGATATCGATGAATATGAGCTTGATCAGGAAATTGAGAAGGCTTTGCGTCCTAAGGTCTGGCTCAAAAGTGGGGGCTACCTCGTTATTGATGAGGCAGAGGCACTTACCGTTATCGATGTAAATACAGGGAAATACACTGGCTCCAAGAATTTTGCAGAGACAATTTTTCGTACCAATATGGAGGCCATTCAGGAGATCGTACGACAGATCCGTCTGAGAAACTTAGGGGGCATCATTGTTATTGATTTTATTGATATGGAACTCCAGAAACACCGCAGTGAGGTGACGCGGCAGCTGGAGGAAGAGTTGAAAAAGGACAAGACAAGGACATGTGTACTTGGCCTTACCCAGTTGGGCTTGGTAGAGCTTACCAGGAAAAAGGTGCGTCCGAGTCTGAGCAGTCTGTTGCAGCGATCCTGCCCTTATTGTGAAGGAACAGGAAGGGTGCTCTCTGAGGAATCAGTGAGCATGCAGGCTTGCCAGGAGATCAGGTTCCTGGCTGACCAAGAGCAGGACACTGCTATGGGAATTCTTGTGGAGATGCATCCTACTGTGGCTGCGTTTCTCATCGGTGGAGGGGGCAGCCATCTCCGGGAACTGGAGAATGAGATCAGCAAGAAGATCATCATCAAAGGGAGTGACTCCTCTCACCTGGAGGATGTGCGGGTAAAGTCACTTTTCAGCAAGGAAGAGATTGATGCTCTTTCAGCACCGGTTAAGCCCGGGGAGATACTGGAGGTGGAGGTGGAAGAAGCGCATGCCACAATCCCAAAAGATGGGATCGCCCGCATTCAGGGCTATATCATAGATATTGAGGAGGGCAGCGACTGCATCGGCCAGAAGATAGCCATCAAAATCGACAAGGTATACCGCACCTGCGCCAGAGCACACATTCTCGAGCGGTGAATATTGAGAGGTGACTAACTACCAACCACTAACGACCAATTAGCTTGACATCAAGGGGTGTGAGGTGCTAAAATTCCGTTGTGGCTATTATACAATAAAACGCTCGGGAAGGGTATATGAAGTGCATGCTTAAAGATGCCACCCTGGGGTCCCGGCGAAGGAGGAAATATTGTGTTTGCAATTGTAGAAACCGGTGGTAAACAGTATAGTGTCCGCGAAGGGACCGTTCTGCGAGTAGAGAAGATTGATGCTGCTGAGGGAGACCAGGTGGTGTTGGATAAGGTTCTGGCGGTAAATGTCAATGGAGAGTTTCAGGTAGGTACTCCCTATGTACCCGGAGCACAGGTGACAGCCCAGGTTCTCAGGCAGGGGAAAGCCAAAAAAATAATTGTTTTCAAGTATAAGCCTAAGAAGAACTATCGCCGGCGGAAAGGGCACCGGCAGTTATTTACAGAGTTAATGGTGCAGGATATCTCTTTGGGACAGCAGGAGGAGACCGCAGCTGCGGAGTCATAAAGACTGGCGAAGAAGACGAAGACAATGATTAATGCCACATTTTTTGAAGGTAAACACGGTGAGCTGCGAGGTTTTCTGGTTCGGGGTCATGCGGGATATGCCCCGGCAGGTGAAGATATAGTCTGTGCCGGTGTTTCGGCTCTTGTACAAACAGCGGCAGTGGGTTTAAGGTGCTTTCTTTCTGTGGAGCCGCTGGTAGATGACCGGACGAAAAGCTTGAACGACGTTTTTGTGAAATTGATACTGCCAGAAAATTTGACAAGAGAGGATAAAAGAACTGCCCAGGTGATCCTGGAAACCATGGAACTTGGTATACAGGGGATCGCCGGAAGTTACGGAAAATACCTTGAAGTGAGGAGGTGCTGTAAAAATGAAAAATTTTAAGTTTGATCTGCAGTTATTCGCAACTAAAAAGGGAGTAGGCAGTTCCCGCAACGGGCGTGACAGTGAGTCTAAGCGACTGGGTTTGAAAAGGCATGATGGCCAGTTTGTTAGAACCGGGAACATCATTATTCGCCAGCGAGGAACAAAGGTCCATCCCGGCTGGAATGTAGGCCGCGGCAAAGATGACACCCTTTTTGCCTTGGCTGACGGTTATGTGAGGTTTGAGGCAAGAGGCAAAAAGAGGAAGCAGGTCAGTGTTTATGCTGAAACGGTCTAATACTGATAAATCGGAAGACATCCCCTGGCCTTAAGGACCAGGGGAATTTGTTATTACCCGCTGTGCGGTGAACTTGTGAGGTTAAAAAATGTTTTATGACTACGCAAAAATCTATGTTAAAGGAGGGGATGGGGGGAACGGATGTGTTGCCTTCCGCCGTGAGAAGTATGTTTCCGCAGGAGGTCCTAACGGTGGAGACGGCGGACATGGTGGCAGTGTGGTGTTTGCCGCTGACCGGAACCTCCATACCCTGATCGATTTCCGCTACCGCAAGCACTATAAAGCAGAGCGGGGAGAACACGGACGCGGGAAGAACCAGTATGGCAAAAATGGGGAAGACCTGCTTGTGCGGGTTCCTATAGGGACTGTTGTCCGGGATGTTGAAGGTTCATTTTGTGTTGATTTGAAGACGCATGGACAGCAGATCATTGTTGCCCGTGGTGGAAAGGGAGGGCGCGGCAATGCCCGCTTTAAAACACCGAAGCTGCAGGCACCACGCTTTGCCGAACGGGGGGATCCCGGGGACGAGCATATGTTGGAGCTAGAGCTCAAACTGCTGGCAGATGTTGGTTTCATCGGCTTCCCTAATGCGGGAAAATCCAGCCTCCTTAGCCGTATCTCCGCGGCGCGGCCGAAAGTGGCCAACTATCCTTTTACTACAATAAGACCTGAATTAGGTGTTGTGCAGGTAGGTGACAGAAGTTTTGTAGCAGCTGACCTGCCCGGGCTTATTGCCGGAGCGCATACAGGTGCTGGTCTAGGACACCGCTTCCTGCGCCATGTGGAGCGTACTAAAGTACTTCTTCTTGTTGTAGATACCGCTGGGACCGAAGGGCGGGACCCGCTAGATGATGTGGAGATTATCCTTCAGGAATTAAAGCTGTATAAACAGGAACTGGCGGATCGACCTCTGTTAGTGGCAGCCAATAAGATGGACCTGCCAGAAGCCACAGCTAACCTCTCTTTTCTGAAAGAGAAGTTTCCGGAATTAGAGATCTACCCGATTTCTGCGGCAACCGGTTCAGGGGTACAAAGGTTGCTGTATGCTGTCTCCAGCAAACTGGAGGAGGATGCAGAGGAAGATGTAGATGCGGGATTAGTAGAAGATATGCGGGTTGTTACAGCTGATGGCTTGCATGAGAAGGGCTTTGACATTCAACTCAAAGATGGCGTTTTCCTGATTTCAGGCAAAGGCATTGAGCGGTTGGTGAACCGACTGGATTTGGAGATTCCCGATGCGCTCAATTATTTCCAGCACATGATACGTAAGATTGGGATCGAGGATGCCTTGCGCGGAAGGGGAATCAAGGCAGGAGATACAGTAAGGATCGATGATTTTGAATTTGAGTGGCATGACTAGAAGATGTCACATTTGACATATGAAGGGTGAAGGTGGCAGGAATTGTTGACTGGAAAACAGAAAAAGTATTTACGAGGCCTGGCTACCAAAATGGCTCCTGTTCTTCAAGTGGGAAAGTCAGGAATCAGTGATAATGTAATAAAACAGCTGGAGGAGACACTGATAGCACGGGAATTGCTCAAAGTGCGGGTACTGCCCAACTGTCCGGTTGAGGTTAGTGATGTCGCTTCCATTTTGAGTGAGCGAACACAATCGGAGATTGTACAGGTGATCGGCCGGAATGTGGTTTTTTACCGGCGGAAAATGGAGGTCGGAGACCAGAAGTCGGATGCCTAATTGGTGGTCATCCCCGCGTCTCACGTCTCAGGGGAGAATGGAGAATTGTTGATGCTCGGTTGCGAACGCGCACAAGTGAAAGAGGCGCGCCGGATTGTAGTGAAGGTAGGAACGAAGATTATCTGCGGGAGCAGTGGTCAGCTGGACCTTCGGCGTATGGAAAGCCTGGTACAGGATCTGTCAGCTATCTGGAAAGAGGGGCTGGAAGTGATACTGGTCAGTTCTGGGGCCATTGGTGCCGGAGTGGGAAGGTTAGGGCTTTCGAGCAAGCCCAGGACGATTCCGGAAAAGCAGGCAGCAGCTGCAGTTGGCCAGGGAATCCTTATGCAGCACTATGAAACATTTTTTACACCCCATAGGATTGTCGCAGCACAGGTGCTCCTTACCAGAGAGGATATCACTAACCGTGAGCGCTATTTGAATGCCCGCCATACCCTGCAGTCGCTGTTGGACTTTCGGGTTGTTCCTATCGTCAATGAAAATGATACGGTAGCAGTGGAAGAAATTCGCTTTGGGGATAACGATAATCTGGCTGCCCTGGTGGCATGCTTGGTTGACGCTGATCTATTGATTCTGCTCACAGATCTGGATGGCTATTATACATCGGACCCCAACAAAAACAAGGATGCTAAACTGATTCCAGAAATTTATGAGATTACACCGGAGATCGAGGCTGCTGCCGGTGGGCGTGGATCTGCTTTGGCCACCGGTGGGATGGAAACAAAGATCATGGCAGCAAAGGTTTCCATGCAGGCCGGGATACCCATGGTTATTGCCAGCGGTATGAAAAAAGGAACACTGCCGGCAGTTATAAAGGGCAAGCAGATAGGAACACTTTTTGTGCCCCGGGAAGACCGCATGCAGGCACGCAAGCTCTGGATTGCTTTCGGTTCTCCACTACAGGGAAGGGTTGTTGTGGATCAGGGTGCTGCCAATGCGCTTTTAAAAAAAGGGAAGAGCCTGCTGCCTACAGGTATTGTCAGGGTTGAGGGGTCATTTACATCTGGTAATGCTATAAGTATTGTTGACACTACGGGGCAGGAGATCGCCAGGGGTATCAGTAATTATACTGCTCAGGCACTGCAGTTGATCAAGGGGCACAACAGCGGACAGATCAAAGAAATTTTGGGTTATCACGACTATGATGAAGTGGTCCACAGGGATAACCTCACGATTGTTTTTAATAACGGTACTTGAAAAGGAGGTCTAGCAAATTATGCTGGAAAACCAGATGAGGGAGATCGGAGAGTCAGCAAAAAAAGCCTCATATGTACTTGCAGGGATCTCTACTGAGGTCAAGAACCAGGCTCTACAGGCAATGGCTAGAGCACTGGAAGAGAGGGTCGAGATGATTATCGATGCCAACCGGCAGGATATGGATGACGGCAGGGCAAAAGGGCTGAGCGATGCTCTGCTGGATCGTCTGCTGCTGACTCCGGAGAGAGTCAAAGGTATGGCTGAGGGTTTGCGGGAGCTTATTGGTCTCCCTGACCCGGTCGGTGAGGTATCCAACATGCGCACAAGACCGAACGGCTTGCGAGTGGGGAAGATGAGGGTACCGTTAGGTGTCATCGGGATTATCTATGAGGCACGCCCTAATGTTACTGTAGATGCTGCCGGACTCTGCCTCAAGGCAGGAAATGCGGTAGTGATGAGGGGTGGTTCTGAGGCTTTGAATTCTAACATGGCTTTGGCTAATGTGATCAGTGCTGCAGCTACAAGTGCTGGGATTCCAGAAGGAGCCATACAGCTGGTACCGACAACGGATCGGGAAGCAGCCAACATGATGATGACTATGAATGAGTATATCGATGTCTTAATTCCTCGAGGAGGGACAGGCCTAATCAAGGTAGTCACTGCCCATGCTACAGTGCCTGTACTACAGACGGGTGTCGGCAACTGCCATACATATGTTGAAGAGGATGCGGATCTTGATGCAGCCCTCAAGATAGTTGTGAATGCCAAAACGCAGCGTCCAGGTGTATGCAATGCCCTGGAGACACTTTTGGTTCATGATAAGGTGGCACAGGAGTTCTTGCCCATGGCTGCTGATGCACTTCAGGAAAAAGGAGTGGAGCTGCGGGGATGTCCGCGAACCCAAGAGATTATACGCGACTGCACACCGGCAGCAGAAGATGATTGGGGAACTGAATACCTGGACACAGTCATGGCAGTAAAGGTGGTTAAAGATATAGAAGAAGCCATTTCACACATCCAAAGCTATGGCACTAAACACTCAGAAGCCATCATTACAAACAGCTATAAGAAGGCCTCCCTTTTTGTACAAAGAGTTGATGCAGCTGCTGTTTTTGTTAATGCTTCAACGCGCTTTACAGATGGAAATCAGTTTGGTTTGGGGGCTGAGATTGGGATTAGTACCCAGAAACTGCATGCCCGAGGGCCTATGGGCCTTGAGGAGCTTACCTCCAGCAAATTTATTGTTCTCGGGGATGGACACGTCAGGTCATAATAGCTTTAATAAAGAGGGGTAGGAACGCACTCATGAAGGAGCAGCGGATTGGGATACTGGGCGGCACATTTGACCCCATTCACTATGGACACCTGGTGGCGGCTGAGACAGCTAGAGAAAAATATTCCTTAGAGCAGATTATTTTTGTGCCAACAGGTATTCCACCCCATAAGGAACCAGATATGATAACAGATTTTTGGCATAGGCATCTGATGGTTGTGCTGGCCGTACTGGGGAACCCGTATTTCAAGGTCAGTAGCCTTGAGTATGAACGCGGTGGAATCACCTATACAGTTGATACCATGCGCCAACTGCGTCAAATATATGATGAAGACACAACTGACCTTTATTTTATAACCGGTGTTGATACTATTTTGGATGTCTTCGGTTGGCGAGAACCGAAAGAGCTTTTTTCATTATGTAAGTTTATTGCTGCCGCACGCCCTGGATATGATCTACGAATTGTAAAAGAGGTTTTTGGGAAGTACTATGATAATGTTGTGGGCTTCCTTGAAATGCCGCAGATGGATATATCATCCTCAGATATCCGCAGTCGTGTTCAGGAAGGAAGGTCTATTAAGTACCTGGTTCCCGAGGCGGTAGAGAACTATATCAGACAGCAGGGACTCTATTCTTCTGATGTAGCAAAACCCACGCGGCGGTTGGTGAATAAAAGTTAATAATAGGGTGTCCGATACTGTTATCTGAAGGGATGTAAAGAACAGTTTGCTTATATTAGAATAGTATGCAGAGGAGATAGTAATTTAAAGGGGGGTTATGTGAGAACGGCTGGAACTGGGTCAAAGATGCTGGAGTATGAAACAATATTAAGAGACAAATTAACCGGGAGTAGGTATGACCATGTTCGTGCTGTCTGCACGTGTGCAGGTGAACTGGCTGATCTTTATGGCATAGATCGGGAAAATGCGGAACTGGCAGGTTTGCTCCATGACTATGCCCGGGATATGCATCCGGATGATTTGCTACGCATCGGGCGGGCGAGGAAGCTGGTCACTTGTAATGTTGAGGAACAGGTTCCGGTTCTGCTACATGGGCCTGTGGGAGCAGTGCTCATTAAGGAAGAACTAGGTATCAATGACATCCAGGTGTTGGATGCAGTTGCCCTACATACCCTCGCGGGTCCCGGTATGGGAAGGCTGGCCCAGGTGATCTATATCGCTGATCTTATAGCTGTGGGAAGAGATTTCCCAGCTGTGAGCCATCTGCGAAACCTAGCTAGGGAAAATCTTGATAAGGCACTGCTGGAATGCATTGCCTCTACTATTTGTTACTGTTTAGAAAGGCGACAACTTATCCACCCCCAGACTATTGAGGCGTGGAATTTTTATTCTATCGGTAACCGAGAGGAGGGAATTTAAAGATTGGATTGCGGCCAGGAAAGGGCCATCAATGCTGCACAAGCAGCCGCCAGGAAAAAGGCGCTTGATATCATAGTTCTCGATTTGAAAGGAATCTTTCCTGTAGCAGATTATTTTGTGGTCTGCAGTGGGCGTAGTACTGCACAACTCGCGGCGATAGTTCGTGAAGTCGAGGATGAACTCAAGAAGCACAGCGATAACGACGGATTTTACCGCAGGCAGGGCAGCCCTGAATCAGGATGGATTTTGCTGGATAATGGGGATGTGGTTATTCATATATTCAGCGAAGAAGCTCGAGAATTTTATGATATCGAACGCTTATGGGGCGACGGCAGAGTAATAATGGAAAGTTCATAAATAAATAAGTAAGTGGCAGGAATAATCAAATATTTCGTCGAAGTTCCTCAGTATGCTCAGTATACTGCCAAATAAAGGCGTGATCGGTTTTGCCAGAGCCTGTTACTAAATTAAAGCACAACCGGCCAACATTTTTCTTCTTGGCTCTTGTTTTTACAGTAATAGTTCTGCTTAACTATTTCACAGTGAAGATTTATGAACAGGCAGCACGAAGAGGAATGATGTCAAGCTCTAGGTTTTTAGAGTACGGCAGCTTGATTGGAAAAGGGCTGCTGGTATTAATAGTTCTCTTTTGGATCATTTATTTGGCTGCTAGTTGTATAAGTCACTATCGGACGTTGAACAGGAATTATAGTGAACTTCAAAAAAGCCTAGTAGATACAAAGGATGAAGTTAACCGCGTTTACTTTGCGGCTTTGAATACCCTTACCGCAGCTCTTCAGGCCCGGGATGGAGCATCATTACAGCACCTTGAACGTGTGGCACGTTATGCTGTTGCCCTGGGAAAGAAGGTAGAGTTGCCATCTAAAAACCTGGTTGATGTCTATTGTGCCGCCTTGCTGCATGATTTCGGCAAGATCGGGATACCTGAAAATATCTTAAATAAACCTGGTTCACTTACCAGTGAGGAGTTTGCTGAAGTACGCAAACATCCGGAGATTGGGACACAGATTCTGAAAACACTTATTCAATCGGAAAATGTTTCTTCGATCATTTTGCATCACCATGAATTCTATAATGGGGCAGGCTACCCGTCAGGATTGGCAAAGGATGAGATACCATTAGGTGCTCGTATAATCGCTGTGGTGGATGCCTATGATGCCATGATCTCCAACCGGCCGTATCGGAAGGCGATGACACATGAAGAAGCTGTTGCCGAGTTGGTTCGCTGCGCCGGTGTTCAATTCGACCCCTGTATTGTTATGCACTTCCTGGAAATAGTTGAACAGGAGCAAGAGGGGGTACAGATCCTTCCTGAAGAAAACTACCTTGAGGACATCTCCTATGATATTTATGATATTCCCCATGTTATTAATTAAAGGTATACTGCGGGCAATTACTTGCGTTATCTTGAATCCTGTATAGCAGCAACTGCTCAGCCCAACTATACCATTCCTTCGGATGTCCCTTAGCCTTATCCTGGTGAAGAATGTGAGATTGTTAACGTACAAGATAGTCGAAATCTGCTGCACTTTGTGTTAATATATGCTATAAACTACATATATATGGGGAGGAATTTAGCGGAAGATAAAGAAGTAATCCTTGAGTAAATATCATACCAGAAGGTATGGGCTAAGATTGCGCCGGTTTATATATATCCATAAGGAAAAGAAGTTACTCAAGGAGGACCCAAAATGGAATATCGTCTTATAATCGGCAGTAATTCGGTGGAGTGGCGCGAGTGTCTGGCTGCGGCATTTAGGAGCAACGGTATCTTTCATGTTTTGGGTACATTTTCTACATCCGAAATTATTGAAACAGCATCTGATCACTACCCGGATGTTGTTATCTGGGAAGTAAATGCAGCCGACCCTTTACCCGTTATTACTAAAATCAGTGTGAACAGCCCCTTTTCCCTGATCGTGATCATCCTGCGGAACCCCATTGAATACGATATGTCGGAATTAGTTCGTTCGGGCATAAAGGGCTGCTTACCTGTACGTCTGCTGCCCAAACAGATAGTGCATGCGGTTGAACTGATTGTTGATGCCGGAGTGCTTTGTCTCCCGCGCTTTGGTCCGGAGTATAATGGCAAGAGCGGTTCTTCAGATATTCAAAATTATCTAAAGAGTCTCACCAAAAGGGAGCAGGATGTGCTGGCTTTACTCAACAAAGGGCATTCAAACCAGGAGATCGCTTCTGCCCTTTTCATCTCGACTTCTACGGTTAAATCCCATATGCGCAGTATTTTCCGCAAATTGGAGGCGCGCAATCGTAATGAGGCGCAGGCGCTGACCATGCAGTGTTTATAATTGGTAAGTAAAGGACATCCCCATGTGTTTTGGATAAATAAGGAACTCTATATGTATTGGTAAAATTATAAAAATATTTGGAAAGGCCTGGATTGGTCCAGGCCTTTTTATTTTGTTGGTAAAAAAAACTTTACTCCTTCGACTGTACTAAATTTTTGTATAAATCAAGCATACACAAAATATTTAACATATGGCATTAATCGTTTAGATCGTTGATCGTCCTACATTCAGCCCGCTGGATGATGCCATTCCACTGTTGGCATAGTCTACGAACCAGTTCAGTAAGCAAATAATTCGGGTTTTAAGTTAGAGGCTAGCGTTTATTTCCTAATGTTCATTGGGACATTCATAGTACAGGATTAGCTAGTAGTAGCAATTTAGTTATTTATGCTCACTTCTGTTTGTCCCAATTTCCCTCTTTTGGTCAATAGCAGTTGAGAAAGAAACCGTGATAAGGTAATAAAAGTCAAGATAAGCCTATTGTTACCATTAGGCGGAAACGGCAGTATTTGTGATACCAGAACCTTGTTTGATCAATGTCGTGATTTTTGGTTCAACCACAGGAAAAAGGGACAACCGGAGGTGAGTGCCAGAAACAACAGCCATTAATTGTGTTTCTAATTTATTAAAACTCGAAAACTAGGAGGCTTGTGCGTATGAAATCCAAAAAGACCATGTTAATTTGTTTGGTCGCAGTGCTTGCCCTGGCTATGATGGGCTTTGGGTTTGCTAAGTGGTCTGATTCTGTGAAATTTGAGGGCAAGGTAGCAACTGGTAATGTAGGAGTTAATATTCAGGCACTTGGGACCAATGATGAGGGGCCCGACCCCAATTGTGGAGAAGGTGATAACTGGGAAGGCAAGGATGTTGCCAGTTGTGATATGTGGACAGAATGTGGTAAAACGGTTAAACTCCACATCAAAAATGCTTATCCATGGTATGCACCGTGTTTTACCTTCCGCATTAATGGTCTGGGCACTGTGCCTGTTAAGGTGGAGGATGTAAAACTTACCAATTGGTCCGGTGAGTTGGGCAAATTTATAGTAATGTCAGGCTGGGAGATTCATGTGGTTAACCCTGCATCCCATGGACTGCCTGCGGAAGACAGGACAATTAATCCGTCAAAGGGTGGTTATCCCGCAAACTGGCAAGGCCTTGCAGAAGCCCTTAAGTATATTCAGCTTCATAAAGGTGGATATATTGATGTCTCGGTTTGCATGTATATTCAGGAAGATATATATGAATGTGGAAAGAAAAAGACTGCTCCGCAAAATGCCAGCAGTATTGGTAAAATCAAAATTGATGTTGCTCAGTGGAATGAAGTTGGGCCCAGCCCAGCACAGTAATGATTGTCTGTAAACTTTGATGAGAGCTATTGTAGGCATGGTGGGGGATTTATGACCCCCACCATGCCAGAATTAATGATACATCCTCAGCCTTGGCGGGAGGAGTAGCTGAAAATGATGAAAAAGTCGATGATGGCTTTGTTAGTGCTGTTGTTAGCCCTGGCTGCTATAGGGGCTGGTTTTGCCCGCTGGTCAGATACTTTGCAGATCCGGTTGGATGCTGAATCGGGCAATCTGTCAGTGGGGGTAAGGTGTCTGGATTGCGGTAACCTGGGGCAGGAGCCCTGCCGCTGCAAAGAAAATGTGGAGCCTCCGGAAGGTGCGGAGTCGGAAGGTATGAAGTCTCCGGAAGATGTGAAACCTCCGGTTATCAGCTGCAGTACGGGTTCCCAGGTATGTAAGATTAAAGGGGTTAGCTATTACGAATATGTGGATATCAATATTCATTACAGCTGCGACTGCTGCAGCTGCCAAACCCCGTTCTGCAACCTGGAGATCGGCAACGAAGGGACGATCCCGGCCAGGATCAAGGACATTCATCTGGATTGGTATGGCCAGGGAGGTTCTTTAAAAAAGTGGAAAGCTTACTTTCCCAATGGCGAAACGAGTAGCGGTGTTGACCTTGTTTCTTTGCAAGAGGCGGTCAATGCTGCCTTGCTGGAGCCAGAACAAACAATGCGCCTTGATTTGGAGTTTTCCTATGGTTGCAGTTCAGATACCTGTAGGATAAGGGTAGATTACAGTTTGTGGAACCGAAGGTTTTAAGTCTACACAAACGGGTTATTTTCGGTGCTGGAAGCAGAGTAGAGGCTGTCCAGTGGAATGAAAGCGATATTGGACCATGGCAGAAATAGGGCATATTGATTTTATTATGAATACAGGCAGGTTTTTTGCTCTGCCTGTATTCATAAATTTGTCTGTATAAGCAGCAGAAACCGGGAATGAGCAAAAAAGGTGAGAGATGTGAACTGGAACTATAAACTACAGTGGAACTGGTTAGTTTTATTGGCAGTGGTACTCTGTGTTCCGTTGCTCTTAAATCTGGTTCTACCGCGCTTTTTTAATACGGTTAATATATCTTATATTATTCAACCTGCTTTTTGGGCGATGCTGGCTATTGTTACACTGCGCTTGCCGGGTACTAAGGGTTTAAGTAAAGCACGAATGCGTCCCTTCTTAATCAAATTTGCGCTGGGTGTCGCTGTTTTTCAAGTTTATTTGATGGTGGTGTCTGGGTTTCTTAACGGTTTTGGTAAAAGCCCCTATTCGTTTACCATCAAATGGATTCTTATCAATCTGATTTATGTAGGGACAGCTCTTTTAGGGATGGAACTGAGCAGGGCGTGGCTTATAAACAGGATTCTGCGCAAGCCTTCATTTTTGCTTCCAGTATTAGTGGCTTTGCTCTACACCCTGATCAATCTTCCGCTGGGGCAGATACTTTCTTTGGGGAGCACACTGGAAGCATGGACAAGGTTCTTCGGTTCCACATGTCTTCCCTTGTCTATGGAGCATCTTCTGGCGTCAATTCTGGCTATGTGGGGCGGTCCACTCCCTGCCATAGCCTATAGAGGGGTACTACAAGCCTTTGAGTGGTTCAGCCCCGTTCTTCCCGATCTCAACTGGGCGATGAAGGCTCTCGTCGGTACGATTGTCCCGGTGGTTGCTCTGGCTATCATCCAGGAATTTTATTCTTTTCAATTCACTCACCGTTGTAAGAAAAAAAGCGATGAAAAAGGGGTTGTCGGTACGGCGGTCTTCAGTATAGCCGCGGTAATTGCCATCTGGTTCGCATTAGGGGTTTTTCCTATACGGCCTGCGGTTATCTACAGTGGGAGCATGCGTCCATCAATTGAAGTAGGTGATATTGTTATAGTTGCTCAAAAAAACCCCAGTTTGCTCCAAGTTGGTGATGTGATTTCGTATAGGGTCAAAGATTCACCTATTCCTACGGTTCACCGGCTGATTACTATAGAGGGGGATGGTTCTTATCAGGCTTTTATTACCAAAGGGGATGACAACAACCACCTGGATCAACCGATCAAACCTGAACAGGTGATGGGAAAAGTAGTGCTGAAAATACCCCGGGTGGGATGGGCTTCCATAGCCATCAGGAAATTTTTGATCTAAGGATGGGTAGAATGGAAGTCGGAAGCAAGAGGTCAGAAGTCGGAATAGAAGCCAGAAGCCAGATATTGGTAATGGGAGATTGGAAGTGGGATAGATGTTGGAGCCGGAGGTTGGTATTATAAGGAAAGGAATGGTATGGTATGTGCCTGCGGAAGATGGGTTTAGGAAAGAAAACAAGGCTTTTTCTTTTGGTGATAGCGGGTCTATTGATAGCCCTATCTCTCTATAATATTTACAGGGTTTTTCAAGAACCGCTCATGGTTAATAAACATGTTCCGGTTTATAGTTTCCGGCATCAGGGGAAGATGGATTACAGGGTACAGCTCAAACCCAATACCATTATCAGTGAGACTGAAATGGGTCCGGATAAAACCTACTACTCCAAATTGGTAAAATCGATTGACACGGATTTCTCATATCACTATACAGCTGATCAACCAGCGAAGCTGAAGGTTATTTATGGTGTTATAGCTGTTGTTGAGTCCCCCAAGATGTGGAAAAAAGAATTTCCCTTGGTTCCCGAAACCGTATTAGAGGACGAGGGCAAGACAATTTCTTTCAACAGGCCATTTTCCTTCAACCTCGAGTCCTACCAGGAGTACCTAAAAAACGCCAATGAACAACTGGGAGTAAGTGCCAAAGAACCCAGGGTTGTTATTCGGGCTGATGTCAATGTGGTGGCTGATTCCGCGGCTGGGAAATCCAGTGAGAAGTTAACTCCTTCTATGGAGATTCCCTTGGATTCAGGGGAGTTCAAGATTGGCGGCACTTTATCTCCCGAGGACTCCGGTGCTTTGACGGCAGCGCAGATGGTTCCCAACCCAGGGCTGTGGGAGAGGAAGATAAGAGCTGTTCTGTTCTTGGGAATATTGATTTTGCTAGGGGCTATCCTTCTGCTGCGGACTGAAGTGAAGGAGTCTGTACCAATCAGGGAAGTAGATTTAATCTGCAAGCAGTACAGTGATCGCCTGGTAAAAGCGGGTAAGGATTTTTTAGTTCCTGATGACCTAGTTTTTGTTCCACTGGATTCGATGGATGATCTGATCAAGGTGGCTGATGAGGCAGGCAAACCGCTTATTTTTCAGGATGCAGCTGCTCCTGATATGAAACCTATATGTTGTGTCCTTGATGGGTTAACTGTTTATAAATACATGATCACGGATTACGGGGGTGTTGCAGTGCAAAATAATATGGAGACTGTTTTACCATCAGGTGGCGAAGAGGTCTGGCAGCAAGAGACTTAAAATTTACGATAGGTCACCGGGGGGTCCTCTGTGGCCGCTAAGGGGGCTTTTGCAAAATGAACAGATCTGCCTGTGTCATGCTTAGTCTGTTGATTGCTTTTTCTTTGATGAATTGTGGGTTTACGAACTGGTCTAACCGCGTTTCAGATTCTACCACCCAGACCAGCAAATTAAAATGGGGAATTACTAGCGATTCCGTTTCCCAAGGTGACCGGGGTCCAGATGTAACCTGTGAGCGTGGGTTGAAAAATGTCCGCCCTATTTCTGAGGGGAAGGATGTTGGTGCAACTAACCTCAATCTAAAGGATACCAACAAAGATGGTGCAATTGATACTTTTAATATTGAGGTTAGCAATGCCTATCCCTCTTATTATAATAAGATCGAAATCGGGGTGAAGAATTTCGGCGAAATTGCCGTGAAGGTAGGCAGAGCGATCATCAGCTGGCAGGGAAAAACATTTACACTAAAGAGTGGGACCGTATATTACCTATACGAGGATGGAAAAATTGTGAATAATGTCACTGAGCCAGAGGGTGCGGTCTTCGAAATTCGCTGGACTGAAGGCTCTAAAAAGAATCAGTACCCAGGTGAAATTTTACCTTGTGCCCTTGAGTTTCATGTACTGCAAGGTGCATCCCAAAATAACTCTTACCGCTTCGGGGTTACACTGGCTGCGGAAGCATTGGAAGTTGTGGGATCGATCAGTGATGAGGTTGAACCAGAAAAGCCCAAGGGAATTGCGGCAGCAAAGTCTGCACTAATGCCGAGAACAGGGGGAAACGCTCACCTCTTTTATCTTGTGGGTGCAGCGGCGGTAGTGTTTGGCGTTTGGTTGAGGCAAAAGGTTCAAGAGGATGATTGAACTATGTCTGCATTTGCTAAAAGTTATTCCTTTAGGGTGCCAGAATAGCTGTTTTCACCAGAAATATTTGTGGGGTGACTACGGTTAAATCCCACCTGCGCAGCATCTTTTGCAAACTAGGGATTAAGAAGCGTCATGAAGCGCAGACGATAGCCTTACAGGAGGGGTTATCTGACTTGAAGTAGAGTAGTAGTCTAGTGGTAGACCTTTCTGTCTTAGAAATTGCCAGTTAGGTATTGATGTCAAGGTATTTTGTGAAGCCGGATTATGTCGGCTTCTTTGTTTTTTAGCCTAACTGAAAAATGGAGGCCTGATGCCGGAGGTCGGAGGTCAGAAGCTTGTAGGAACTGCTTCGTCTGGTTTCGCAATGCTTCCTGACTCCGGCCTCTGTTTTTTTATCTGCCGGTGCTGCCTTGGTGGCGTGGGTCTCTCAGGGAACCAACGAGCAGCTTATAATGTAATTTTTTATTAATACGGGATTAATTCGGACACCGAATGGGTTAATTTGCCTCCCTCCTTTATCCACCTTTCGGTCAATAGAAGTTGAGAAAATATAATGATAATTTATTGTGGCAGGTACAATTTGCTAATACTCAGAGTTTGTATTCCAGCATGATAGCACTGCCTGTGTCGGACGATATTGGTTTTGTGATCTAGATGTTTGACGGTGGAATAAGTATAGGAGGTAAAGTTATGGCAGCTTTATTAAAAAGACTTTACCTGGGTGAAGAGGGGCAGGGGCTGGTGGAGTACAGTTTGATTCTGGCCTTGATAGCTGCTATGTGTTTTGTGGCTGTGCGTGAATTCGGAGTGATGGTTAAGGGGCTCTATGAGAAGGTAACATTTTGAGCGGTGTTTGCTGACTGAAGAAGTTTTTGTGTGCGGAAATAATAGGGAAACGGGTTAGGAATAGGTTAGGGAAATAATAGGTCGGGTCTTTCTATAAGGTTTAGGTTCTATGGAAAGGAGGTGTAAGTTGATGGGATTCCTCAAAAAGCTTTATAAGGATGAAGCGGGACAGGGGCTTGTGGAGTATGGGTTGATTCTGGCGTTGATCGCGGTGGCGGTTATTGCTACGTTACAACTTTTAGGTGGCAAAGTTAATGATATATTTACAGAAGTAAAAGATAGCATGTGATTCTTAGTAATCACCCCCACATTTAAGTGTAATTGGGCCCGTTTCCCCTATTTTTCTTTTTGGAGGTTTCAAGTGACTATCTATAGCTACACAGCTTTAGCTGTCGCCGGATTGGCGGCAGGCCTTGATCTAAAAACACATAAAATTCCCAACTGGCTCACTTTCAGCGCAACTGCTGTGGGGCTGTGCCTCTATCTGTACTTGCAAGGCACCGCCGGTTTGCTCTCCAGCGCCAAGGGGCTTCTATTAGGGCTTGTGGTGTTCATCATTCCCTTTGCCTTGGGTGGCATGGGGGGTGGGGATGTCAAGCTGATGGGTGCCCTGGGTGCTGTGGTGGGGGTGTGGGGTATTATTGAGGTCGCCCTTTTTGGCGCACTCTGGGGTGGGCTTTTATCGCTGCTGGCCATTTTGGTTAAGAGAAAGCCCGCGGTCCTGCGTAGGTTCAGCATCGGTCTCAAGATGCTGGTGATCACCCAAGGCAGAGCGGGAAAGGAGTTTATGCTTCCGGGGGAAGATGTGGTTGAACAGGAGCGTGTCTATGTCCCTTACGGGCTGGCTATCTTTCTGGGAGTTGTGACCAGTTTACTGGTTGATATCTTACCATAGTGCAGGTGAGAGAGAAGATGAAACCTAGTGTGAAGCAAAATCAGAGATTAAGGTGTGAACGTGGGCAGACCCTGGTGGAATTTGCGTTGATTGTTCCACTCCTATTGCTGCTGCTCTTTGGAGTTATTGAATTTGGTCGTGTTTTTCATGCTCAGTTAGTGATTACAAATGCTGCCCGGGAAGGGGCAAGAAAGGCAGTTGTAACATCAGGCACTGATGCTGATGTCAGTAATGTTGTCAAAGATTCCATAGCAAATATGGTTGCGAGTTTGCATCCGGACCAGGTTCAAGAAAAGAATGTCAACGACATAACAAATGGTGCCCCTGAGGGCAATGCTATTTGGTACGCAATAGAATATGCAAGCGGTCGTAACGTTGGGGAACCTATAAAAGTGTATGTAAAAGGAAGAGTAGAAATAATTGTACCATTAATAAGCTCCATTATTGATGATCCGAAACCTATGGCGACAGCGGTGATGAGGATTGAACAAAAGTGAAAAGGGAGGCCCTGGTCCAATGAAAGTTAGGTGCGGCAACAGTTCGAAGACCGGGAAACTATGTATTTTCCGGTTGCAGGATGAGCGGGGAGCAGTTCTTGTTTTCGTGGTAGCGGCATTAGTTGTTTTATTGGGATTAGTGGCCCTGGTAACAGATGTTGGCATCCTTTATTACTGCCGGTCACGCCTTTCTAATGCAGCAGATGCCGCTGCTTTGGCAGGGGTGAGAGAGTTACCTGGAGATGTTGAAAAAGCTCGTACTAAAGCAAAGGAGTATGTTGGTAAGAACGGTTTTTCAGATGTGGATCTAGACGGAGATCCCGTAGTTTCCCCGGATAATAAGTCTATAACAGTTAACCTCAAGCATAACCAGGAATTATTCTTCGCCCGTATTCTTGGACGATCCAGCTCATATGTCGGCGCATCTGCTACTGCCAAGGTAGGTCTTTTGAAGGGTGGTAAAGGTGTTATCCCATTAGGCATAGATAATGATGGTTACCGGGAAGGTGAAGAAGTTCTTCTTAAGTGGGATTCTAAGTCCGAATTTGATGGTCAAATATATGGTGTGGATGATGGGCTGGTAAAAGGCTGGTTTGGCGCCCTTGATTTGGATAATATACAGGGTGGCGGTGCAGATGAATATAGAGAAAGGTTAATAAACGGTTACGAGGATGTGCTTGAATGGGGGGATCCCATCATTACTGAAAACGGGAATATGATAGGCCCGACAGAAGAAGGAATTAAAGCAAGATGTGCGGGTCATGAAAAATGTACTTTTGATAACCACGAAGAGGGTTGCCCTCGGGTGGTAATAGTTCCCGTTTGTGAAGTGGTCAAAATCAAAAATAAAGTGGAAGATCTCAAGGTAATCGGTTTTGCTGCCATGTTTCTTGAATCGATTCCTGATAACAAAAACGAGGAAGTCCATGGCCGCTTTGTGAAGACAATACACCCAGGTGAGATGGATGATACTGGGACTGATTATGGTGTTTATACTACGGCTTTAGTCCGTTAATTAACTGTTTAACAGGGGGGGGTAGAGGCATTGAACCTTACTAACCGTACCGTTCTAATTATCGCTCTGGTTCTTGCTGCTGTGACAGGCTTTGTTGCTTTTTATTATCTTTCCCAAACTGCTGCTGCTGAGGATGCTGTTCCTGTGCTGGTGGCAGAGGTGGATGTAAGTGCAAACACGGTGATGAGTCAAGAAATGGTCAAGGTGCAGCAGATCCCTGCCAAATACGCTCACCCTCATGCACTGCGTAGCCCACAGGCGGTGAACGGGAAGATTGCCAAGGCACAGCTGTTGAAAGGTGAGCAGATTCTGAACAGCAAGATTACAGACCGAAAGCAGCCGGGGGATCGTTTTTCTTATAAGATTCCCGATAAGATGAGGGCGATGACCCTGGCTGTTGATGAAGTATCAGGTGTTGCGGGATTCCCCACTGTGGGAGATATTGTCGATATCCTGCTGACCAAAGGAAAGGATGAAGGGGCAGTGACTACAACGGTCTTTCAGAACAAGGAAATCCTAGCAACCGGCAGTGTCAACGTGTCACAGGAGGATGGGGAGCAGCGTATTGTTCCAACCGTTACTCTGTGTCTAACTCCGGAGGAAGCGCAGCAGATCAGTACCTATGAAAGCGCAGGAAAAATAAGATTTACGTTGCGTTCACCGGCAGATAAAGAGGTTGCTGCACTAGCACCTGCATCAGCACAGTAGGGGGTGTTTGACTTGAGTGTTTATACAATTAAGGTGTTTTTGGTCAATTCTGACCAGGAAGCAGCAAAGTCTCTGATTGAAGTTCTTTCCAATGTGGAAGACATTGAAATCGTAGGGGATTCCAGAATGAGTGAGAGTGCCCTGGCGATGCTCCCGGAATTACTGCCTAATGTGGTAATTATCGATGATGATCTGCCTGGTGGGGCTTACTCATTAGCTGAAGAGATCACCCAGAAGTTTGTGAACATGGCTGTGATCATACTGGCCAATCCGCCGATTGATCAGGCATTTCGCGATGCACTGCAGGCCGGGGCAAGAGATGTAATCGGTAAACCCTTCAACCCCCCGGATCTGGTGGATGCTATCTATGGGGCTTATGAGTATGAGAAAAAGCGGCGGGTGCTGCTCCCTTCCAAAACCATTGAAGAAGCACGCAAGCGGAAAGCAAAAGTGATCACTGTTTTCAGTGGAAAAGGTGGGGTAGGAAAGACCACAATCGCTGTCAACCTGGCTGCCACTTTGGCCAAAAAATATGAAGCGAGAACTGTTCTCTGGGATCTAGACCTCCACCACGGGATCGTAGCTGTTGCCACCAATATCGTCCAGAGAAGGCATATCGCCGATCTGCTCAATGAAATCCAATACCTTGATGCGGATCTGCTGGAAAGTTACCTGGAAAGGCACGAATCCGGGCTGATGGTTCTTCCTGCACCCTTTACCCCTGAATTTGCTGACTTTGTTTCAGCTGAACATGTGACCAAAATCCTCTCGGTTGCCCGGGAAAATTGGGATTATGTTATTATCGACTGTCCTTCTTTCTTCCATGAACCGGCTGTTGCTGCTATGAAGCAGTCAGACCTAATTATGCTGGTGGGTTCCCTGGACATGGGGACAATCAAGAACCTGAAGGCTTGTTTGATGATCATGGATAAACTTAATTTTTCCAGAGCGCGCCTGCGGCTTGTTGTCAACCGTGTCGGTAGGGAGTTCGGTGTTTTTTTGAAAGATATCGAGGCAACTTTAAAGATGCCGGTGTTTGCCACCATACCTGCGGATGCCAACAGTGTACTGACCGGGTTAAACCAGGGTGTTCCTCCAGTATTCAGCCACCCTAATTCTGATTTTGGGCGGGGTATACAGATGCTGGCTGAGAAAGTGTTCGACCGTGTTGAGATCGAAGAAGAACAAAAAAAGAAGAAAAAGGTGTCTGGTTTCGGTTTATTCAATTTTATGAAATAAAGAGGGGGATCTTATGCAGAACGATCGGAATATCAAATTAAAGGCCAGTCCCCTTTTTGAGTTGGGCAAAGAGCTGGTAAATCAGAAGACAACACCTGAAGAAAACCCGGAACTTGCCGAAAAGCTGGCTTTTATCGAGCAGATGGAGGAGACCGCATTAAAGAGGGCCATCGATGAGATGGAGGAACAGGATATAACGATCAACATCGACAATGTTTCTCCGAAAGAAAAGGCACAGATTAGGATGCTGGTTTCCCAGGTGGTTAATAATCTGTTCGCGGAAGAACGAAAATTCATCGGGCGTGCCGGTCGTGAGCGGGTTATCAGTGATGTCACTGATGAAATTACCGGCTACGGGCCTATTGATGCCTTTATCCATGACCCTGAAGTATCTGAAATTATGGTCAACGGCCCGAAAAAAGTGTATATTGAGAAAAACGGGCGTATATTAAAAACCGATGTTCGTTTTCGTGGTGATCATCATGTGCGCCACACCATCGAAAAAATCATCAGTCCCCTGGGCAGGCGGCTTGATGATACATCTCCGATGGTTGATGCGCGGCTTCCAGATGGATCCCGTGTCAACGCCATCATCCCTCCCCTTGTTTTGAACGGGCCCACCCTGACCATTCGCAAGTTTGCTGTTGAGCCGTATACAGTAGAGGATATGATTGCTTTCGGCACCTTTACTACAGAGATGACGATTTTCTTGAAGGCCTGTGTGGAGAGCAGGATCAACATCATTGTTTCCGGTGGCACCAGTTCCGGCAAGACGACTACCCTCAATGTGCTTTCAGGATTTATCCCGGAAGAGGAGAGAATCATCACTATTGAAGATGCCGCTGAACTGCAGATACGGCAGGAGCATAATGTCCGCATGGAATCAAGGCCTCCTAATATCGAAGGTAAAGGAACGATAGCGATTCGCGATCTGGTGATCAACGCTCTGCGGATGCGTCCGGACAGGATCGTTGTGGGTGAGGTGCGAGGCGGTGAAGCACTGGACATGTTGCAGGCTATGAATACCGGGCATGATGGTTCCATTACTACCGGACACGCCAATAGCCCGCGGGATATGCTTTTTCGCCTGGAAACTATGGTGCTCATGGCAGGGATGGATCTGCCGGTCAGGGCTGTAAGGGAGCAGGTGTCCACTGCCATTAACCTTATTGTTCACCAGGAACGCTTCAAAGATGGCACACGAAAAGTAACCAATATTACTGAGGTAACAGGAATGGAAGGGGACACGGTCACCCTGCAGGATATTTTTGTTTTCAAGCAGATGGGTGTTGATGAAAGAAACCGCGTTATTGGGCGTCACTTGCCAACAGGAGTTGTGCCCAAGTTTATTACTAAAATGGAAGCCGCGGGGATCTACCTGCCTCACCAGATCTTCCGCAACAATGGGGACGAGGGGTGGTCATAATGAAAATCCTGATGGCTGTATTAGTTTTTCTGACCACTTTTTTTATCATTATGGTTTTATGTAGCTGGCTGAGGAAGGATCAGGCGAGAGTCGCCGGGCGGCTGGAGTTGATCAGGTCAGTACAAAGGGATGAAGAAGAAGATGAACCTGTAGCTGTTGCTAGGAAACAGTCACAAGGCTTTGGTCCATTAAATCGTTACTTCCAGTGGACTGCAGGAAAGCTCGAAGGGGCGCGCTTGCTTTACAGACCGCAGGAATTCTTGGCCATTTCTGTCTTCACATCGCTGCTGGTTGTGATGCTTGCAGTGATGGGTTTCAAAAATACTTTCATTTTTTTCGGAGTGGGTCCAGTCGGATATTTTCTCTTAATCCTGATCAGTGCTGTTGTCGGTTTTCTGTTTCCGCAGCTCTATTTATCGATCAAGGAGGGGAAGCAGCGTGAACTTCTCAGCAGCCAGGTTGGTAATATGTTGATGCTCCTGGCCAATTACCTGCGGGCGGGTCACGGTTTTACCAGGGCTATGGAGATAGTAAGCCGTGAGATACCCTCACCCTTGTCAGAGGAGATAAAAAAGTTTGCCAAAGACATCACCTTGGGGCGGACGATTGAGGTTGCTCTGGATGAATTGGAAAAGAGAACAGGGGATGAGGATTTGGGGTTAGCGATTATAGCGGTCAATATCCAGCATGAAGTAGGAGGCAACCTCTCTGAGATTCTGGATAAAATCAACCATACTATTAGGGAAAGGGTGCGCTTGAAGGGGGAGATCAAGACATTGACAGCTCAAGGAAGGCTGACAGCGGTTATCATCTCCCTGCTCCCCATCGCCCTGGCTGTAATTATCTTCTGTATCTACCCTGATTTTCTCAAAATTTTGTTTTCAGAACCGGTTGGCCGTCTAATGCTGATCTTTGCCATAGCAGCGCAGGTTGTGGGAATTTTGCTGATCCGGAAAATAGTCCAGATTGAGGTCTAGGAGGTGAGTTGATGATTTATCTAGCTGCATGTTCCTCTTCTCTGCTGGTTTTTGCGCTGGTCATGCTGGTCGGTCAAGCAGCCTTTAAGGATCGCGGCAATATCAGAGGCAGGTTGAACAGCATCAAAGAGATGCGGCTTGAAGAAGAAGATGAGCCTTTGAGCCTTCCCTTTAGAATACGTGTACTGAAACCTCTGGAAATAAAAATGGTGTATTTCTTTGTCAATCTCCTGCCGGTGAACCAGAAGGCCTGGGTTGAAAAGAAGCTGGTACAGGCAGGCAATCCCAAGGGGATGCGGGCCGGGGTATTCATGTCCGGAGTCATGATTACTCTGCTGATCGTTACTCCTACAGTTTTCTTTATTGCTCTGATCCTTACTCTGCAGCTGTCAAAAGCGCTGGTTGCAGCCCTTGCGGGCGCGCTTCTTTCTATACTGCTTCCAGCTGCCTGGCTGCAGATAGCTGCCGGCAGCAGGATCAAAGAAATAGATCGATCATTACCTGATGCCATTGACCTCTTGGTGGTCAGTGTGGAAGCGGGGCTTGGTTTTGATTTGGCCCTGGCAAAAATATCGGAAAGGATGACTGGTCCCTTGCCGGAAGAGTTCGCACGGGTACTTCAGGAAATGAAGCTCGGCAAACCCAGGGAGGCCGCCCTGCGCGATATGTCTGAACGAGTGGGATCTCATAATTTGAGTTCCTTTTTGGCAATGGTTATCCAGGGAACACAAATGGGGATCAGTATGGCGCAAATCCTGCGGGTTCAGTCGGATACCATGCGGCTTGTTCGCCGACAGAAAGCAGAGGAAATGGCAATGAAGGCGCCCATTAAAATGGTGTTCCCTCTGGTTTTCTGTGTTTTCCCAGCACTGTTGATCATTCTTCTAGGGCCGGCATTTTTGAGTATTATGGAATCGTTGAATTTCTAGGAGCAGGATTATATGAAAAACAAATGGAGGAGCATAGTAATTTTCGTTATGGCAGTTACTTCTTGTCTTTCCGGATTGTGTGCCTATGCTCAGGAAGGTGATGACAAAAGTGACCGTCTGGCGGTGGCTTTGATTATCGACAGTTCAGGGAGCATGAAACATAATGACCCGGGAAAGGAAAGGATCAAGGCTGCCCAAAATGCAGCTGCCATGCTTGGTGAGCAGGATGAGATAACAGTTGTTGAATTTGCCGACACTGCCAGGGTACTGGTGCCTCTTAAAAAAGTTGGTCCCGAAAGTTATCGTGATGAGATTCTCGAGAGTATAGCTGCTATTGGCAACAGCGGTGATACAGACATCAAAGGCGGCCTGGAAAGGGCATACCAAGAGCTTGATAAAGCAGCAAAAGGGAGCAAAAGTTTTGCCTTGTTGATATCTGATGGTGAGCCTGATCTTCCTTCTCTGACGAAAAGCTCTAGGAGGATGAACAAGTATCTCCAGGAGATAGATACGCTGGCTGGGCTTTATAAGAACAAGGGTTATGAAATTCACTGTATTGCTTTTCATAGGGAGCAAGCCGGCCCATTACTGCAGAAGATTGCTGGGCAGACCGGAGGGGAATATTTCTTTGTAAAGGATGCAGTGTCTCTTGCTGGTTTTTTCAGTTCAATTGTAGTGGTACACAAGCATGCCCCGGCCGCAAAGCCCGAAATGGAATATCAATTCAAAGCACAAGGATATCGAGTGGGTCAGAAGTTTCCTGTCAGAGCGTGGTTGAGCTTGGGGGATGACCGATTGGTACCTGGACCCCATTTGGAAGAAGCAAGGTTTACGATAGGTATGAGCAGTGGCAGTGAACCTGTAAAGACGGTGGAGATGCGGGATGATGGTGATACGTCTTCCGGAGATGAAGTGGCAGGGGATGGAATTTACTCAGCTGTAGTGGAGTGCCGGAAGGAAGGCGAAATGAACCTCTCTTTGACCTTTGAGGGAAGGTACCGCGGGGAGGAAATCAAACAGGTGACTGCACTTGGCGGTATCATGATTAAATCGGCAGTATCTACGAAAAACTTGGTTGGTATAGGGGCCGCTATCTTCAGAAAGGAGTCCCTGCTTCCTGCCGTTTGTATTATTTCTCTACTGATTATCGCATCATTGATTATCAAATCAACAACCAGGCGCAAATCAAGGTATATCCAAGGAAAACTCGTCTATTGGGCAGTAGACCAGGGTGCTGTACCGGAGGTAAAGGAGTTAAGACCCGATAAACTCAAAAAATATGAGGTAGTGGTGGCAACCGAGGATGCTGAGGGTACAGATATTGTTTTGCCTGTTCTATCAAAAGATTTTGCCTTCAAGATCAAGAAGTTCAGTGAAGACGCGAAGGATGCAGGTGTGGAGGACTCAAAAGACTTCGATTTGGCCGGCAAAAACGCCTATATTGCAGTAAGTTTACCTGGCACTTTCATCCAATTTGAAGAAGGGCCTAAACTCTTTGAGACAATCCCGAGAAGCAGGAGGCAGATCTTTCATGGAGACCGCTTCCTGGTACGGGGCTATGTCTTTGAATTTCACTGCCCTGAAGCCACCGAAAAGCTAGCAGCTACCAAAGATACATCGCGTCTTTTGAAAAAGATTTCTAAGAAAAAAGGTTTTACAGCTTCACCGGAGGGATAAAAAACTGCTTGTTGACATGGTGCGAGATCTTTCATATAATAGAATTCGGCAAATGCGAGGAACGGGATTAGTAAACCGCTCCGGCAGGCCTCCAGAGAACCGGTTGAACGGGGTGCGAGCCGGTGGCCGAGCCGGGGTTGAACTCGCCCGGGAGCAGTACCGGTGAAGTGAATTAGCCGGTAACGCAGGCAGCGTTAAATGCCTTAATAAGTGGGTAGATAGATGGGGCTGTGGCGCAGTTCGGGAGCGCGCTTCCTTGGCATGGAAGAGGCCGCGGGTTCGATTCCCGCCAGCTCC
>DUMY01000006.1 GCA_012839645.1 Syntrophomonadaceae bacterium
CCCAAACCGGAAAATAACGCTGGTGTTCTCTCATAGGGGTGATCAAGAAGACTCCTTCCACGGTTTATCGCTTGTGCCAATGGTCCAGTAAATAAGGATCTGGTTTGCCGTGGAAATGAGAAGGTTTTGCGTGCCCGTCTCCAGGATGCGGAATTTTTCTTCCAGGAGGACCTGAAAACACCTCTGGAGGAGAAGGTGGAGCAGTTAAAGAAAGTGGTGCACCTGGAGGGACTGGGTACTGTTTATGATAAAGTGCAGCGTCTTGTTCATTTAAGCCAGCACCTCTCCAATGCCCTGACATTGACCGAGCGTCAGGGAGAAGTAGCGGAGCGGGCGGCGTATCTCTCTAAAGCCGACCTGGTGACAAGCATGGTTTTTGAGTTTCCGGAACTGCAGGGGATCATGGGTGGGTATTATGCAAGGGTAAGCCGGGAGGACAAAGATGTCTGCCGGGCGATCCGGGATCATTATAAGCCACGCTCTGCCGGAGATAAGGTGCCTCTTACAAAGCCCGGGGCAGTTGTTGCTGTGGCTGATAAAATCGACAACTTAACCGGGTGTTTCGCTCTGGGATTAGAGCCTTCTGGATCCCAGGATCCGTATGCCCTTAGGCGTCAAGCCCTGGGTATCTGTCACATTATCCTCTACCAGGAATTTAATTTTTCTTTAGAGGAATTGATTGCAACAGCTTACCGGGGTTTTTCTGAAATGAAACTTAAACTTTCTCTTGATGAGGTCAAATCCAAATTGATGGATTTCTTTAAAGCACGCCTAAGATTCCTGTTTCTCGATTCGGGATATGCCTATGATGTTGTTGAGGCTGCCTTAGGTCCCTCACTGGATCACATACTGCTTGCCCATCAGAGGCTGAAGGCTTTGACCGCTGTACGCCATAAGTCGGAATTTGAATTTCTGTTAACAGCATATACCCGGGCTTCCCACTTAGCCCGCCAGGCAGAAGAAAATGAAAAAATTGACCCGGTATTGTTAATGGAGGATGGCGAAGTTGAGCTCTATAATGCCTGGAGCAGCATAAAACAAGAGGTTGTCCACCTGCTTCAAAAAGGAAAGTACCGGGAGGCACTTTTGCATGGTGCTGCCCTGGCGGGGCCCTTGGATCGATTCTTTGACCAGGTTATGGTGATGGTGGATGACCCCGGCTTACGCGGCAACCGGCTTGCCTTACTCAAAGATATTGCTGTTACTCTGGGACAATTGGGAGATCTGGAGAAAATTGTGAGAGAGTGAAAGGGAATGAGAAGAAATTTGATAATAATGTGACGCAATCGAACAATAGTATAGCACAATCACTTAAAATAATGGTAATTAGTCTTCACAAAACAGCTAAATAGTATTAATATTATATATATCAACTTCAAGAGAGGGTGCTGTTCTATTCGTTTAACGCCGCGGCAGGAACAGATCATAGAAATCGTAAAAGAGAATACTCCTATTACAGGGGAGAAGATTGCCAACAAGCTTAATGTGCGGCGAGCTACTTTACGTCCGGATCTGGCAGTGCTGACTATGGCGGGACTACTGGAAGCGCGGCCTAGGGTCGGTTATTTCTATTCCGGTAAAACCCCTTACATGCTGATTGCTGAAGAAATTCGGCATCTTAAGGTAATCGAAGTGAAGTCAGTACCGGTGGTGGTTATGGAAGATGTCTCAGTATATGATGCTATTGTGGCATTATTTACAGAGGATGTAGGCACCCTTTTTATTGTAAACAGTGATGGCTACTTGGAGGGGGCTGTATCCCGGAAGGATCTGCTTAAGGTTGCTTTAGGGCGGGGCGATCTTCATAAAATACCAGTCCAGGTAGTAATGACCCGGGTACCTAATATTGTAACGGTCAGTGGGGAAGAATCTGTTTATGAAGCTGCCGGTAAATTAGTAGAGCATGAGGTTGATGCTCTACCGGTTGTTGAGGTTCTTGCGGAAGATGGTGACACGGAGAGACTCAAAGTCATAGGCAGGTTTACTAAGACAACAGTCGCCCGCATCTTTGTAGAGATGGGCGAAGGAAGGTAGTGGAAAGGAAGGAGGTTGTTCATGGCAAGCCCGGTAATTTACGTAGTATCAGATTCCTTGGGAGAAACCGCGGAGTTTGTAGCACGGGCTGCTGCTAGCCAGTTCAACGCCGATGAGAAGTTCGATATCCGGCGTGTACCTTATGTGAGTGATAAACAGATGCTGGAGGAGGTCGTGGATGAGGCCAGCAGCACTAGCGGCATCATAGCTTATACATTAGTGATTCCAGGGTTAAAGGAAGAGCTGGAAAGAATAGCTAGCATCCATAATGTCCCGGCTGTGGATATTATGGGACCACTTCTAGAGGCTCTCTCAGCAGTGACATCCATGAAGCCCAAGATGGAGGCGGGTCTGCTTCACCGCTTGGATGATCAGTATTTTCGCAGAGTAGAGGCTATTGAGTTCGCTGTCAAGTATGATGATGGCAAAGATCCACGGGGACTTCTATATGCGGATGTTGTCTTGATCGGTGTTTCCCGTACATCTAAAACCCCGGTCTCAATGTATCTTGCACATAAGCGAATTAAGGCTGCCAATGTTCCCATAGTTCCTGAAGTGGAGCCGCCCGCAGAGTTGTTCAGAATTCCATCCCGGAAGATTATCGGTCTCACTATCCAACCCCAGATGCTGCTCCAGATCCGGCAGGAACGCTTAAAAACGTTGGGGCTGACCACAGATGCAGAATATGCCAGTTTAACCCGCATACAAAAAGAATTGGTATATTCTAACCGCTTGATGAAGCAGCTGGCCTGTCAGGTTATAGATGTCAGTAATAAAGCAGTAGAGGAAACAGCAAGTAAGGTTTTGGAGGATTATTACAGGGGGGAGCGAAATGCCAGGTAGGAAATATGTCTACCTTTTTAATGAAGGAAATGCAGAGATGAGGGATCTTTTAGGGGGGAAAGGAGCTGGGTTGGCAGAGATGACCAGCCTTGGGCTTCCTGTTCCACCCGGATTCACCATTACAACTGAGGCTTGCAATGAGTACAGCAATGAAAGAAAAGAACTGCCTGCTGGATTAGAGGAACAAATTAAGGATGCTCTGCATTCTTTGGAAAAAAAGGTGGGGAAAACCTTTGGGGACATCAAAAATCCCCTGTTGCTTTCTGTGCGTTCCGGGGCGAGGATCTCCATGCCGGGGATGATGGACACTGTGCTTAATTTGGGGCTAAATGATAAAACAGTCCAGGCTCTTGCTGCATCCACAGGAAATGAGCGCTTTGCCTTGGACTGCTACCGACGCTTTATTCAAATGTTTAGTGATATTGTTCTTTATGTTGAGTTTAACAGATTTGAAGAGATGCTGCAAAAATATAAAAATAAACATCGTGTACAGTATGACTACCAACTACAGTCAAAACACCTGAAAGAAATCATCGCTGAGTATAAAGAGATTGTCAAGTTTAGGACCAGGAGTGATTTCCCTCAGGAACCCATGGACCAGTTGAAGAAAGCAGTGATGGCAGTTTTTGAATCCTGGAATAACCCCCGGGCAAAGGTGTACCGGAAGATAAACAAGATCCCTGATGACCTGGGAACCGCGGTCAATGTCCAGGTAATGGTCTTCGGCAACATGGGTGAAAACAGTGGGACAGGTGTTGCCTTTACCCGGAATCCTGCAACCGGGGAAAATGTCCTTTTTGGTGAGTATTTGATGAATGCCCAGGGTGAGGATGTTGTGGCGGGAATCCGGACACCGCAGCCCATTTCTAAACTGCAGGAGGAGATGCCTGAGGCATATGACCAGTTCCAGAAGACATGCTCTCTATTGGAGAAGCACTACCGCGATCTACAGGATATAGAATTCACCATTGAGCAGGGTAAACTCTATATATTGCAGACGCGTTCCGGCAAGCGTACTGCATCTGCGGCGGTTAAGGCTGCGGTGGATATGGTTAAGGAAGGACTGATTTCCAAAGAGGATGCTGTTCTCAGGGTTGATCCTGACCAGCTGAACCAGGTGCTCCACAAACGCCTGGATACAAAAGTACCCTTTCAGGTGCTGGCTACAGGTCTTCCTGCTTCACCCGGTGCGGCTTCAGGTATAATCATCTTTGATGCCAATGAAGCTGAGCACCGCGGGGAAAATGGGGAAAAGGTAATCCTTGTCCGCTTGGAAACCACCCCAGATGACATCCACGGTCTTATCATGGCCCAAGGGGTACTCACCAGCAGGGGTGGGATGACCAGCCATGCTGCGGTAGTTGCCCGTGGGATGGGCAAGCCTTGTGTCTGCGGTTGTGAAGCGTTGAATATCGATTATAAAGAAAAGACAATAACTGTAGGGGAGCAGGTGGTCAAAGAGGGTGAGTTGATTACCATCGATGGCAGCACCGGACAGGTGATTCTCGGTGAAGTGCCCCTTGTATCACCCGAGTTAGGAGAGGAACTGCAGTTACTGCTTGATTGGTCAGATGAAATAAGAAAACTGGGGGTTTTCACCAATGCTGATACCCCGGCTGATGTTCAGCGCGCCCGGGAGTTTGGGGCAGAGGGTGTCGGGCTTTGCAGGACCGAGCATATGTTTATGGCACAGGAACGGCTTCCTATCGCCCAGAACATGATCATGGCGAAAACCCAGGATGAACGGGATGAAGCACTGGAAAAATTACTGCCTATGCAGCAGGAAGATTTCTACGGCATCTTGAAAGCAATGGATGGGCTGCCGACGACCATCAGGCTTTTGGATCCGCCTCTGCATGAGTTTCTTCCTAATATAGAGGACTTATCCCAAGAAATTATGAGGTTGAAGCTCACCGATGGTGAATCCGATGAAATATCGCGCCTGGAAAATATACTGCGCAAGGCCCGGGCTCTGCAGGAACTGAACCCCATGTTGGGACATCGCGGCTGCCGTTTAGGCATTACCACGCAGGAGATTTATGCCATGCAGGTGCAGGCGATAGTACAGGCTACTGCCCAGTTGAAAGAAGAGGGGCTGAATCCTAAGCCCGAGATCATGATTCCTCTCATCATGTCCATGCAGGAGCTAAAAATATTGCGAGAGCTGTGTTTAGAGGTTATTCACCAGGTGGAAGAAGAAAAAGGATTGAAGCTGGAGATTCCTATCGGCACCATGATCGAACTGCCCCGGGCGTGTCTCCTGGCAGATGAGATCGGAAAACATGCCGACTTTTTCTCCTTTGGAACCAATGACCTGACCCAGACTACCTTTGGCTTCAGCCGTGATGATGCCGAAGGAAAGTTTATACCCCAGTACATCGAAAAGAAAATTTTGGCTGATAATCCCTTTGCAGTCCTAGACCGTGATGGAGTAGGCAAACTGGTGAAAATGGGAGTGGAGTTAGGTAGGAGTAACAACCCCGAGCTGGTTGTGGGTATCTGTGGTGAGCATGGTGGTGAACCCAGCTCTGTGGAATTCTGTCACTCTGTGGGACTTACTTATGTCAGCTGTTCCCCTTACCGGGTTCCCATTGCCCGTTTAGCCGCAGCACAGGCTGCTCTGCGGCTCAGATAGTAACAGTATTAACAAAGAGGGGGCAGCCAGAAGAGGCCGCTCCCTCTTTTAGTATTCTATTAAAATAATCACAATTAAATAGATTACCTGTCGAACAGGAAGGAACCTTTATCAAGTAGATAGTATATATTTATTAAATGTTCTATTTTGTTATAGGAGGTGCATCAGTTGTTCATCGTAGGTATTAATGGCAGTCCCAATCATGATGGAAATACTGTTTTTCTTCTGAAAGAAGCCCTTGCGGCAGCTCATAAATCCGGGGCTAAAACAGAACTGCTGCATGTGGCAGAGATCCTCCAAGGGGTAGAACCCCCATTTTGTGAGATTTGTTCATCTCCTTGTGACGGTGTTTGTGGTGAAGGAAATAAGCTTGGGGAAGCTTCCGATCTGCTGAGAGGTGTAGATGGAATAATTATAGGCAGCCCTGTTTATTTCGGTACACTCTCCGGACAACTCAAGGCCTTTTGGGATAAAACCCGGGTGCTGAGGCGGGAGAAGGCTCTTCTCAATGTTGTCGGAGGGGCAATTGCTGTGGGTGGTGCACGCTTTGGGGGTCAAGAGACTACACTCAAGGCAATCCACGATATGATGCTGGTTCAGGGGATGATCATTGTAGGGGACGGCTGTCAGGATTTTGACTGCGGTCACCAGGGAGCTTGTGCCCAACGGCCGGCTGAAAAGGATGAAAATGGCAGGAGGCGGGCACACATCCTAGGGCAGCATGTCCTCGAAGTTGCCGGAGCAACAAAGGAACTGCGGGTACGCTAAAACGGGGTGGTGTTTTGCCAAAGGACCTATCTATACGTGAGCAGATAGAAAAGCGGGAAGCTCAATACCTTGCTCCTTATGCTGTACTGTGCGCCAGGTCAAGGGGGCGCCTTTACCCGGAGGACCCCTGCCCTGTGCGTACGGTGTTTATGCGTGATCGCGACCGGATTATTTATACTAAGGCTTTCCGTCGCCTCAAACATAAAACCCAGGTTTTTATATCCCCGGAGGGGGATCATTATAGAACCCGGAGTACCCATACTCTGGAAGTGTCCCAGATCTCCCGCACCCTAGCGCGGGCATTGAGGCTCAATGAAGATCTGACCGAAGCCATAGCATTAGGCCATGATCTGGGGCATACACCTTTTGGACATTCAGGTGAATTTGCCCTAAATGAAGTTTTCCCGGCAGGCTTCCGCCATAATGAGCAGAGTCTGCGGGTGGTGGATAAACTAGAAGGGGAGCGTGGGCTAAACCTGACCTGGGAGGTGCGGGACGGCATTCTCTGCCATACTGGATCACAGCTACCTGCAACACTGGAGGGGCAGATCGTTAGGATAGCGGACCGCATTTCGTATATAAATCACGATATCGATGATGCCATCCGGGCGGGGATTATAAAGGAGAGTGACCTGCCACGGGATTGTATCAAGATTCTGGGTAATCGCCATAAAGCCAGAATTAACACCATGGTCACAAATATTATTGAGAAAAGCTGGGGAAAGCCGGAGATTACCATGAGTGATGATGTGCAGGTAGCCACTGACGGTTTGCGCAGCTTTTTATTCCAACAGGTATATATTGGATCTGTTGCCAAAAAGGAAGAAGCGAAAGCACAGCGAATAGTAAAGACACTATATGAGTATTATTTGGAGAACCCGGATTTTCTCACAGAGGACCTGAAGCCCAAGGTTTCTGATGAAGGGCTGGAAAGATGTGTTGTTGATTATATTGCGGGAATGACCGATCGTTTTGCCTTGAAAACATTTGAAAGACATTTTGTGCCGAGCTCCTGGATGATCTAAACAGTTAAGCAGGAAATAGCATGCCAGGTAGAGAAGTGTATTCAGGTCTAGTTTTTTAAGAACGGGTGTTTGTAGAATGGGTCCTATTCCTGAAGAATTTTTGGAAAGTGTCCGAAGTGCGATTGATATCGTTGAGTTAATCAGCGAATATGTTCCTTTAAAAAGAACCGGGCAAAACTATATGGGGCTCTGTCCCTTTCACCGGGAAAAGACCCCTTCATTTAGTGTATCATCTAGCAAGCAGATTTTTTACTGTTTTGGCTGTGGTGTAGGGGGCAATGTTTTTTCTTTTTTGATGAAAATGGAGAACCTTCCCTTTCTAGAAGCTGTAGATGTCTTGGCCGACAGACTTGGTCTCGATGTACCCCGCTCCCCGGGGGCAAGGAAGAAACATGAGCACAGGGAAAGACTCTATGAACTAAATGCTCATGCAGCAAAATACTATCATAGAATATTAGAACATGAAGCAGAAGCAGAGGGAGCGCGGCGCTACCTGTTAGGGCGTGGGGTTAAGAGGAGTTCCTGGGAGAGATTTCTGCTGGGTTTTGCACCGGATTCAGGTGGTGGCCTTTTGGATTATTTGCGGGGGAATAGCTATTCCCTGCAAGAGATTCGTGAATCAGGACTGTTCAGCGAGCGATATGGTACGCTACATGAGCGTTTCCGGGGGCGTGTTATTTTTCCCATCTGTGATGCTAGGGGGCGCTGCTTGGGTTTTGGAGGGCGGTCACTGGGGGATGGGGAACCAAAATACCTGAACTCACCGGAGTCACTTATTTTCAATAAGAGCCGTAACTTATACGGTCTCCATTTAGCTATACCTGCGGTTCGAGATGAAAAGAAGCTCATTGTAGTGGAGGGCTATCTAGACTGCATCACTGCTCAGGAATATGGTTTTTGTAACACAGTTGCTGCCTTGGGAACAGCGTTTACACAGGAACAGTCTAGGCTTTTACTGCGCTATACGAAAGACATTATCTTGGCTTTTGATCAGGATGCAGCTGGTTCTGCCGCTACGATGCGCGGTGCAGGCTTTCTTCAGGAATTGGGGGCTCGGGTATCGGTCCTGGACCTCCCGGATGCCAAAGATCCTGATGAATTCCTGCGAAACTATGGAGGAGAGGCTTTTGCGGATGCCCTGGAAAACCGTACAATAGATTACTTTGAGTTCAGGCTAGAGCAGCTGCTTCGGCAATACAACCCAGATGATGTATTGGAACGGGCAGAGATAGCCAGGGGCCTTATAGAAGAGATAGCGAAAATATCCAATTATGTGATACGTGAGGGTTTTATTCAAATGGCTGCCCAAAAGATGCATACATCAGAGGAAGCCATCAACTTGGAATTAACCCGTTATTTGAATAAACAGCGCCGAAAGAAGGATAAAACTGATAAAAACAGATATAATATGGTACAAGGCAAACAAACTTTCGAAAATCGTCGCATACCTGCGTCAGAGGTAGCAAGACGGGGGCTTTTTCGCTTTATGTGCCAGGATCCCCACCTTTTGGAGCGGGTACAGGAAGAGATCAAAGAAGATATGGTGTTCACTGGAGAGTTTGCAGACTACCATAAGTTTTTTGAAAATCCCGATTGGGCTAGCCCAGCTGAATTAATTGAGTTGGTTCCAACCGATAATAGGGATGAATTGGCAGGCCTGTTGATGAGTGGGGAAGAGAATTCTTTGGATCAGGTGCAGAAGGAACGGTTGATAGAAGATTATATTTGGACACTGAAAAAGGAGCAATTAAGCCAGGTAATAGACGCAAAACAAGCTACTTTAAGAAAGTACGAAAAAAACGGCGACCAAGAAGGAATTAAGGAGCTCTTAGCAGAAATACATGTACTGTACGAAGAACTAGAGCAACTAAAAAATGTTAGTGGTTAGTTCAGCTTAGATATGATTTGATGCACCAGAAAGGAGGGATAGCACATGAAAGAAGAACAATCAAGCATTGATGCAGTTAAAAAATTAATTGAGCGCGGGAAGCAAAAAGGAACTCTCTCCTATGAGGAAATTATGGATACCCTCCAGAGTTTTGATTTGAGTTCGGAAAAAATAGACAGCATTTACGAGCATTTTGGGGCCATCGGAATTAAGATCAGTTCGGACGGAAGCGGAAAAACGGATGCTAAAAATGGTGAAGCCGAAAAAGAAGATGATGAAGCCGATGTGGATCTGTCTGTTCCTGACGGTGTTGCTATCGATGATCCCGTCCGTATGTACTTAAAAGAGATTGGCCGGATTGATTTGTTGACGGCTGAGGAAGAAGTGATACTGGCAAAAGGAATTGAGGCCGGAGATGAAGAATCAAGGCGCAAGCTTGCAGAGGCAAATTTGCGACTTGTTGTGAGTATTGCCAAGCGTTATGTAGGAAGAGGGATGCTTTTTCTGGACCTGATCCAGGAGGGTAACCTTGGACTGATCAAAGCTGTGGAGAAATTTGATTACCGCAAGGGATATAAGTTCAGCACATATGCTACCTGGTGGATCAGGCAGGCGATTACCCGGGCCATCGCTGACCAGGCCAGGACGATCCGTATTCCTGTTCATATGGTGGAAACCATCAACAAACTGGTCAGGATTAACAGACAACTGCTGCAAGAATTGGGTAGAGATCCCACACCCGAGGAGATCGCCGTGGAGATGGATATTCCGCCGGAGCGTGTACGGGAGATCATGAAAATCGCTCAGGAGCCTGTGTCCTTGGAGACCCCTATAGGTGAGGAGGAAGACAGTCACCTGGGGGACTTCATCGAGGATGAAGAAGCATTGGCACCGGCAGATGCGGCGTCATTTATCCTGCTCAAAGAGCAGTTGGAAGAGGTGCTGGAAACCCTTACCCCCAGGGAGAGGGATGTGTTGCGCCTGCGGTTTGGACTTACTGATGGTAGGGCACGAACATTAGAAGAAGTGGGGAAGAAATTCGATGTAACCAGGGAGCGCATTAGGCAGATTGAGGCAAAAGCATTACGCAAATTGCGCCACCCCACCCGAAGCAAAAAACTAAAAGATTATTTGGAGTAAGAAAAGCCCCACCATCCAATAAGGAGGGGCCTTTTTTTTCGGGGGTTAGTTGAATATTCTCTTATATTACATCTGCGTGTTCTTTGGAAGATAGTTGTTTCCGTATTGGAGCGCAAGCAGGATGGGCTGTTTTTTTGGTCATTTTGTGACGGTTTCCAGGATAAACGAATCCGGCTCACTCATCCCCAGTTTATGTCTGGCTGTTTCTTCTATCCGGTCCAGTGACCGTAGTTCGAGCACTTCAAGCTCATAGCTTTTGTTTTCACTCTGTAATAGGTTAAGAGATTGGGCAGACTTATTTACTTCATAGCTGAGGGCTGTTGCTGTGTTTTCGAGGTATATATAAGTTAAGAGCAAAAATGCAAGCAGCAGGATAGCAGTAATTATTATCAGGGGTATCTTTAGAGAAAACCGCCTTTTCGTCAACCAAAATTTCTGCTGTGGCAGTGGATAACCGAGCACTGCTCCTTTATAATAGTCTTGTTTTGTAACAATTGAATCCAGTTTGCCCATCCTCCCTTTTTTCATGCTCTTCAGCAAATTTAGCGAGGGCTATTGTGGGGTCTTCTTCCGGGTCTCACTCTACCGCGGGTCCTCAAGCCTTCCTCATCAATGATTTTTTTCGGAAAATGCCATCTGCCATTAATTTTTTGACCATGCAAAAAAGCCGCCTTGCGTGTTACGCTGCTGGGATGAACACCCAGCACATCAGCGGCTTCCCTGGTTGTATAAAATATTTGTGGCTTATCTGTTGCATCTATAACTGCATTTCCTGCATTATCAAATGCATTGAGAAGCTCCTCGAATTCCTTTTGAACTGCCCGTAGCTTAATTGCAGACATGTAGTCATTGCGGTCCAGAGCATGCATAATCTTAGTCTTGCATTGTTCAATTTTTTTGGATATATAGCTTTGCACGACGAGCTCCCCTTGCACAATGATAATGCATTGCAATTACTATTATTGCATATCATGCAATGAAATGCAACATCAAAGGGATCCAGGGATTAGATTTCGTAATGCTTATAGTTGTTTTCTGCGAGGGATAGAATCCAAAGGTAGAGACCGACTGAGATGGTTGTGACCAGCAGGAGGAGAATAGAGCAGCCTAACCACCAGGGGGCAATAAATGAAAGACCCACACTGACCCCTCCCATAACAGCGAGGAAAAGCATGGTGATGAGCATGATAAACAGCACATTCAGGTTATTTTTGACGGCACGCTGGGGGTCCTCCCAATCGAAAAATGGGCGCAGCAAATCAATTAGGATTCCCAGAGCTGTTACTGCCGCAGCTGTGGCAAAACCCAAGGCAGCAAGTACCAAGGTGTCCATCCATGTCAAGCGCAGCAAGAAAATGGACAAAACGAACAGGGGCAGTGTGCACAAAAAGTTTATCGTCAGGATATACCAGAACTTGGCTTTGACCTGTTCTCCTGGGCTTGCCGGAATTAATTGGGAAAGCCGAAAGAGTTTGCCTTCCCGGGATAATGCTGATGGAGACAGTGGTAGAGTTCCAGCGATAAACGTCATAAAGGCGATAATAGATAGTTTAAGGTAGGGGTATTTGACTAGATATGTTCCCAGTTCCCCGAACTCAAACATTTTCCCCTGGGCCAGCAGGGGAAGCACAGCAAAAATCGGAACAATAATGGCCACTGGAAGGACATTCATCAAAAAAACAGGAGTACGGATAAAGAGGCGGTGCTCTCGGAGGAGCAGTGCCTTGAAAGGTGATGAGGCTTTCCATGCGTTTTTACGGTTGTCAACGACGCGATGTTTCTTTGCTACCTCTTCACCTGTGAAGAGTCCTCGGTAGAAATATTTTTCTCCCAGGAACAGCAGTAAAGCGACAAAAGCACCTGTCAGCATCAGGAAAAAACCGAGATTGAGCAATCCTTCAGCAGTTCCCGCCATAGTCAAGGCTTTAGTAACCCAGACCGCTGGAGGAAAGCTGTGTCCTATTTCTGTTAACAATGCTCCACGTGTTTGAATTATCGATTCAATTGAAGATAGTTCATCTCCCTCTGGTAGTGACTGCATAAAAAATTGTATTCCAATGATAAATACAATCAAAATCACATAGGATAGGATTGTAAAAATATCTTTTAGGCGTTTGCTGCCTGCCCTACTCATCAGCAGAATGGATAGAAGTGCAGCAGGAGCCAGCGGCAAGGCAGGGAAAAGGAGAAATATAAAGGCAGCCAGGATGATGTACTGTATTCCCAGTCCTTCTCCCATACCAAAAACGATCAGTGGAGGGAGCAGGAAGATGGCTTGTGTAAAGTACTGGTTGGCTACCACCAAAGAAAAACGAGCAGCTATTACCTGTAAAGGTTTAAGCGGCAGTGCTGCTAAGAGGGCGTTGTCCTGGGCGA
>DUMY01000075.1 GCA_012839645.1 Syntrophomonadaceae bacterium
CAGTTTCGTATTTTTTTGCTTTCATAAAAAGGTCCGGATGGTGTTCGTATAATCCTAGCCATTCACGTTTTGTTTGATAAAAACAGAAATAACAACCGGAGCGTTTACGCCATTCATAATAATTTGGAAACCCTAATCCGGAGTTTAACAAAAAATTCTTAATGTCTTCATAGACCATATAGTCTTCAATAAAGGGGTGATGTACATTTAAATTTGGGTTGCTCGGGTTAAACCCCTTGCGATCTTGTTTTTCATCATAACGCAACCCAACATAACTATGAACTGTATAGTCGGAATAATTCTTCTCTATCCACTTGGTATATGGTATTAGCTTTAATACTTCTGTACACCATCTATTTGTAGGAGATGGCAAATAGGTAAAAACACCATATTGAGTTTTTTTATGTTTAGTCAAAGCCCAGTAACTTTCCCAACTTTTTTCAGGTTTAATAACTGTTATATCGATATTCAACACAGCCCTAATTCTATTCAAATACTCATAGGTCTCCGGCAATTCGCAACCGCTGTCTGTAAAAACATACTCCAGTTCTAGATCTGGATACTTATTACGCATATAAACAGCTAATGCTGCACTATCTTTCCCACCTGAGAGAGCTAGTATATGATGTTCTTTCTTACCTTTGAAACAGTCAGCGTCATTGTTCAATAGAATCACCCTTAAATATTTTCTCCACCAGAGCAGCAACAACCGCCCTGTATTTATCCTCTGGCAATTCCATAATTGGTTTGAGAATGCCCTGTATTTCGTTATCACCGGTATTTGCCGTTTTGAGAATCTCTCTTTTTACTACACCATCTGGAGTCATCACACTTAGTAACCTGGTATTCTCTGCAATAAGTTGACCATTCACAGAAGCAAGGGTTTCAAGCTGCTGGATGCGGTCAGCATAATCCCGTAGTTTAGTGGCAAACAAGGTAAAATCCTTATCACTCCAAGAATCCATCGGTTTTTTAACAACAATTCCGGCAATTCCACTGACCCACTCAGCTGAATCTGTATATTCTCTTGCAAACGCCTGCAGAACAGATTTGAGCTCAATATCATCACAAATATCAACCAGAGGTATAATGCGTTGTCGTTGTGTATCATACAGTTCCTGTAGGTTTTCGTGTCCAAAAACATTTAGTATCGTTTTCTGTACCTTAGTGTTCAGAGAAGGATATGCCTTACTTAACTCTAACAGTGCAGAACATAGTCTTTTTTGTAAAAGGTCCCCCAACACATAGTATTCTTTCTTTTTCATTTTTAGATCTATTGCAACCGCCTCTGGCAGTTCATCAAATAACAGGTCTATAGGATCAACAGAGTTTAAAACAGCGGATCGAACAAGTTGAGCTTCTGGGGAAATATCCCTAGTCTGTCTGGCATATGTAGGTAGCCCATTTACAAACTTGATTAGTGGACCAACAACACCCAACATTGTTGCATTGCGCAGCCCCGGATCACCCTCTAGCTGAGCTGTACTTAAGATGCTCCGGTAAATGTCGAAAACTTCGCGTTCTACATTAGTGGAAGTAAATCGCTTTAGCGTAAACAGCTCCGGCCGCTTCAGCATTAACGCCAAATCTGCAGCATTCAAGTAGGGCTGGTAAGCCCCCTCCTGGAATACCGCAACTTCTTCTGATTTAACAAGTAGATATAAACAGATGTATATAGGAGCTGGCCCCTTCCTCATACCAAACGGCGGTTCACGCAATACTCCGAGAATATCAGCAACAGTTATTCCCTCATCGCCGGCATTGGCTATGCATTCGCTGATCTCTTTCCAAAGAACATTCAAACGAGGATCTTTCCCATCCAAGGATAAGCGCCAACAACCTGTCTCCTCGTCTCGCAGATGCAGCCCTTCCGTCAGGAGCAGTGACCTGTATACCGCCACCTCAGGCCCAAACCCTTCAAATCCCAACTGCTCTTCACCTGCCCTAGTTGCCATAGCCTCTACCAATTCGCGCCGTGCCCTCACAGCTACATTGGACAGCTTTTCATAACTAATCATTTCATTCCTTATCAGCGGACACTTATTATAATAACAATCACAAAGATCTGAAAGAGCCGCAGATAGTTCCCTGGCATTATGAATCTCAATCAGTTCCCCTTTTTTATACCAGAGTACTTCTTCTGCACCAGGAAAATACATCTGACTAAGGCACTTTCGAAACTGCTGCTCGGCTACCTTAATACGGAATTTTACCTCTTTCCTTGCCACACTGTCATGTGCAAGTTCAGGACTTTCCTCAAGAACGGATCTGGCCGCAGCTACCTCTAAGGCTAATTCATGTATAGTAGGCAAAGATGGCACATACGCAACAAATAAGGGTCGGCCATCACAACATTGCTCCGGAATATGACTTGGCACCGCAACAGTTCCAAAAGAATATAGAAAAAGCCCATCATATCCTTTTTTAGGCGCCATATCTTTCGTAATAAATTCCGCATTCAACCAACGTCTTTCAAAACGTCTAACAGTACCTGTTTTATAGGAATGGCGTGAAGCAATAATCGAGGTAAAAGGCAAATACTCCTGCAAAAGCGCATCAATTGATCCGATAGCCAGTTTCGCTTTTTTTTCCCGAAGCGCCCCATAGATATCAAAGTCAGACCCTTCCCATAACCGATACTCCCCAGCGTACTCCCTGTAAAGGATAGCTCCCCTAGCAACTAATTGGTCCATTAATGATTTAACCGCTTCTCTGCCCATATTATGAGAGTATTCCATAATATAATAAATAGTCTCCGGACTAGCCTTAACACCCAAGGTTCCTGATAACAGGTTTAAGATTCCGATATTCTTCAAAATGACCTTATCTTGTTCCGATAGGTTGTAGCTGGCATTGCTTACCTTGTCATGTATCTCAACCCACTGCTGTGATTCGGCACGGTTGATATATGCAGCAGTACTGATCTGGAAAAAATAATCATAAAGGTAATCCAAACCTACAGCAGGTATTCTACCCGTAGAACTCACCTCTGTTCTATCAAGGTAGGCAGGTAATGCATTCATATGACCGCTGCAGATAAAGGAGAGAAGAGTTCTATCATTTTGGGCAAATTTCCGGCACAACTCTATTAAAGCCATGGCAGTGAGGGGATGAAGCGGATACATAGAAGCTATGCTATTTACATCAAGCTGCTGCTTGTTTGTCATGTAAGTTTCGTCAATAAAACACTTTGCATCCACCGCCCATTTTTCGACATGGGCACTCTGTTCCTTATTTAAATTCCGTTTCAGTGCTTTTTTTATCAAATAAAGCATCTGTGAAGTGGCTTCCATAAAGGAAATATCCTCAAAACGACCTTGGATTTTGCTCCATTCTCGACTTTGAACAGTAGACAGACCGATCACATATTCATCAAAAGCCTGATGGAGACATACCCACAGATAAACATAATCCAGCTCAGCTAGCTGCTGAATAATATAAATGTCACCTTTATCATAGTGGTGTGACATATATTCCAAATTTTTGCCAATTTCATCTATTACTATGACTATCGGCCTATTCATTAACTCAAATATATCCTGAAAAATAGCATAAATCTCACTGGACTCAATAACACTCTTTGCACGGAGTGCCTTCAACTGCTTAATCACTCCGGCAATGCCTGGTAAAGCTATATTAGTAAGTGCATTTTGTAGTGCACGTGCTAAGGTACAGTTTATAGGTTCATAAGCAGCAGTAACAAAAACACGGAAAAAACCTTCATCTCCAACAACCCTACTCATACTGTCGGACAGCATATCGTGCAAATCTGGATCAACTTTTTTAAGTTTTTGCATAGCTAACTGCGAAACCTGATCTTCTAGTGGACCAGTTATCGCCATCAAATAATTAACAAAAGCAGACTTGCCCATGCCATAAGGTCCAGTTAAAGACCACGCCGAAACCCTCTCCCCTTGCAGAGAATCAACAAAACGGCCAAGTGCTTCACGTGTTTTGGCGGTAATTTGATAATCTGTTATTACATCAACTTTCCCACGATCCCGCTCCAGATTTATTGAACGGGCAATATTCATATCAGGATAAATAAAATCAGATAGATTCATGCTATTATCGCTCCGTATAGTATTTATCAAGTGCAGCCCAATATAACTCTAGAGGCTCTCGTTCAAAATGCAGCTGCTGACTTCCCATAACTTCGGCCAAAGAAAAACCATTCAATTCACTTGCTGCTCTATATAAATAATCACCCACAGCACTTTCCGGTAATTTAAAAACCACACCCGGAGAATTGATATCATGGGTTAAACGGTAAAGAGATATGGTTTTTTGTCCTGAAGAAGCATAGAAAATCATGTAGGAAAAACATGAAGCCGCAAAAATTAGTGCAGGAAGGTTTCGCTTTGTCCCTGTATCGTAGCAAACTAGACTGACTTCTTCTGCTTTTTGTATGAGCCCTAGCTGTGTGAAAGGGCATTCAATTTCAGATTCTTTTTTTGAAGTTGATTCATAATACATTCGAATAATACAAGAAGCATCTCTATAAAAGGTTTTTTCAGATCTCGTTAAAAAGCTCGGATATTTTTGAGCAGCATTGTATATTACTTTGCCAAGCTGCTTAATATCAAAACTCCAAAGGTTGCACTTGTTAAAAGCAAATGACCAGCTTACTGCATCAAGAGGTGGCACAAAGAGCTGCCAATGCAGCAGCCATAAAGAAGCAACATCCTCTAGAAAAGGATCCCAACCGTCATCATGAAGGAGTTTATTCCCCAACTCTGTTGGCACCATCTCCCTGTTGCTATCCTCTTCAATAAGCTTGAAAGTCTGGCACCAGTAACGGATAGACCTTACCATGTTCTTCCCAACGCCCAATCTCTCTATCGCATCAGACGCCTTAAATATATTTCCATCTTCCGTTACAGCATCGTATCCTTTTTTCAACCATCCATATCTGGGAGTGAATGTCTCGTGCCTTCCTAACCTACCCTGGGCTATATGGTTTTCATGATTTAAAAGATCAGATTGCATATTTGCTATATCATCCCTTTACAATAGACATAATAATATATGACAAAAAACTACAAGCTATTGGGAGATTTGTAAACTATGTGTATACTTCGTTTTTTTTGCTTCTAAATCCTGCTGGTAATTAATTATGGGAGGAGCTACTGCCTGTGGGAAAATTGTGAACTGGGTTACAGCAATAGTGCCTGATATCACCCGATGTTTGTAGAATGCGGTCGTTAACTCAAAACCGTTCCACCGGCTTACTGTTCAGCTATCTAGGCTAAGATAGCTTACGGGTAGCTTCATATTATCCTTGATGTTTGGTTTATTTTAAAATGGAGTTTTGGTTAAATCCATTTGCGGTTTTTCCGCATTGTCGGCCCGTGAGGTTTCGCTTTGCTCCTCTCGTCGATACTAAAAGCATGGGCTACTAGCCATACCATTAAGTTTGATATTGCAGGAGTATATTCCATAAGAAAACTTCTTAGTTTGTGGTTATGCCGGTAGAACATAAAAGATCATATCTTTGTTTGTTAATAAGATCAGCAATAGCATTCGGGAAACCGATTCTAAACACACTTGTATACTTCTCTTTGCTGATCGGATCATCTATTTCGAGTATTAAAAATTTTTCTTTTGCTCCTAAACCTACTAAACCAAATACAAATATACCCAATGCTGAAATAGCTGATTCATCAGCTACATTTGCTCTTACATGCGGAAGCGAAATATTGACTGCATTTGCATCTGTCTGGGTACTCGTTATTATTAAATTTTCCTTTGTGATAGCTAAACCTACCCTTCTTCTCATAGTTCCGATAACTGGGTGGTCTCCTCCAACTATTTCTCCTTTATAAATTGGGCATGTAGCAACCCTAGATTTTAAGCTAGGGTTTACTCAAGTAATTGATTGGGATCACTATCTCAGTAAGGTACCGGTTACCACCCGACTTTTGTCGAATACCAACGAATAAGACAATTGTGTGTTAATGGCCAGTATAAAATCAGCATAAATGGCCACGAAAAGTAGACCACCTTCAAATAACATAGCAGGTAAAAGAAGGTTCACCCCCTAATTATGCTCTGATAAGCACCACCAAATCAGAGCGAGGGAGTGAACCTGGAATTGACGGAGGTATCAATGATTGTGGACATTATGCAGTTAAAAAAACAAGGTCTATCAAAAAGAGCAATAGCTCGAAGGTTAGGAATTAGTCGGGATACAGTAAGCAAGTATTGGGATGGTTCGCCATTGGAAACAGTTAGCTATGGGCCAAGACCAAAACTAGTCGACCCATATCAAAATTATATCATAAAGCGATTGGAGAAATACCCCGAACTTTCTGCAGATCGGTTGTTTGATGAGATCAAGGCTAGAGGCTACAAGGGTTCCGCCCGCACCTTGCGCCGCTATGTGGCTTCAATACGCCCCCAAAAACACCGTGAATATAAGCCCTTTGAAACCCTACCCGGTGAGCAGGCACAGGCGGACTGGGGCCATTTTGGCACCATCGTGGTGGACGGAGCCACCTATAAGCTTTACGCCTTTGTTTTCACACTCTGTTGGAGCCGTGTTAGCTATGTAGAGTTTGTGGTACGGACAGATATGGCCACATTTCTTTCCTGTCTGTACCGTGCATTGGCGTACATCGGTGGCGTCCCACGGGAAATCGTATTTGATAACGCCAGGGTTGTGGTTTCCGAGCGGGTGGGAAAAATAGTTCGGTTTAACGAAAACCTTCTCCATTTTGCATTGGCTACCGGGTTTACCCCGAAAGCATGTTGGACTTACGATGCCGAATCGAAGGGCAAAGTGGAATCAATGGTCAAATATGTGCGCCGAGGTTTCTTTTACGGTCGTGAGTTCAACGACCTGATAGATCTGAACCATCAGGCATTGGATTGGTGTAATAATAAGGCTAACATCCGGATACACGGCACCACCGGTGAGGTACCTTTTGAGCGGCTAAGCGATGAACGAAATTACCTGCAGCCCCTATCAGAATCAGCTGCACATCCCTTCGTGTTAGAAGACCGCAGGGCCACCCGTACCAACCTAATTTCGGTGGAGGGTAACCAGTACTCTGTGCCGTCCCGGTGGGCCCGGCAACGAGTGCGCTTTCGGCGATATGAGAACCACCTGGAACTGCTAGACGATCGGGGCGTAGTAGACACCATCCAGCTTGAGTATGGCCGTGGCAAACGTATCATCCGGGATGAGCACTACCCGGCGCATGAGCTGGCCAAACAACGTAAAACCCCTTCAAACCCACTACAAGCCAAGTTTGAGGGTCTTGCTCCAGAGGCAGAGGCTTACCTGCAAGGCTTAAGCAGGAACAGGGTGGGAAGCCTACGGGATCAAATGGAAAAAATCATCGCCTTAACTAAATCTTATTCCCCCGTTTCCATAAGTCAGGCTATGCAGCGGGCTTTAAAGTATGGATCCTTTGGTTATGGAAGCCTAAAAGGTATTTTGAGACGTTACGAATCAGCTCCAGAGAGCTTACCGGAAATAGACGGTGTTGAAACCGCACCCCTTTCCACCAATCTAGATGTTCAGGTGGAAAAACGAGATTTAAGCTACTACGGGGGATTGGGGGCGGCCCAATGATTCGGACTATTGGTGTTGCGGATCGGGAAACTCTTGAACAAAACTTAAAGCGTCTGAAACTACGGCACATACGGGATACACTGGACGACATCAATGAGGTAGCCCTTGAAGAGGAACCCTCATATCTTGATTTCCTGGCCTACATTGTTCAAGAGGAGGTTACCGGTAGGGAAACCACTCAGCGGCAACGCCGCCTGAAAGCTGCCCGCTTTCCCGCCTGGCATACCCTGGATGATTTTGATTTTTCCTACCAGACCTCAGTAAGCCAACAAACCATTCGTGATTTAGCTACATTGGAATTCATCACTAAACGGGAGAATCTAATCTTTCTTGGACCACCGGGGGTCGGGAAATCGCATCTTGGTATCGCCCTAGGTATTGAGGCAGTAAACGCAGGCTACCATGTCCTGTTCATAACGATGGACGATCTAACCACTAAAATGTATGCTAGCCTGGCCGATGGCAGTCTCTCTCAATACATGCGGGCCTTACTGCGAAACGATCTGATTATCCTGGACGAAGTGGGTTATTTAACCCTTGACAAGACAGCTTCTGACCACCTATTCCAGTTAATTAGTAGGGCATATGAAAACGTATCCTTGATTGTTACTAGCAATTTGGATTTTAGTGAATGGGGAACCCTGTTTACAAGTCCAGGCACAGCGGCAGCCCTTTTGGACCGTCTGTTACACCATGCCCACGTAATTACCTTACGCGGGGACAGTTATCGAATTCGTAACCGTCTGGTGCCGCCTCATGTTAGTCAGGTAAAGGAGGGATGATGTTTCCATAATATAGTTGACGACTTTTCGTGGCCAAAAGTGCGGATTTTCAAATGGCCATTGACATACTCCTTGCCTAATTCCTCATATTGTCCCGTTCGCTACTATTCGACATAATACGGGTGGTACCAGGTACCGTTGCGAGGCTTTAAGAGTATTCTTATCGTAGGTTTACTTGTTGGAATTGGGAAAACTGCCCAAAATATTCACGACCGCAATTTAC
>DUMY01000076.1 GCA_012839645.1 Syntrophomonadaceae bacterium
GCCGCAGATCGCTTTAAGCATCCCCATTGAGGTCAAATAGTTCATCCAACCACTTGCGAAGGCCGTCACGATGGATAACGATTTTACTCCCCAGTTTCCGCGCTGGGAAACTTTCTTGGCGTACCAGTTCGTAAAGTGTGTTTCTTCCAATCTGTTCCTTGAGTACATCTTTTCGCAAATACTCTACCCCAAAGAGTGGGGGCATGGTGTTCCAGTCCAGCTTTTTGCCTGTCAGCATAAAGAATCTCCTCCCTTAAAAATAGGCATAAAAAAAGCACCTTTGCAGGTGCCGTTAATTATTTCACGCGTGAAATAATTTTTGATTATTTAATAAAACATATCCCCTCTAAGATATTTACATACCTCACAATCAACGTCCTTACTACCGTGTAGAGCTTTGTGTTTTTCCATTAACCACAGCTCGCCACATTTAACCTCAAAAAATACCTGCGGATCATCGCTAAAATCCCATTCAGCCAGGGACCGGCCAGGGCAATCGGGGCTATTCTCCATGATTAAAGCCTTTTCCCTGCACCGGCTAATCACATCAGAAGATCTAATCCGGTATTCGTGTCTTAACTTGTAACTGGCGTAAAACTCCGCCGGGGTCTCTTTTGCATAATCTGTAATTCTACCCTTACCCCGCCCTAAACTTTTGCGGTCAGGCATAGGGATGAGTTTATCTTTAACATACCTTTGTAACGTCCTTTCGCTATTAACGTTTAATCCCAGGGCATCCAGCTTTCTTAATACCTGGTCAGCTGTCACTCGTCTTGTCACTCCTTTAATTTTAGGTTTTGCCCGGTCTTTCCTTAACGTTTCCGCATAATCTACAGCATCCTGAAAAATGGACATAAATTCCCCCCGTTACAGACGACAAGATATGTCGTTTTAACTATCATAAACGTTTTATTATGTGTTGTCAAGGTTTATTTTGTTATCATGCACCTGTTAAGGGACCACCCCAGTTATACCCCAACCAGACCGGGAAAACGTTTTTCATTTCGGGAAGGTATAAAAAGACATATCCCGCAACGCCCTATATATGAAGGTATTGCGGGATATATCGGGAAGGGTTAAACTGGTTCAGGAAGTGTCTTGCAATATGATACAATATGTAATGTGTTGAAACCAATCAGGAGGTTAATGTTTTGAAAAAATGGGATCAAAAACAAGGGAGCCATTTAAGAGAGCTCTTTAAGCAATACAGGCCAGGCAAATCCATTAGAGGTATTGCATCAGAGGCAGGAGTAAACCATTCAAATCTATCGAGGGTCTTACGTGGAGAACTCACTCCATCGGAAAATATGTTAAAAAGCTTGGCTTCTATCGGTATACCTGTTCCCATTGAGAACAATACGCAAAATGAACTCACTGCAACTGATATGGCTCTATTAAATTTCGATGGTGAAAGCTGCCCTGCATGGCAATTCACAATCAAAACAGTCATGCAGATTTATGATAATGACGGCAGTAATTCTATAAAAAACAACTTATCTAACAATACAAATTCGTCTACAGCTGTAACAACTAGCAGCTATCCAAAATTAGTCGAATCAATTACTGTTTTTTTCATCCTTGGGAAGCTGGTTTCCCCAGCGATTATCACCGGATTTACGCTTTCATTAATGAATTTTAATAAAGAACAACTGCATCACTGGCTCACAGCCCAGGCCGGTAAAGATCCCATGGCTAGACGATTACTCTTTCATGCCACACTCTTTGCCATAGATCCTTTTGCTTACACCATTGAAGGAGGACTGTTGCAGATAGATCAGGCAGTACACTTTGAAAAACCTGATATCTGCATTGATACACCCCTTTTCGGTGTGCGGTTTGTAAGGCAGTACCATAAGGAACTAGGACAGTAAGGTTATATTCAGCTTTTTGCCTGTGTAGAAGCTTGCCCTATCAGCGGTTGAAACCTTATTCAAACCTTAGATGTACCTTAATAATTAGGCGGTGGACTGGTATCCGTTCCACCGCCTGTTTTGATCAATTCAATCTGTTTCCAAAAACATACCTATAGCATGGCTTAACTATTTAATCTTTTCTCATACACCGGGGTTTTCTTAAAAAAATTCCGGCAGCGAACTGCCGGAAGAAAGGAGAGTAACAATGGGTTAAACAAAAAACTCCAGTCCCAAGAGAGACTGGAGGTAATCACACAATATTACCTGGCATCAAATGCCCTGGCACAACCCTCTCCATGGGAAGGTAAAGATTTGCCTCAAGCTCAAGCAGGTCTCCTGACTTATGGGTTATCACTTCCTCTCTGCCTTCCCGGATATTCCCCAGTGGCTTACCTAGCAGAAAGCTACCCACTTACAGTGGCCGGACCGTCCAGGATTTTCACCTGGTTCCCTCTTATCCTTTGCGCAAGCAAAGGAACCTGAGCTGAATAATATTAACTTATATAATATTATTTCTCCACTAATACTTAAATTCCTGCAATCACAAAAATAATTGGTATTAGTTATTTAATTCCTTTGCTACAATCTGAACAATCAGTTTTTCCCATGCCTGAATATAGTCCTGAAGCTTCGAACCACCAATCACCGTCAGTGGAACGCCAAACTTGCCGGTAACCAATGCTAATAATTCATTACCGGCCTGTACGGTTTCCTCTTCGGATAACAGTTCCCAGAGAAATTGATCCAGCAGGTGAACGTACAAGGACGTATAGGTCACCAATTGCTGATCTCTGTCTAACTGAGACAAGCACTCCGTAAACTGTAATTTTACATCATTATTACCGTTACCAGCCAAATACTTCTGCCACAGTATATCTTCATTAACACCGAAGCGCTTCAAGCGTCGCAAGACGCTGTGCTGCATCTGCGGCGACAAACCTGTCTGTCTGAATAAGGCCTCTTTGACAGCCGGTTTAACAGCACGGCCAATCAATTCACCCAATTTGGAGTGTTTACCCGCCCCCTCAAAATACAATTCTGA
>DUMY01000077.1 GCA_012839645.1 Syntrophomonadaceae bacterium
AAAATAACATCTTTGGGATGAGCCAGCAGCCGGTCAAGGCGGGCCTCATTACTGAACAGCATTCCTTCCGCCCGAGTGTAGCTGTTGCCGAAGCCCATCAGCAGATTCATGGTCACCAGGAATCCCAAGATACCCGGCAGCTGGGGATAAGCTACCCCTGGCGGCATAGCAAAACTCAGCCAGAAAATAATCATCACTACCCCGATCACTTCCATAAGGATGAACCAGACACCGGAGCGGCCGAAACGCAGCCTGTGATTCCAGACTTCCCTCAATTTGCTTCCCGCCAGCACCTGCCACTGACCCATCACTGCACCGCCCCCTTCCCCGCAGCAATCTTCAGAAATAAAGGCTCCAGCCCGCCGTCAACATCAAAGGCTCTGCAGAGTTCATCAACCGTGCCCAAGGCTTTAAGCTGCCCCTGGTGGATGATGCCCACCCGGTCGCAGATCTTCTCAGCAACATCCATCACATGTGTTGACATAAAAACAGTCTTTCCCCTGTTCCGGAGATCGATCAGGATATCTTTGATCTGAGCCAGTGTAGGAGCATCGAAGGCATTTGTCAGCTCATCAACGATGATCAGCTCTGGATCGGTCAGCAGAGCCAAGGCTAAAGAGATCTTGCGCTTCATGCCCATGGAATAGGTGGAAATCATCTGGTCACCCCATGTTTCTAAACCAAGGATAGACAAGAATTCTTCTGTCCTCTCTCTTATCCTCTCCTGGGGCAGGCCATAAAGTCTGCCTGCCACCATCATATGTTCCCTGGCAGTCAGCCTCTCATAAACCAGGGGGGTATCAGGAACAAACCCGATCAGACGGCGCACCTCTGTGCCCGGCTGCCACAGGTCCTTACCACTGACCATCACTTTTCCCACAGTCGGCCGTAAAAGTCCGGTGATCATCTTGATAGTAGTCGTTTTACCCGCTCCGTTGGCCCCAAGAAAACCGAAAATTTCACCTGGATAAGTCTTTAAGGTGAGGTCCTGGACAGCGGGAAAATCGCCATAATACCTGGTTAATTTCTCAAATTGTAAACTGGGAAGTAGATCGGCGTGTGTTTTAAAATAATTAGCCCCTATCGAATGAGCCCTTTCAGTTTCATCTACAGAAGTTGCAGATGCGCCATCTGCAACTTCTGCATTGAGAATTGCTCCTTCGCTTTCCCCTGCAGTATTGTTAACTATCTGCACCGCTCCATCAGCAATCTTAGTTTGCATCAAGGGGATGGCAGCTTCTTCTATAGAATCTGCTGCAACTATCCCATCGCTTTCACTGCTTCCGCTGCTATGAAGTTCCCCCTTCACTGGGACCACCCTGCTCATACTTTCCAAAAATCTTTCAGGCTCATCAACATTAACCAATATTTCTCGCACCAACCCCCGCTTATCTTTGCGGTCTTCTGCAGCTGGAGCCTTGACCATAACCGGTTCTGTCAACAGGATCCTAATAATATCCCTTTTACGCGACAAACAGTAGAGTGTCTCTCTATCTCTGACAAGCATACAACCGAGCATATCCGGCTTGGGATATGAAGATGGGGAATATTGTTCTGCCGCGGCAATCAGCGAAAGTGAAAGGCGGCATTTAAACCACGAGGCCATACGCAAGTATAATTCATCTGCGAATAAAATATGAGCTGAGCGAATCATGCCGGTAAAAATAATAGCTGCGTACGAATACAAGCAAAACAATAAAGTAAAAGCCAGCAGCAACGGCCATCCCTTAGGCACGAAAATGTAGATAATAACTCCCACTATAATAAATTCGATACAGATTATCGGAAGAAAACCGAACACAAACTGCCGAACCGAGGTGCTTTTCCTGGTATTCGAAAAAACTTCCTTGCCTCTACCAGGCATGATCCCCCCTCCTCCAGAAAACGGGTAT
>DUMY01000078.1 GCA_012839645.1 Syntrophomonadaceae bacterium
ATTTCATATAATTCTTCAAAACATAGTCAACTGCTGATTTGACATATTGCTGAGACCTGGTCAAACTGCTTGGACAGGTCACTGTTAACCGGGATGCAGCAATTTCCTCAACACAAACACTGATTGCTTGCCTCAGATCTTCCGGATGTACAGGCTTAACAAGGTAATCTTTTGCGCCGCAGCGAACTGCCTCCTGGGCGTAATTAAAATATGCGTATGCCGTTAAAAAAATAACCTTGGTTTGGGGATTTACTTGCATAATCTTTTGGGCAGCAGCAATACCATCTTGGCCGGGCATTTTAATATCCAGCAAAATAATCTCTGGCCGATACTGCTTTGCCAAGGCTACTGCTTCCTGACCTGTACCCGCTTCTAGAATAGTATTAAAAGAAACATTGAAATTTTCAATCATCTGTCTGAGCCCACGACGAACGATAGGCTCATCATCTGCTAGTAAAATCTTCACTTTTTCACAACCTCATATAATTAAAGGAATCCGGAGCGCCACTTCCGTTCCCCGGTTCTTTTCACTTTTAATGCTGACACCATATTCTTTACCATATAGTGCACGGCAGCGTGTGTGAACATTTGTGATCCCGATTTCACTCACTTCGCCTTGCAATTCCTCTCGATTGAGATCATCAAATATTTTTTTTAATTCTTGAGGTGTCATACCGACGCCATTATCCCTTACATGAAATATTAAATCTTCCCCCTGTACTTCTGCCTGTAATTCCAGACGCCCGACCCCTTCATAGGGTTCCAATCCGTGTGTAAGCGCATTTTCCACCAGCGGCTGTAGTGATAATGTAGGTATCTGTGCATTCAGGATATCACAGGAAATATCCATTACAATCTGAACCCTGTCTTCAAAACGTGTTTTATGGATGATAAGGAGATTCTTCACGACCTCCATCTCTTCTTTTACAGAAGTCAGTAGATCACAATCATTAAGCCTGGCCCGCAGCAGACTACTCAAGGCATTAATGATATCCGGTGTTTTTTTCGCTCCTTCTATGACAGATAACATCTGGATCGTATTGAGGGTGTTAAACAGGAAATGGGGATTAATCTGATAGCTGAGCGCGCGCAACTCTGAGTTTAGTAATGCTTTTTCTGTCTCCGCCTGCTGGATTTTGGCTTCAGTAGCCCCCAACCTTAAAAAACAATTGCTGACAGCATAAAGTGTCTCACCAAGCAGCAGCACCTTTTCGCGCTTTTTAACCGGTATCTCCTCGTAATATGCTAGCAACCTCTCGTCATGCAAATTCAAATCAGCAACTTTTTGTAAAACCTGTCTTGCATCTTGAGTGCCGGTGTCTATTCTAATCTCTCCTGTTGCCAATGCTCCGACACCCCCTTGTTCACCTTGTAGAGGGACAGTAAGAACATATAAACCTGCATGGCAGGAGAATAAATGGTGTTTTTTCGGGTTAAGATAAACACACTTTTGGGCTGTTTCTCGGCATCGTTGATAACCTACAGGATGGCTACGAATAAAACGGCAGAAATTGCATTGTTGTTTATTGATAGGAGTATTAAATATGTAAACTCTTCAGGGGC
>DUMY01000079.1 GCA_012839645.1 Syntrophomonadaceae bacterium
GCAAGGGCAACACTCTCATCCGGTATATGGCTCATATCCTCGGAGGTATGGCAGTAAATACGGTTCACCCATTCGTCCAGAGGCTTATCCTCAACACTTCTCTTTTCTATTTGCTTGCCCAGCTCGCTAAGAAGGCAGTGTAGAGATGGAAAGTCATCCCTGTAAAGGCTGCGTGCATAGAAAACAGAAGAGTCATGTGCTTCTCTTTTTGAGGTACCGAAAGAAGAGGTTTTAGTAGCCATCATAATTCACCTTTCATCGTTGGGATCATTGGCGTCAAGCTTACTTCTGCCTAGTAAACTGGTCCTGAACAGAACACCGGCATACCACCGGGCACTCTCCACAGCGGGGCTTGCTTTTGAGGCAGGTGTGATGTCCTAAGGCATCTATTTGAGCGTGGTATTCATTATATAGTGCAACATCCCGTGGAAGGTTTGACATAAAGAAGTGCTGCGTCTCTTCATAGCTGATCTTTTCCGGGAAATATCCCAGACGCGAGAAAATCCTCCTGGTATAGGCATCCACTACAAAGATGGGTTTTTCGGCAGCATAAAGGATAATACAATCCGCAGTCTCAGGCCCTATGCCGTAGATATCCAGGAGACGCTCCCGCAGTATCCCCATCTCCTGGGATAGAAATGCTTCCAGATCGCCCCCAAACTCCGCAGCTATCACACGGCAAAAGGACTGGAGCTTCTTTGCCTTTTGGTTATGGTAGCGAGCCGGCCGCACCAGGACAGCCAGATCCACGGGATCACAGGAAAGGATCCCCTCTAGTGAAAGTATCCCATCTTGTTTAAGGTTCTCAATGGCGCTAGCAGCACTGCGCCAGGATACATTCTGTGTCAAAATCGCCCCCATGACCATCTCAAAAGCAGTATCTGCCGGCCACCAGTGCCGGGGACCAAAGTGTTCGAAGAGCTTATTGTAGATTTCCATCAGTTCCTCATACATGTGATCACCGTAAAATTAGTGGTTGGTGGTTGGCAGGGAATGGTTCTCGTACATTCTCACTGATCTCTTTTTGCCTCGGAACCTGCGTTAGACAGTTCCCTGGTTTGATACCAGTTTGCAATTTAGCCTGGAGGCCACTGTAGGGCACGCCCGCCCAGGATGTGAATATGCAGGTGGTCCACAGTCTGGCCGCCTTCCTTCCCGGTGTTGATTACTACACGGAAGCCGTCATCAGCAATCCCCAGTTCCTTTGCTAAGCGTGGTACCAGTGCCATCATCTTACCCAGCAGTTCCTGTTCAGCCCCTTGGTCCAGCAGAGAACTGACGTGTTTCTTGGGAATCAGCAAAACATGTGTCGGGGCAGCCGGATTGATATCACGGAATGCCAAAAATTCGTTGTCTTCATAGACCGAATCAGATCCGAGCTCATGCTTGGCAATTTTACAGAAGATACAGTCAGACAACTTGTTTGCCTCCTTCTTAGATACTAAAGCCTATCTTACCATAATAATACTAATAATTCATGGCAGAACCAGCACAGCGGTGTCACCCACCATATTTTACAGGTGACAGACACCTGGAAATGTTTACCTTGTTTTGCCTTCGATCAGGTCGCCTTTTGCAAGCTTCATCATTCTTACCGGCAGCAGTGCTCCCCGCAGTTCTTTTTCCTGTGACGGGAAGATCACCCGCAGGTAGTTATCTGTGATTCCCTGCCAAAACCCAGGCCTTTTTCGAAAACGCCTCTCTACCAACACATCCAGTGTTTCACCCAGGGCACCCTCGGCAAAAGTTCTGGCTTTGCTGCTGGCCAGTTCACGCAGTTTTCTGCTGCGTTCATTCTTTTTCCTCGGCTTTACCTGATCAGGCATCTCAGCTGCTGGAGTACCGGGGCGAGGGGAGTATTTAAAAACATGAAGATCCCTAAATGGAAGCGAGGAAATTAAGTTATAGGTATTTTCAAAGTGTCTGTCCGTTTCCCCAGGAAACCCCACCATCACATCTGTGGTCACAGCCAACCCTGGCATCATCTTTGCTGCCCTCAGAAAGAGTTCCCGGTATTCCTTGGTGGTATATGGCCTGTGCATCTTTTCCAAAATTTCGTCATCACCTGACTGCAAAGGCAGATGAAGATGACGGCAGAAGCGGGGTGATGATGCCAAGAC
>DUMY01000080.1 GCA_012839645.1 Syntrophomonadaceae bacterium
CCTATGACCTCTTTTATAACGGCATTACTACTTCTAAGGTGGTCTTGGCAACACCACCGGGCGTGAATTCCAGCCCCAAAACGCAAACACAGGTCGCTCAAAATCCAGTGGGGGAAGAAGTGGTTAGTCCACCTCAGGAGGAGGATGGTGAGGAGGGGCCAACTGAGGAACCTGTTGAGGAACAACCAGTGGAAGAGGAAAAACCAGAACCCGTGGATCCGGATCCGAAGGAAACAACGGACCCCAGTGAAGAAACGTCTGATCCTGATGACAAAAAGGAACTTAAAGTCATAGAGCAATCCTAATTAGTGCTGATTGATCCATAAGTGAATATCTTCAACCTAATTCCTACTTATTGGATGGTAGACCTGCTCTCCCTAAAGTAATGAAAAGCCTCCTCTGCCGCGTTTTTAAGCTGTGCAATTTTTGCTTCCTTCTCCCCACCATTTGATGGAAGCTGGCTGGTTAGCGTCTGGTAACGCTGTCGTATATCTTCTAGGCTGCCAGGAACTTCAGTAAATCCAAGAATCTTGAAATATTCCGGCAGCTCAATGGCACTGGGGAGGTATTTCATCCCCCGCACCCATGTTTCCAAACCATAAATTCCCCGCTCAACAATGCTTGCTATATCCTCAAATGTCATGACAACCTCAATAAATGATTCGGATCCACTACGCAGTTCTACCCCTCTGGACCTGGCCTTTTCAACACTGTGTTCAAACCTGTACAGTTCCCCTCTATAATAGAAATCAACATAGCAACCCCAGCGGTCCCAGTTGAAGCTATATGAGTCCACCCCGAGCCGCTTCATCACTCGCTCTAATTTGTATTCATAAAAGCTAACTCCTCGGTACGGTCTGTCACCCATTATTCTCACTCCATCCGATTACGTCAATATTATACTTTTGCCCCGGAAACTGTATTTTTATGCATGGAAACAGATACATCAGAAGCCTTGCGAGCTTACATCTTCATATCATGCCTTTTAATCATTTCATCCAGGTTCTTCTCTAAAATATTACCCTTTATCAACACCAGCACCTCATCCCTTTTTCCTAAAGCATCTTCCAGATCCAGCAGTGCCATATGTGTTTTATCGGTTTCCGTTTTTGATGTATCCTCCAACTGCACCAGCAGATTCGACCAGATGGTTTTCATCTTCAACATATCTTGTTCTGCCCCGGCCCAATCCCCATCATCAACACACAGCAACACATCCCGGGTTATTACCCGCATCCGGTAGAGATCAGGTGGCACCTTTTTTGTATAAAGTTCAATGAAATCAGGTAGATAACCCGCAGCACTGTTTGCAGCCAGGCGCGCCCCTGAGCGATCCCGGGCAGCAATCTTTGTCGGCAGAGTATCCAGCTCTTTTTCCATTCCAGTGATATTTTCCGGTCTAGCCCCGGCCTGAACCACCTTGGGCTCTAATTTATTCCACTGGTCATGAATCTTTTCCGCCTGTGCTTGAAGCTTATTCCAGTCAATCTCTGTTGGTGCCTTTTTCTTTGTTTCCTCTGCTTGTTTTCCTTTCCCGGCGGTCTGTTCTTCCCCTCCCTTTCCTTGGCTTTGCTGCTGTTTCTTCTGTCCCCCTTGCTCTTTTCCAGGAGATTCTGGTTTTAGGGCATTGTAAAGCTCATCCAGGCTTGTTTGCAGCTGTTTTAGTTCACCTGGAGGAGAAGGTTCCTTCGGTGCGGGTTTGCTCTGGGGTTTAGAAGAGCATCCAGCAGCTGCTATCAGTGAAGCAAAAATAACTCCTATAATCAGTAATTTACCAAGATCATTCACTTTCATCACCAACACCTCCGGCATTAGTATGAGCAGAGTAAAACCCCTCCATACCAACAGCGGCTCCTACTTACCTGACTCCTCTTCCTTCACCAGCTTCCGCAGCCATTTATATAAGTTTTTTTCAAATCTCTTGTCATCAACCCGCCTCCGTTTTTTTGGACCCCTCACCCGTTTACCACTGCGGCGTATTTTAGACATTGTTTCTCTTTTTTCCAACAAAAAGGTGATCTCTTTGTTTTGAAAAACTCGCCCCTTGGGCGTCAAAACAACAGCTCCTTTGGCCAGAACTAAAGCCGCCAGCCCCCAATCCTGAGTTACCACCAGATCCCCACGCTCTGTAAGATTAGCCACCCTAATATCTGTCGCCTGGGGCTCATCACTTACCATAAGGTGGCATTCCGAATCGATCACATGGTTAAAGCTGGCTACAGTTACCAGCTGTACGGAAAAGTGAGCTGCAGCTTCTTTACATATTTGCATAACCTGTCTTGGAGCAGCATCAGCATCTATGATAATTTTCACATAACCCCCTCCTCCTTGAACATGCGTTCCGGCTTGTTTCTGTACACTATTTCAGACAACAGTCTGCCGACTTTATGGCACTTATATATCCATTAAAAATAAAAAAATGGAGCAAAATTTTGCCTCCATCATAACATAGAGTGAAAAGCTTTTTGAAAAGGAGTGATCGAACATGTCAATACCATCCTGCCCCGGTGGAACCCTGTACACCATACAGGCAGGGGATACATTTTTCCTGCTGTCCCAGCGTTTCAACGTTCCACTTGATAATATTATAGCTGCTAACCCAGGTGTGGATCCCAATAACCTACAAATCGGCCAATTGGTCTGCATACCGGGTGCACCACCGACTCCGCCACCAGGTGTCTGTCCGGGATTTTTCTATATTATTCAACCAGGGGATACCTTTTTTCAACTTTCACAGCGCTTTAACGTTCCCCTGGATGCGATACTTGCCGCTAATCCGGGGGTAGATCCGCAGCAGCTACAGATAGGCCAGGCGGTTTGCATTCCTACAAAACCGCCTATCCCTGAGTGTCCTGGCTTTATCTACACTGTCAAGGCCGGTGATACACTGTACAGCTTGGCTAGACAGTTTGGGGTAACAGTTAAGGCCATTCAGGATGTCAACCCCGGCATAGACCCCAGACATCTGGCTATCGGACAGAAAATCTGCATCCCGAAACGGCGCTGTCCGGAAGGAACGTTTGTCTACGTCGTAAAAAGTGGAGATACACTGAGTTCCATTGCCCGCCGCTATAAAACAACAGTTCAGGCGATTGTGAAGGTCAACCCAGGAATCGATCCCGATAAACTGGCTATCGGACAAGAAATTTGTGTGCCCAACGTGCCTTAAATTTCACATTCTGCCCAGACCAGGTGGTGATCTGAAACCTCACCGGCATTAATAATACCTGAGGTAAGGGGAGCAACTGCCTTGCCGAACAGAAAATCGATCCTGGCCTGGTAAGAAGGAGCAGTAAAAGAATCACCTTCTGCTGGGCCAAACTCTTCCATGGGAAAGTGACCTGTGATCAGTTCTTGATAAGCTGCACTGCTTCGTCTCCCATTAACATCACCTCCCAAAATCAGGGGAGGGAGAGGAGATAGCCCGGCAAGTGCAGCTTTGATTTTTTTTGCTTCTTGCACTCTTTGGATTTCACCCTTGGCCGAGAAGTGAAAACAGCCAATACCCAGTGGACAAATACCAGGAGGAAAAAGATGAGCAAAAAGAAAAACCCTCTCTTCTATTTTCTGTCCTGGTAGCTTGAGAGAAAGGTTTAAAACCTCTTCCAGCGGATAGACAGCCAAAACAGCATTACCATAAGAGCCTCCGAGAAGACAAAAAGCCCTGGCAAATAGGTAATTCCATTTTTCCCCGGTATAGTCTTCCAGCTTGTCAGCAAGGTAGCATGGTATGTGAATCCAGCCACAGCGTAAATTTTTGACATCCACTTCCTGAAGCAGAACAACATGCAGACGTGCGCGGCAAATTTCCTCTGCAATCCGGTCTAGATTTCGTTTGCTGAACAGAAAGGGGAAACCTTTTGCCCCCCTGCCCCCTTTGATATTCCAGGTTCCCACTCGCAGTTTCATAATTAGATCTGCTCCTTCCGGCAGATTCCTGATCCATATTGTATATCATATTCCTGGTGCATATCCCCTGTTATCTTATTTTTTGACTTTCCTGGGCTACATAGCATGCTCACCCATTCCTCGTCATAATGTGCAACGATTGGCATCTATTCGACAGCGATTATGATATAATTTAGTTTTCTTGCCCATACCATGCAGGATATTGTCGTAATATGTCTAACTATACATTAATGATATACCCTTTCTGCTGTTAGCCAGGTACTGCCACCTGGAGAACAGTTTATATATAAAACAGAAAAAACAATAGGGGGATGAAACATGTCGCAAAAAAAGGTTCTAGCCATTTTGTTAGCACTGACCTTCGTCTTCAGCTTTGTCCTAGCAGGATGCGGCGGTGACCAAACAGCTGACAAAGAGGCTGAAAAGGTTATTACCTACAACCTTGGTGCCAGCCCGGAAACCATGGACCCGGCCATGTCCACAGGGCTACCTGAGGCTACCATTCAGAATGCTTTATTTGAAGGCCTTTACCGATACGGGGCAGACAAAGAACTGCAGCCAGCAGTTGCAGAAAAAGTCGACGTCTCCGAGGATGGGCTGAAGTACGTCTTTACAATTAAGAAAGATGTCAAGTGGAGCAATGGTGACCCGGTGACCGCCCATGACTTTGAGTATTCTTGGAAGCGCCTGCTGGACAAGGAAACCGGTGCAGAATATGCATACCAGGCTTTTTACATCAAAAACGGTGAGGAATTCAACGCCGGCAAAGTCAGTGCTGATGAGGTCGGAGTCAAAGCAACAGATGACTATACACTGGAAGTTGAACTGGTAGCACCAACACCCTACTTCCTTGACCTTACTGCGTTTGCCAATCTCTTCCCACTTCACGAGGAAACTGTGGAAGGTAACGAGAACTGGGCAGCCAGCCCAGATACTATCGTTGGCAATGGTCCTTACAAAATGACAGCTTTCCAGGCCCAGGAAAAGGTTGAAATGGTCAAGAACGAGAACTACTGGGATACAGATAATGTTAACCTGGACAAACTGACTATGACCTTTGTGGAAGACGAAAACACCGAACTGAGTATGTTCGAAAGCAATCAGATCGATATTGCAGAGAATGTGCCGGTCAAGGACACCCAAAAACTATTGGCAGATGGTAAAGCTATCTCGTTCCCTGAAGCCGGATGCTACTACTATATTTTCAACTGCAAAAAGGCACCCTTTGACGATGCAAGGGTACGCAAAGCCTTTACTTACGCTATTGACCGCCAAGCCATAATTGATAACATCACCCAGGCGGGACAGAAACCGGCATTGGCTTATACTCCTTTTGGTTTCCCAGATGAGACCGTTGATAAGGACTTCCGGTCTGTTGGTGGAGACTACTTCAAAGATAACGATGTGGAAAAAGCCAAAGAACTTCTGGCAGAGGCAGGCTATCCCGATGGAAAAGGTCTGCCGGATATTGAAATCTTCTACAATACCCAGGAAGCACACCAGAAGATAGCTGAGGCCGTCGGGCAGATGTGGAAAGACAATCTCGGCGCCAATGTTAAACTCCGGAATTCAGAATGGGCAGTTTATCTCAGCGATCGTGATGAAGGCAACTTCCAGGTGGCACGAGCAGGCTGGATGGCTGACTACAACGATGCCATGACCTATATGGATATGCATGTCACAGATGGTGGTAACAATGACTCCTTCTGGAGCAATGCTGAATACGATGAACTGATCAATGAAGCAAAAGCAAGCAACGACGAAAAACTGCGGATAGAAAACATGCATAAGGCAGAAAAGATTCTTATGGATGAAATGCCTGTTGCTCCCATCTATTTCTATGTGAATGTCAACATGTACCAGCCGTGGGTGAAGGGTGTATTCACACCGCCGTTTGGCAGCTACCAGGAATTCAAATGGGCTGATGTGGATCAAAGCAAGAAATAAATTATTTACATACTAAGAAATGCTAGCATACGGGGGCATGCCGGAATGTATGCCCCCCTTTTCTCTGCTATAATGTCACATTAGCCTAAGAGCAGGGAGGGAGGTAATAAGGTGTTCCGATTCCTATTACGGCGGTTGGTAACAATTTTCTTTTCTCTCTTTTTTATTGTCACCCTGACCTTTTTTATGATGAAGGCCATTCCAGGGGGCCCTTTTACAAGAGAGAAAGCACTGCCACCCCAAATCGAACAAGCGATCAATGAAAAATTTCACCTTGATGACCCCCTGTGGAAACAGTACG
>DUMY01000274.1 GCA_012839645.1 Syntrophomonadaceae bacterium
ATATATTGGACACCAGAAACAGAAAAAGTAGTATTATCTAATTTTAGAAAAAAATCAACTGATAAGGATGTTTCGACTGTGTCAACACTTAGCGGGTAAATTTCCTCGTTCCAGGAAATAATTCTCAAACTATCGTTGATTACCACTTAACAATGGATTAAGTACAGCACGTTTAATTCTATCAATCGTAGAAAAACAGTATGAAAAGACAGTTATCCCCCTCAACTCATTTTGGGCGTCATGGTACATAATTTTTTTAACTACTTGCTGCTACCCAACAGGGCAAGAATTCAATATGCTACGAAAAAGCTTGGCATAGCCCTGGGTACCCCTGCTTGTTGCTGGAAAACCTCCTTGGCGGACGCCTAGTGCTTTCCTGCCTACTGTTTTGGCTATCTTGCCGGCACTCATCACAATCAACTCGTCAGTATTAACCTTTTCATTTATGGAGATATCTAGCCGTTTTATAGAGTTATGCAGGGTATCTTCGTACAACAAGCCTAGCATGTGTTGAATTGCTGACAGACCTTTTTTTGACCAAGCACGGCCGCGTTTTGCTGTTCTCAATTTGAACCTGTCTACGTTGGATTCTGCAGCCCCCATGCCACGCCAGGCCGGTGATATCCTTACACCTTGCGCCTTAAGACGCTGACGATAATCTTTAATTGATTCCTTATGTTTTTGTACCTGCATTTTGAATGTTTCCATTTCTACTTTTTTCTCCTGGCTTGGGGCTTCGTCTATGGCCTTGCTGATGGTTTTAAGCAATTTTTCGGGATTGTTTTGATCGATTTGATAAAGTGCTTGTTGGATATAGCCCTTACTTCCACGTAATACCCGCCTGGCCTCACGCTTTAAATGAAATCGGTCGCACTGATAAAGAGCACCTTTGAAGTGTTCCGTGCCTGCACGAATCCAAGGTGCGAGGTCCCCGTTGATAATTATGCGAGTCTTATTAATGTCTTTATACTTCTGGGTTATCCTGAGCCAAGTTTCCTCCCAAATGTCTTCATCACTGTCGGCGATCACTGTTATGTACATGGGGTTTTTTAATCGATAGTCGGTCTTCTTACCTTGTCCTTGACGCCTTTCCCACCCCTCGTGTACAACAACCATATGGGTTTCACGTTTTCTGCGAAATCTGCGTCTTTTGCGCTGCACCCCTGTCCAAAAACCATCGGCTTCTATGAATAAGGCATCCACTTGTCTTTTGACAATAGGCTTCTCGCTAAAGGTGTTTTTAAGGACATCTGAGGCCTGAATTAGAATCTGGCGGATCTTTTCATGACTTAATACCTGACAACCAAACAGATCTTTTAGGCGTTCCTGCACGTCACGATAGGAAGGGCCCTTAGTAGCCCAGAGCACTACTAATTCTTTTAAACCCAAACTTACCTGTTCCCTGCCTTTGAGCTCCAAGGCTTGGTCAAGCAGGAAAACCCACCCCTTGTTATCTTTGTCCCAGTAGTAGCGACGATTGATTGTTATTGGACCCAGCATAGTTACATAAGTTCTTTCTTTTTTCTCCTTATATTCGTAACGACCCTTGTCCCTTGTTGCCATTAAAAAATCATCTAGCATAGACAGGATTTCCACCATTGCTTGTTGAAATGTTTCTAAGGTGGCATTCCACATGAGCTGCTCAATATCGTGGATGTTAAACTTAATTTGATTGTTCATTTTTGAGAGGCCTCCGTTCCTGGTATTGGTTGGTACCTTACTTCTTCTGGAACGAGGTCTCTTTTTCCCTGC
>DUMY01000278.1 GCA_012839645.1 Syntrophomonadaceae bacterium
AACGCACAGATCAACACCCTTGAGCAACGCCTGAAAACATTGAAAAATAAAGGACAGCACGATTTTGAGTATAAAAAGACAAAACTCCACTATTCCATGGTCAAAAAAATTAAGGCTCCTGGGATTTACTTTAACTGGGGATGGAGAGAGACCAGCGAATTCATCAATACATTGGGTACGCTTATTATGGGAGCGATGATTCTTCTGGGTGTTTCCACTGTCTTTTCCAATGAATACTCCACCAACATGGATGCGCTTATTTTAAGCAGCAAGAACGGAAAAAGCAGAGTTATTACCGCTAAGCTCCTTGCTTCGGGCATTTTTATTGTGATTGTCGCTTTGTTCTTTACCCTGCTAAATTTGCTCATTCAATTTAAAACCATGGGATTCGTAGGGGGAAATAGTACACTACAGGGATTATTCCGATATGAAAACTCCCCTTACGGTTGGACACTTGTGCAATATATCCCGCGACAGATAGGGGTACATCTCTTTGGATCATTAGCTTTCGGTTTTATTGCTCTTTTCGTATCGTCTTTATGTAAATCAGGTCTTGCCTCTTTCTTTATCAGCGGCTGTATATTTGGTTTGCCCCTCTTTTTCAACAGTATTCTCTTTATAAAAACCGGGTGGATCGCAAAGATAAATGAATTCAGCTATGCGATACTGATGAGGGGCCAGCCCATTTTCAGTGAGTTCAAAGCTTTTAACATCTTCGGCCATCCTGTACTCTACCTGAATCTTATGCTGGTGCTGTTCACATTACTTTCCATCGCGCTTATCTATCTTACATATCGCAGTTTCCGCAGCCACCAGGTAAGCTAACTAACCTTCTTTTCTGGCCCAAATCCCAATTAAAGACCCGCATCCTCCCGTATCTCCAGGGGGGGATAGCGGGTCAATATTTACTGGACCACTTCACCGCCTAAACAAGGGTGGATGGTTTTTGAAAAATACCAGGGATGACCATGTGGTGGGAATCTTCTAAAGATTGAAGAGCTTACTTTTTTACGGTATTCCAATAGATGGCTAAAGTAACACTGTTGAAAAAAAGGCGGGTAGGGTGTATCCGCTTATCATTTGCACATGTGGAATGGATTTGTTATGTAACACAAATAAATACCACGGGAGCATCCTCTTTGAAGCAGGTGCCCCGTGGCATACTAGTTCTCGGCTTTAGTAAATTACTTTACTCAAGCCTGGCCCCAATTGTTACTTGGTGATATACGCCTTTTCCAGACTCGGCTTGAAAAAGGCATCGATCTTTAAATCTTTAACATTTTTTTTCATGGCATAGATACAAACATCATTATAAATTGGTGCAACCGGTACATCCTCAGCCACCAACTTCTCCAGCTCTTTGTAGGCCTTCTGCCTTGCTGCCATATCCTTTCCGGTAGCAGCCTCGGCCACCAGGCGATCTGCCTCAGAATTGCTGTAACCGATGCCCCTTTGAACATTCATCTGTCCCTTGGAGTCTGTCCATTGGCCAAAATAGAAATCCGGATCCCCAGTCATCAGGGTATAGGGAGAGAGTGTCATATCATACTCACCCTTCTCCAGTGTATCACCCCAGGCGGCCCCCTCCACCATCTTAATCTCTACATCAAGATTGAGATCTTTCAGCTCGGACTGCATTATCTCGGCAATGGACTTATATGGCCATCTATTAGCCAGAGCGGAATTGACAACCAGTTCCACTTTTTGTGGCTTGTCTGCTTTTGCCAGTTCCTTGGCTTTAGCCTTGTCTGTTTTCCACAATCCCTTGGTAATCCACTTCTCAGCGAGCGGAGTGTAAATGGTATCCGCAGGCTGACCATAACCGCTCATCACTTCGTCTACTAACTGCTTGCGGTCCAGTGATAAACTGACCGCCTTGCGGAGGTTCTTATCTTTGAATGGTTCCTTTTTGTTGTTAAAAAGTATATAGTGTGATGTCGTCACCGGCTGTGTAAGCAAAACCAGGTTTTTGTCATCTTTGATCGTGGATGCCTGCTCCGGCAGAACACCGCCCACATCCACAATGGCATCGATTTCACCAGTTGTAAGTGCGGCTAAACGTGTTGAGGGATCAGACACAGTTTTAAATGTCACTTTCTCCAGTTTGGCCTTCTCACCCCAGTAGTTGTCACTGCGTGTGATGATCAGTGCTTCATCCTTTATGTATTCCTCGAATTTAAAGGGACCTGTGCCATATGGATGGGTTACTTTCCCCTCTTCATCGAAACTCTTAATACTGAAAATGGGACAGCCCTTGCCTGCTACCCTAGCTGCAAAAGCCGGTTCCGGGCGATTGAATGTAAATTTGACAGTTTTTTCATCCACAGCTTCTACCCTATCCAGGGTAAGAAAGGTGCCATAGCTATCCAGTTTGGGGTCGTCCTTCAAACGCATGACACTTTTGACCACTGCTTCGGCATTGAGGGAAGAGTCATCGTGAAACTTGACACCCTCACGCAGAATAACCGTCCAGACCTTATTGTTGTCATCAGGGGTAATTTTTGTTGCCAACTGCATTACCGGTTCCAGGTCTTCACCGGGGTAAGTAAGCGATTCCCAAACCCCTGTGCTGGGATGTAGAAAGTTGCCGGTTTCAGGACCATCATAAAAATCCCTGCCAATACCAATAACCAGTTCCTGAGGAACCTTATCCTTTTCCGTCTG
>DUMY01000287.1 GCA_012839645.1 Syntrophomonadaceae bacterium
CACTAAAATGACCCTAGAGGATGTCCCCATTGTGGGAAAGTTTACTAAAGCAGTACCCATGGGCAGAGATGGCAAAACAGAGGAGATCGCAGCTTGTGCCCTCTTTTTGGCCAGCGATGAAGCCTCTTTTGTCAACGGAGTCAACCTGCCCGCAGATGGAGGCTTCACCGCCACCTAAGTTGGTGACAGTCACCTGGCAATTTTCCATAAGGTTGTGCCTGGACCGGGACAAGGCGGTGACAGTCACCGGTAATTATGTTAACTTATTGCCTCTTTCAGTTCTTTGACCAGGCCGGGCACTCGCTCATAAATTACCTCCGGCTGGTTTTGAAATTGCTCCACAAGGCTGACCAGGGCACTGCCCACAATCACTGCATCAGCTCCCTCTGCCATGAGGGCAGCCTGCCTAGGGTTGGAAATGCCGAAGCCTACAGCCAGAGGCAGGCTGCAGTGTCTTCTCACCCTCTGCATAAACTCTTTTACATCTGGCGAAATGCCTTCTCTCATCCCTGTTACCCCGGTAAGGGAGACACAATAGATGAAGCCGCGGGCAGCCCTTGAGATCTTTTCCAGTCGCTCCGGTGTAGTAGTAGGTGCCACCAGGTAGATGAGATGCTGCTCATCCTCTTTCAGTTCCTGCAGCAGGGAAGCGCTCTCCTCTAAAGGAAGGTCTGGAACAATAACCCCATCGACTCCCACCTCAGCAGCATCCGCAGCAAAACGCTTCAGACCGTACTGGAGCACTGGGTTGTAGTACGTCATCAACAAAAGAGGGATTTCTGTATACGAGCGCAGACGCCTCACCAGATCCATGATCCTCATCAGGTTTATGCCCGCGGCCAGGGAACGCAGGGAAGCCCGCTGGATTACCGGCCCATCAGCCATAGGGTCAGAAAAAGGTACCCCCAGTTCCACCAGGTCCACCCCCGCCTTTTCCATGGATAGGACCAGCCTAAATGTTGTTTCCAGATCCGGATCCCCCGCAGTAATAAATGCAAATAGACCCTTCTCACCGTTTTCGTGCAGTTTGCGCAGTCTGGCCTCAACACGATTTATGTCCACTTTTTTCTCCACCTTCATTTTATCTCACACCCCCGTTTTCCTGAGCTAATACCCGGGCAACCGCAGGCACATCCTTGTCCCCACGCCCGGAGAGGTTGACAACAATGGCATCTTCCTTCCCCATGGCAGGTGCCATTTTGAGAACGGCAGCTACAGCATGAGCGCTCTCCAGAGCCGGGATGATCCCCTCTAAACGGGAAAGAAGCTGAAAGGCATCCAGGGCATCCTGGTCCGTAACCGTTGTATACTGCGCCCGTCCCGTTTCTTTCAGATAGCTGTGCTCAGGGCCAACACCTGGATAGTCCAACCCGGCAGCGATGGAGTGGGCAGTGAGCACCTGCCCGTGATCATCCTGGAGCAGGTAGCTTAAAGCGCCATGCAGGACACCTGCGCGTCCAGCATTCAGTGTAGCCGAATGCTCCCCTGTTTCCAGACCACGCCCTGCTGCTTCCACCCCAAGCAGCTCTACAGCATCATCAAGAAAGGGGTAAAAAAGTCCCATAGAATTGCTCCCCCCGCCCACACAGGCCACCAAACAGCGGGGAAGCCGGCCCTCAGCCATAAAGATCTGCTCCCTTGTTTCCCGTCCGATCACCGCCTGAAAATCCCTGACCATCATCGGGTAAGGATGTGGCCCTCCCACAGAGCCCAGCAGGTAGTAGGTGTTCTTCACATTGGTTACCCAGTCGCGGATCGCCTCATTCATAGCATCCTTCAATGTCTTGCTGCCGCTCGTCACAGGCACTACTGTCGCACCCAACAGCCGCATGCGGTAAACGTTCAGCTCCTGGCGGCGGATATCCTCCTCTCCCATGTAGACGGCACACTCCAGACCAAACATCGCCGCGGCAGTGGCAGTGGCCACACCGTGCTGGCCCGCACCGGTTTCAGCCACTACCCGCTTTTTCCCCATCCGCCGCGCAAGGATGATCTGCCCCATGGTGTTGTTGATCTTATGTGCCCCGGTATGGTTTAGATCCTCTCTCTTCAAATAAACCTTCGCACCACCCAGATGCCTCGTCAGCCTTTCCGCAAAATAAAGGGGGGTCGGCCTGCCTACATAATCCCTGAGGTAGTACTGCAGTTCCTCCTGAAATACCGTCTCATTTTTCGCATCATCATAAGCCAATGTCAGCTCCTCCAGAGCCGGCATCAGCGTCTCCGGAACAAACTGCCCGCCAAAATTCCCAAAATGTCCTCTACTATCCGGTAATTCCATGATCCATCCTCCTCTCGATCCTTCTATCAACTGCAGGTTCCCAGCAGTTCTGCTGCCGCAGCCCTAATATCCCTGGCACCCATCAGTACTTCCCCCACCAGCACAGCATCAACACCTGCCTCCGCCAACCCAACCACATCTTCTCTACTACGAATACCGCTTTCACTGACAACCACTCTCTCCTTTGGTACTGCTGAAATCAATTGATAAGTAACACCTAGATCCACCTGAAAGGTATGGAGATCGCGGTTATTGATCCCCACCAGGAGTGCCTCTGTTTCCAATACCCGGCACAGCTCATCGGAGGTGTGCACCTCTACCAAGGCCGCCATCCCCAGTTCTTTCACCAGGCCGATATATTCCACCAACTGCTGCTGTTCCAAAATGGCAGTGATCAGCAGAACAGCATCCGCCCCTAAAAAGCGCGACTGGTAGATCTGGTATGCATCGATGATAAAGTCCTTTCGCAGCAAGGGGATGGAGGTCACCCCTTTTACAGACTTGAGATAATCCGGATGTCCCTGAAAGAACCGCTCATCTGTAAGCACAGAAATGGCACTGGCCTCGGCCTCCTGATAAAGGCGTGCGATCTGGTGCGGATTAAAATCACGGCAAATAAGGCCGCGGCTGGGGGAGGCTTTCTTGATTTCGGCGATCAATTTAATGCCTGCTACACCCGTTCCCGCATTCACACTGCCGTCTGTCCCCAAACTTTCGGACCCCCCATCACCCCTATCCCGCTTCTTCCCAGGAAATTGTCCTGTAAAACTAACGGGATCACCAATTTCCAACCCCCTTGCACCCTGCTCCTGCTTCCGCTTCATCATTTCGTCCCACTCTACAGCTTCATTCAGCCGCATCTCCCCCAGGAAGTCACAGACAGATGAAATACCGGCTGCCGGCCCCACCGCTTCACCCTGCCCTACCCTTTCATCCCTCCACACCGCGCCGACAAAGTCCCTAACTGGCCGCACATCAATCCGCTTCTTTAACTCCGATAGAGGACAGCAGCCCTTTGCTGTGAACACCTCTTCCCTTTTGGCCTCAACAATGCGCTCTAAAACCATAAAAACCCTCCTGTCATCGGGATCTACCTCTATAACCCATATTCCCGAAGGTGTCAGTCGCACACCAGACCTAGACGGCTAGTAGAAAGAACCTCTTCATACAAGGAGAACCGCCCCTGGATACTGCTGTGGTTCAGCGTTCCCGCACCTGGATTACAAGAAATTACGAGAACCATTCCCTAAGCTACCCCTTGTTCCAACTGTTCCCTTGGATCACAAGAACCGTCCCCCCGATCCAACTGACCCACTGATACAGCTCAGGCACAGCTTTTCGTAAAGGAAACCAGATCTTCCAGCTTCCGCAGAGCCGCCCCGGAGTCGATAACCTGTGCCGCCAGTTCCACCCCATCACGCAGCGTCTCCACCTTTCCCCCTACAAACAGGGCAGCGGCGGCATTCATCAAAACCACATCACGGCAGGGACCGGGTTTCCCGCTCAAGACCTCTCTTGTCATCCGCGCATTCTCCTCAGCATTTCCACCACAAATATCCGCCAGCTTTCCCCGCTTCAGCCCGATATCCTCTGGGGAAAGATAATAGGTCCTAATCTCACCCCTCATCAACTCACTGACTCTGGTCTCCCCGGTATGGGAGATCTCATCCAGGCCATCCCCATGCACCACCATCGCCCTTTCCACCCCCAAACTGCGCAGCACCCTGGCCATCACACCGGTCAGATTGGGGTCGTAAACACCCACCAGCTGAACCTTTGCATCA
>DUMY01000081.1 GCA_012839645.1 Syntrophomonadaceae bacterium
ATACGACAGAGCACAGTTATCATCGTCGATAATATAATCGGTAAATCCAAGGGCTTCCGGAATTTTCATGGGGTTTCTTAGACCAATGTCCATATAATAATCAAACTGGTATTTCTCCTGGAACTTGCAAACAATATCTTCCATCTTGTTGTAATCAAATAATGCTTCACTCAGTTTATAACCTGAATCATATATCTTCCAGGTCCAAATATTAGCGAGATTTAATACACGACTAGTCTTTTTATGTTTTGCAGCATCTTTATACAACTGCACTCTCTCTTTGAATAGATTAGATGCTTCAGTCATGTTATTTCACCCACCCTTGGCATATTTTAACTCCTTCAGCTGCATTTGTTGTAAAAGCATCTGCACCCACGTGGCTGCAGACATCATTGGTAACAAGGTTTCCACCGATGATAATCTTTACGTTTTCCCTCAGGTCAGCATTCTTCAGACTGTCAACAGTTTCTTTCATCGCATTAGAGGCTAGAGTCAAAACTCCGCTCATCCCAACTATATCAGCTTTTACTTCTTTTACCTTACTCACAAAATCTTCGGGGGGCGTGTCGATCCCCAGGTCATAAATTTCAAAGCCGGCTGATTCCGCTAAACTCTTGAAGATGTTCTTTCCGATATCGTGCATGTCACCCTGAACCGTACCCAATACCATTTTTCCTACCTTGGCAGATGTCTTGCCCTCCAACGCCGGTTTGATAGTGTCAATGGCTTTATTCAATAATTCACCGGCATAGATGAGGTCCCCAACAAAATATTCGCCCTTATCGAACAAATCTCCTACAACTGACATTCCCTGCTGGCAGGCATTCATTACCTTCAGAGTATCCTCTTCTGAGGGATTTGATTTCATAAACTCATTTAAGGCCGACATTACCTGATCTTCATCAAGTTCACCCATCGCTTTTTTAACCAATTTCAAATCCACTATGACCATGCCTCCCCATTAGTTTTTTTGTTCAAAGAAAAACAACTGTAATTAACGATATACCACCATCCTTTCTAGTGATTGTATCTACCTGTACCTACATGTTACTACATACATAATACCATCCACTCTTTTTGCTGTCAATAATTTTTTTAACTTTTCATGTGGTAATGCAACAAAAAAATGAATGGGATCACTGGAACAACTAACAGAATTCGCAGTGAATTGCTATCAGATCCAAACAAAATAAGCTGACTTTAAAGAAAAGAAAACCCCGCAATTCCTTGCGGGGTTAGGGTTTATTTGGAGCTGATGGTCGGATTTGAACCGACGGCCTACGCATTACGAGTGCGTTGCTCTACCCCTGAGCTACATCAGCATAAATGTTCAACAGACATTATAACAGCAGGACAAGTAGTTTGGCAATACCTAAGAGAATCAGCTTGCTTTATTGTAAATTATCGGGAGAAGATAAAATCGTGGCCTATTTAATCTCTGTTCCTACGTCCGTTACCTTTGATACCTGTGACCCCTTTTCACCCGTGAGTTCGCTCACCAAGATGCCAGCAAAGATCAAGGCACAGCCCAGGAGCTTTTGAGAGCTGAAAACTTCGCCTCCATAAAAATAGCTAAACAATCCGGCAAAAACAGGTTCTGTGGCCAGGAATAAGGCTACTCTGTCTGCGCTGGTAAAACGTTGTGCCCAGCTTTGGCTCAAGAAAGCCAATGCAGTGGCAAACACTGAAGTGATCACCAATGCCCAGAGAACCGCAGGCGTCCAGTTGATGCTGTTCCCTCCGAAACCTCCCCAAAATCCGAAGCTGCAGAGGGAAACAACTCCTACTTGAACGAGTGTCAGGTCCTGAGCATGCATAGCTTTGCTGGCTTCTCTGACTGCAAGTATCTGAAGGGCAAAGAAAACAGAGCAGCATAAAACCAGCAGATCTCCTTTGCCTGGTAATTAGGTTTTATATCTCTGGAGGGTGTGTTTTTACCAGGCAAAGGAGATCTGCTGGTTTTATGCTGCTCTGTTTTCTTTGCCCTTCAGATACTTGCAGTCAGAGAAGCCAGCAAAGC
>DUMY01000082.1 GCA_012839645.1 Syntrophomonadaceae bacterium
ATATATTCTTGCGCACGTTAATGTTGGGGATTAAGTTGAAGAACTGGTAGATGATGCCGATGTTCCGTCTGCGGAATACGCTCATCTGGCTTTCTGAAAGCTCTGTAATATCTGTTCCCTGAATAAAAACACGCCCGCCTGTGGGGTGATCAACGCCGCCTAAAATATGCAAAAGGGTAGACTTGCCAGAACCGCTGTCACCCATAATCGCCAGTAGGCTGCCTTTTTCCACACTGAGATTGACCTGATCCAAGGCCTGTACTTCCTGTTGTCCACCGTGGTAGACTTTTGAAAGATTTTCGACCCGTAATATTTCCATATGATCTGCTCCTCTCATAATAATTGCACTGTGTTGTATCACACTTCATGTTGCCGGCAGTGAGTCAAGGGCGAAGAAATCAATTCCACCAAGATTCAATTCTATTTTAAAAAGCTAAAGTGACATTCAGGTGACAAACTGCTGGACAGCATGTCACATACATGCTGTCCAGGATAATTTTGAAATATTTTAACGGGGCTAATAAAGGTGAACAAACCAGAATGTGCAGTGGATTGACAATAACGGGTAGTACCATATTAATTATGTCACCTAAGTATTTATAAATTCCGTCCATAGACACAGCCATAACCGGAATTCCCAGGTCGTTTATGTGTTAATGTCCATTATAAAATCAGCATAAATGGCCACGAAAAGTCGGCTGCCTTCAACGTACAAGTTGGGTAAAAGAAGGTTGCTCTAATAAGCACAACCAAATTAGAGCGGGGGAGAAGGGTAACATGGCGGGAATTGTGCAGCTTAGGGTTTAGATATCTGCTTTTTGATAATGATAAAACCGATAAGCGCCAGTATCGCTGTCAGCGCACCGATAGTGACGGCCGTGCCAGTATCACCGAACATGATGGTGACCATAATAACGCCCATAAGCCCTGCAATTAACAGAAGAATTACAACTGCCAGCATTAATTACACTCCTTGGATAGAAAAAGACAAGATCCTCCAAGTAAATAATAGCAAACTGTTATGACAGCTTGGTGTCATATTCGTGCAGAGCTAGAAAAATTTTGTCATTTTTTTAGCAGGGGTAATGTAGGTGGGGTGTTATAAACTGTTAATTAAAATGTAGATTTATTTTACCTTTTATGGTGATATATGAAACTAAGCGAATGGGCCAAGAAAAACGGAATTTCCTACAGGACAAGAAAGGAACTGTTATTGTTTCTATAGATAACAGCGCAACGTTTCCTGTAAACTACTGATCAGCTGTTCCCTTAACCAGGCAGGTTCAAGCACTTCCACAGCACCGCCCCAGCTCATCAGCCAGGGGATCATCTCCTGTGCTCCGGCCAACCGGTAGGTGACCTCGATCCCTCCGTCCGGGAACTCCCTAATGCCCTGGCTTTCATGAAAAAGGTTGTGCCTGAAGCGCTCCGCTGGTCCGGCACAGACTTTGAGGCGCACTGTTTCCAGATCTCCCGCTTCATCATCGGTCCAGGTGCCCCAAATATCTTGATAAGCCTCCTTTAGTGAGAACCCGGGAGGCATGCGGTAAAAGCTGTTTTCAATCACGGCAAGATCCTTGATGTTTAGCAGCAAAAAGACCCGCCTCTGCTGCCGCTTTGTACATTGGCCGGTGAGGTACCAGTTGTTCAAACGGCACAACAGGCCGTGGGGCTCCACCACCCGTTCGGTGACAGCTCCATCATAGGTGCGCAGATAGCTGAGACGCACTCTTTTTTTCTCCCGGATGGCCCGCAGAATCTCCCGGATCATGGCTTCGCTTTTCTCGGGATCCGCGGGAAAGGCGCCGGAGACATGCACAACATGTTCCAGTTCACTTAAAATGCTTGCAAAGGTGCTTAAACCGGAAAGTGAATTGCGAAAGATGCTCTGCATGGCTGCCTCTATGCTGCTCTTCATTGCTCCCCGTAGCTGGGGATACATGCCCAACAGCAGCATGGTGGTATCATGAGCGCTGGCCGGCAGATTCCCCTTTTTGCCACGAAAGATATAGTATGTCTTACGGCCGCGCCTTATGCTGCAGACAGCTTTCTCACCGATAACAGTAACAGCCTCATCCGTATCGTCTTCGTCCGGTTCTTCTCCCGGTTCCGGTTTTTCCCCATAGCATAAGGGATCAAAAAAAAGATTCAATCGTCTAATATAACGGTAGATGGTTCTCACAGAAGGCCGCCAGTCGTTAATTTCCGCATAAGCGTCCTGCAGGTCCTCCATGGTGGCTCCCCCTGAAGGTGTTTTCTCAATAACGGTGATCAGCATTTTCATCAGCGTTTCCGGTTGAGTGCCGGTGCGGGGATAGCGGGTCAATGCAGATCCCGCCCTTCTCTATGGGAATACTGACGTATGGCATTTCTTTGACCAGTATTGTCATCCATTTCGATACCTCCAGAACGAATTATGGATGGAATAGGCACCTATATTGTATTGCATACGACATAATAATAGAAAATCCTTCCATGATTTAAAATCATGCTGGTTTGGACTTTGTTTTATACCACTTTTTATTCTGTGGTCAAATAACTGCATCCCAAAATACCAACCATTATTTTAAGAGTTATTTTAAGCCTTGAGGAAATACACTAGGTGCCCCTGATGTTGATCCATATAAAAAAGAGGGGCAAGTTGCTGTTTCCCGCAATCTCCAGGTGTTGATAGCCGCTGTTGATAATTTAGGATTATGTCTTTTTACCACATTTTGTCTGGGCGATCCTAAAAACTTTGGGTTTTTGTGTGAGATGTTATCTGCAAAGTTTGATGGAGAATGGACACCTGAAAGAGTCTTAGAAATTGGTCAAACTACTCTAAAGTTGGAGAAAAAATATAATGAAGCAGCGGGATTCACAGCTGAAGATGATAAACTGCCGGTATTTATGTACGAAGAGCAGTTAACACCTATTAATACAGTATTTGATATTACCGATGAGGAACTTGCCCAAGTTAGTTCTGGATGGTGAGTCAATGGCTGTTCAAGTTATCCTGTATTCTTTTTTTAGGTTAAAATATAAGGGGTATGACCAAGAAAATGGGATTAAGATAGATATAAAAGAAGAAATGCCGATCAGAGATTTGCTTTTTATGTTAAAAATAAATGCTGATGATTCTCCAATGGTTTCGATAAACGGTAAACTTGTCAGGAAGAATTGCATGTTAAAGGATAATGATGTTGTTGAGATATTCCCTGTAATATATGGGGGATAACCGAAATGCACGAGATAACCAACTTCGTAAAAGAGGTTGTCCAATTCCAGAAAACGATATTTGGAATGCGGCTCTTGATAGAAGATGTGAATGTACAGACATGGCAAAAAATTAGGATAATACTGTAAGATATCAATGCAGAGCTGGCTGATAGGGGTATACGGATGGTCGAGTGTGCAAAAAACTGTGGAGTTTCTGGTTAGACACTAGTTTATTTCTTGTTCGTTGATATTCGACAAAAGTCGGGTGGTAACCGGTACCTTTGCCTAGGACAAGGAACTGCAAGAGCGTCACCGCAGCGACCTGCAGACTCGACTTCCGCTCTATCAGGCGTAACATTATGTTTGGCTATATGCTCTATATATGCATCATCCCAGTCAAAACGTTTAAGGCAACTATTTCTTTTTGCTGCTTTTCTTTCTCTTCTCTGTGACTGCCTCACTTGCCAGGCAGTACATTTCCTGTACACCATTTTCTGAAGCTTCAA
>DUMY01000083.1 GCA_012839645.1 Syntrophomonadaceae bacterium
AATCATTGGAAAAAAGTTCGATCAAGACACAGGTAACAGAGATTGTTCTGTTGTTTTCAAATCAACCACAAGAGCATCCCCAAGATATTACACCCTTTGCATTTGAAACTACTAGAACCAAATAAAGCAATAAATCAAGCGTTGTGGAATATCATCCCACCCGTTATTGGTATTCCTTTACTGCTGCTACGAGGCCAAAGCTTCCACTGAGCATCATGTCACCATAGGGGACAGCGAAATAGCCTAAATCCCCTGCCTTGTGGCGCTGAGGACCTGTAATGGCAATAAAACCAAAGGTCTCAGGTGCCGGGGCATCGGGAAGAATAGCACAGCCGTGTCCCCCATCATTATAGACCTCTTCGTTTGTTACCTTACCCTGCACAAAGCGCTGCAGGTAATCGTCGAGTTTATCACGATTCATTAAACCACTATGATGTTCAAAAATCCCCCAGATGCGCTCTCCCTTTAATAGAGCTGCCAGTGTGTGCTGGTTCCCCACATTGACCACAAGCACACCATCATCCTGGCGGCTGCCTACAACAGGATCTAACAGGGCACCCCGTATCGCCGCTGCACCTGTGTCCATAACAAATGCCCCTGGGACATCCTCCTGCACTGCCAGCATCCTGGTCAAATAAGAAGGGACATTGTCTCTATAAATCAGGTCACTCAGGCAACCCTCATTTTTTAAAAATCTTTCCCAGTGCTCAAAACGAAACTTCCGGTTGCTTTTGCCAATGATTTCCCCATGGTCCTGCACGGCAACTGCAACGACTTCCGGTAGAGAAACATCAAAAAAGGATAAAGCCTTACCCAACCTATCCAAATCCATGTCACGAAGCTCTATTTCGACGCAGTCGCACTCAGGGCGGTCATCTACAATTTCCACCCCCATGGCCTCCACCTCACGGGGATCATCCCTTACTGTTTTAGCAGCAGCGGGGGTAGCATATACGTGCAGTCCTACAGCTAGATGGTTTTTCATGGCACGCACCGACGAACCGCCCCCCATCAGATGACCAGTTAAGAAAATATTCTTTCCAGCGACTGTAGCATTGGCAATCCTTCCAGCTACCATGCTCGTCGCAGAAGGGATCACCAGCTTAACACAGTTTTCTACCGGTATCCCATCCTCATAAAGGAGAATATCCTGAGTTCCAGCTCCAATATCTACCGCTAATATACGCCCATTGGATCTCAAAAACAGCCGCCTCCTATTCTTAAAACATACAGTAGTCGAAAATTCGCTCTCCGATCTTTACTCTGCGAAAAGTAATATCATAAAAAACCCTCTGTTTAATATGTTCTGCATCCCCCTGATAGTGCTCCATAAGGCCAAAACATAAATCCCAAAAGCGAGAAAAAGTCTTTAATGATGCTCCTAGTTGGGTATAGATATGCCTACCCTTTTCAGTTATCTGCAGACAATTCTCTTTTTCTTCAACAAGCTTCTCTGCTTTCAGATCATCAATGATTCTCTGCAAACTGCTGCTGTAGGCACCCGAGCGCCTTCTAATAAAATCGTAAAAAGCGAGAGTCTGCTCTTCACTACTGGCGGCACTCACCAGAAAAAGCAGGTTGTGTATTACTGCTACAGATTGGAATTGATAACACATGAGCAGGCGCAAAATCAGCATATGCCGTACTGTGTAAAGGATCAAGATTATGCACCTCCCCATTACTCCGGGCAACCCATCCCTCAACAAACAACCTGTGATGCTGCCTGCAATTCGCTGCCTTTTGGGTTATAGGATATGTTTCCAGATATCGCATGTTTGATGATTATGCCTGGTTTCAATTACCTACATTTCTCGGCATTTTATGAGTCTTTTATCAATAATTTCTTCTTATAGATATTAATTTCCTGCAAACAGAAATAATATTATGTTTTATGAAGCTCTTGCCACAGCATCTCTGTTATCGGTCCGGGGCTGCCCTTTCCTACAGGATTCCTGTTAAAGGAAACAAGCGGCATCACTCCCATGAGGGAGTTGGTCAAAAAGGATTCTTCCGCTCTGCGGAAATCCTGTGGGTAAACCTTTGCCTGGACAGCCGTAATCCCCAATTTCTCAGCCAGTGACAGAACCTGAGCGCGCATAATCCCAGGCAGGAGACCACATTCAGGGGATGGTGTCACCAATTTTTCTTTAATCACCAGAAAGACATTACTTGTAGTGCCCTCAGCTATCTCCCCCATGTAGTTACAAAAAATGCCCTCATTTGCTCCGGCAGCAGCAGCTTCCACTCTTCCCCATATATTTTCCAGACAGTTGAGGGATTTCAACTTTACCAGAGGTGAAAGGTGGCTGCGGGGAAAACTGATCAAGCATGCACTAAACCCCTTTTTATAAGATTCCTCCGGGTATGGCTCCCCTTCATATCCAGTAACTACAACAGTCGCCGTGCTGTTCAGTGTAGGAAGCAGCCCTCTTCCAGGGGTTTCCCCCCTGGTTACAGTCAGCCGCAGAGTACCATTTTCCAGCAGTGCAGATGTCTCCCGTACCCCGGTACATATCTCTTCTAGAGGAAAAGAAATATTCATCGCAGCACACCCATTACGGAGCCGTTCCAGGTGTTCCTTCCAGTGAAGGGGCTGCCCGTGCCGCAGCCGCATTGTTTCAAACAACCCATCCCCATAAAGAAAACCTCTCTCCTGCACTCCCAGCGAAGGCTTTTGGGGGTCAACAAACCTCCCGCTTACCCAGGTGATACCTGGCATACTTTCACCTCCCCATCACATCCCAGGGCATTCAACAGCGCACGTGCCTTGGTAATAGTCTCCCAGTACTCTGCATCAGGTTCAGAATTATCAGTAATCCCCCCTCCCACTTGGAAATATGCGGTTTCAGCTTTAATAATAAATGTCCTGATCACAATATTCAAATCAACATTCCCATCAAAGCCCAGATAACCGATGGATCCGGTGTAAATCCCCCTTTTTACCGGCTCCAATTCTTCAATTATTTCCATGGCCCGGATTTTCGGGGTTCCTGTAATTGAGCCTCCCGGAAAGGTGGTCAATAATAAATCAATAATATCCTTATCTGGTGCCAACTGCCCCCGTACTGTTGAAACCAGGTGAAAAACCGTTGGGTACTCTTCCAGGCAAAATAATTCCGGCACTTCAACACTCCCGGGGCTGCACACCCTCTCCAGTTCTCTGCGCTCCAGTTCAGTGATCATAGCCAGTTCAACATGGTCTTTTTCGCTTTGTAATAGTTCTGTACGCAGCTGCATATCTTCCAAGGGATCCCTTCCCCTGCGTCGTGTTCCTTTGATTGGCCTGGTCTCTACGTAACGGTCATTTACTTTAATAAAGCGCTCAGGAGACGCGCTGGCTATATCCAGTTCAGGATAGTGGAGATAGGCGGCAAATGGAGCCGGATTTATCTCACGCAAACGCAGATAGAGCTGCCAGGGATTTTCCTGAAACCTGCATGAAAATCGCTGGGTGAGGTTTGCCTGTAAAATATCACCTGCGCTGATATAATCCTTCACCCTCTGTACCGCAGCACAGTAAGAATCATAAGTAAAGTGCCCGCAGATCTTCGGCTGCTCTCTGACTATACCCTTATTAGATAACCGGTTGTTATAATTTGGCGACAAACAGCTCCTCGATTGTTCCCTAACTACACCGTTGTCAGGCTCATCACCCAAAGGATTCGCCTCTAAGATGGGCCCATTTATTCCATTATACACCATATCCACCATTTCATCCAGACGCTGTCTGGCCCGAATAGAAGCCCTCTCTCCCTGTTCCGGCAACCCTGTAGAAGTAAGGAACATCTTGCTTTGATAATTGTCGTAGATCACCAGCCGGTCGTAAAAACCCAGGTAACAGTCGGGCAGTTCCAGGTCATCAACTGCCACCAACGGAAGTGTCTCTACCTGCCACCCCAGGTCATACGCAAAATAGCCAAACGCACCTGCTGCTATAGGTATGCGGGGGTCACCTGCAGCCCGATATCTTTTCATAAGTTCTCGCAGTATCTGGAAGGGATCACCTTTCTTTTCCCTCCAGCTGCCGCCTTCAAAAACTGCCACTTCCCCTCCCTTGCATCTAAAAACAAGAAAGGGATCACATCCCAGCAGTGAATAGCGCCCCAGACGCTCTGGATCCATCCCGCCGTCCAAAAAGAAACTGTAGGAATGTTCCCGAAAAGACTCAAAAACCCTTACCGGTTCCCTGTAGGATACTTCCATAATAATCAAGATTAGGCACCCCCTTACTGACGATAATTCGTTTCCCTTTCAGTTCTGTGCACGATCTACAGATAAAAAAGTCCTGCATTCTCATGTGGGCAATGATCCTTAAAAACACAACACTACCCCCTCTCGCACTTATGTGATAAAAAAACCAGTACTCATGTACTGGTTCGCATCCCAATTATTCGCGTCCTTGTTGTCTGGCCCAAGATGTCTGATTATGCAATTGTTATGATATATATTTGCATGAATTGCAACAATTGTCAAGCAGCCTAATGCATCTCGAGGCAACCTGCTTTAACAAAATGAACACAATTCTATATTCTCATTCTTTTTTAACCAACCTGAGCCCCACAAAACCCATCATAAAGGGAAGCCAAACACTGATACCGCGGTAAACGAAAATCCCCAGGGCAGCAGTTTCCAGCGGCACTCCTAAGGAGACAAAAGCCGCGGTCATTACCGGTTCCACCACCCCAATGCCAGAGGGAGTGACCGATATAATCACAAAAAGAATGCCGACACTGTAACCGGCAATCAACCTTCCCAGAGGGAGGGTATAGTGAAATGCTTGAAATATCGACCAGAGGGTAGCAATATTACATAACTCTATACAAAAGGCATGTCCTACTGCCCTGCGGAGGCCACGGGGATACTGTGCCACAAGTCGCACACTCTCCACAAGACCTTTGGCAAAAGACACAGCTTTTTCCTGGTCGATTTCTTTTTTAAAGTATTTTTTCACTCTGGGCTGAAGCCACCAGGTGATGCGCGCCGCAATCTTCGGTGGCAATTCCGGACGGCGCAAAGCGAGGATGATCAGCCCCACCTGTACACTGATCAGCACCAACAAAAGCAGTGCTGCAATAATATTATAAACAGACAGATTACCACACCACAGAAGATAACCCAGACCTACAACCAGCACCAGGGAGAAAGCAGAATAGGTGAGCATAAAAAAGACATAATTGATCATAATCGCTCTGGCAAAAGATATTCCCCGGCGCACAGCATCATGGATAATAACCGCTGTTCCTGTAATCATCCCCCCTGGGGCGATGATTCCCACAAATGCTGTAGCTAAAACCAAAATAATAAGTCTCTTAAATCTTTCAGGCACGTTAAAGAAGCGATAGAGGGCATGGTAGAGACCGGCACGGTTAACAATCACTAGGACCTGACCCACAACAGCTGCTGTAACCCAATACCAAAGGCCGGCCTGCAGTGTAGCCAGCAGCCGGGCACCTTCTGTAAAATGCATGATCCCAAACAACGAACCCAGAAGGATAATAAGTGCGATTACTAAAAGGCGCACCCTGTCTCACCTCTTTTTATCAACAAACAACCAAACAATACCATTATAATACAACCGAAAGTTATCTGGCACTGTTAACAGAAGATGCCAGTGGAATTTTTGATGAAAATGCTTGAATTAGGAAATAATTTGGATGAGTACAATAATAAAAGGGGATGATACAATGTCACTCATGCGGCGAGACTACTGGAGGGAAATGAATCCCGTACGGGAAACTATCAACAGCTTTTTCGATGATCTTCTAACACGACGACTACCTGCTATCTCAGGTTTGGGAGAGTGGAAACCCTCCATTGACCTGATTGACAACGGTGCAGAGTATATGATCATGGCAGATCTGCCCGGTTACACCCCTGAAAATGTCCAAATCACAGTACAGGAAAACACTGTCCTGCTTAGGGGAAAAATTCAGGAGGAAAGGGATACCACTCAAGGGGATTTTCAAGTCCAAGAGCGCAGTTTCGGAACTTTTTCCCGTTCGATTCCCCTTCCCGCCCAAATCAAACCAGAAGAAGCAACAGCCAAGTTCAAACACGGCGTCCTAGAAATAACCCTCCCCAAAGTAGAGGTCCCCAAAGGACGCATTTTGGATATCGAAACAGAATAGATCTGGAAACCATTCCAATATTTATTAATACAGAAGGAGATTAACTTTTAATGTCGAAATAATTATTTACCATGAGAACCATGAAGGTTCATCGTTACTCAATGATTAGAACTGAATTAAAAAGACTGAATTGAAAGCAGTACAAGCTGAACACTGTAAAGGAAAAGCAAGACTATATGACCTTTAAAAGGGCCATGAAGTCCCTTATCCCACCTGAAGGCAGGGGTAGGTACTAATGGCCTTTTCCTTTTCCCTGGAGGTGGTGAAGTAAAATCCGTTCACTGTGCTGTAATGTCAAAAGGAGGGAGAACTTTTGCAGTTGTTGCCTGCAGGAAACTCTAAGTTTTGGATCAATCTTTGGAAAGAGGCACAGCGCCGTTCACCGATGAGAAACAGACGCCGCCATACAGAAAAAGACATGATTGAAATGTGGAACAACCGAGCAAAGCATTTTGCTAAAAATACCAATAAACATACGGGACAAAAGAGGCGACAAAGAGTACTCGGTTTTCTAGAACAAGAAGGTGCTCTCCAAAAAGGGTTTAAGGTGCTCGATATCGGGGCGGGACCAGGCAACTTCGCCATCCCCATGGCCCGTATCGTCAGTCAGGTCACAGCCCTGGAGCCGGCATCAGAAATGGTCAAAATTCTTCAGAAACGGGCAGCTGTAGAGAACTTAGAAAACATCAGCATTATGCAGCGCACCTGGCAAGAAGTTGATGTTGAGGAAGAAGGTTTGGTTGGGCAGTTTGATTTGGTTTTTGCATCGATGACACCAGGGATACAGGACCCGGAAACACTGAATAAAATGATCAAAGCATCCCGGGGCTACTGTTATCTAAGCGGTTTTTCCGGGCACCGCTGGGGAGAAAAATACCGTGAACTCTGGCAGATATTTTATGATGAAGATCTCGGGGACAACCCCGGTGATATCATTTATCCCTTCGGCCTGCTGTATTCCATGGGCTACCGCCCCAATTTACGCTTTACTACCCACCAACGGGTACGCGAGCATCCGGTGGAGGAAGCAACAGAAAATATTATGAAATTTTTTGAAAACTATATGGATATATCTGCCGGAGCCAAAAAAGAAATAGAAGACTATGTGGCAAAGCATGCCGATAACGGTACCTTCCGCCAGGAGATCAACAGCTGCTCCGGAATGATGCTCTGGCGGGTTAATAATGATGTGGCTGATGCTAGTTAATGATAATGTGGCGAATAATTGCTAGCTAAATACAGGAGGTGGCATAATGCCAAAGAAACGCTCACTAACTGTGATTATTTCACTGATAGTTTTGCTGACTTTCTCCTGCGGCCTTCTTTACGGCTGCAAGAGTGATGAAGCAAAAGAAACTAGTAAGACCGAAGGAAAGAAAACCGCTGATGTGATTAAATTGGCAGGTGGAGACTGGGGCTATCCAACCCCTTACGGACTATATCCCCGGGGTCCTGGTAGCCGGAAGATGCGTTTAGTTTATGATTCACTAGTTAGCACCGATGCAGACGGAAAGATTGTACCGAAACTTGCCACTGAATGGAAAGAAAGCGATGATGGACTTGTCTATACTTTAAAACTGCGTTCAAAAGTGAAATGGCATGACGACAAACCATTTACATCAGATGATGTTATTTTCAGCTATGAGTACCAAAAAAAATACCTTCCGGTTTCCGGTGGGTGTCCTGATGCTGTTAAACAAGTTGAAGCAGTTAACGAGCAAACAATCAAAATTCAAATTGAGGAGCCAGATGTCGATTTCTTATCAAATTTATCCAGTTGGATGATGATTCCTAAGCATATCTGGGAAAATGTCACTGACCCCAATAACTTTACTACTGATGCTGCTGTGGGAACAGGTCCTTATAAATTGACCGACTACAGCAAGGAGCACGGCACTTACCGTTTTGTAGCCAATCCGGACTTCTGGGGAAGCAAACCCCGGGTCAAAGAGATCAAATTTGTTCCGGCCGGTGAGGCAGTCCTAGCCTTTGAACAAGGGGAAATTGACCGCAACAGTGTTACCCCCGATATTTTATCCCGCTATGAAAACAACCCTGAGTATAGAATTATGAGCTATGAAACCAGCTGGGCTTACCGCTTGTACTTCAATATGGCGAAGCGGCCGGAACTGGCAGAAAAATCTTTCCGACAGGCTATAGCTTACGCTGTCAACCGCCAGGAACTTGTGGATAAAATCGCCCGCGGCAATGCGGTGCCAGGAAGCCCGGGTGTACTGCATCCCAAAAATGAATATTACAATTCCAAGGCACCCCAGTACTCTCATGACACAAAAAAGGCTAAAGAACTGTTAAACAGCCTGGGTTATAAGGATGCTGACACTGATGGAATCCTTAAAAACAGCCAGGGAGAAAGGCTAAGCTTCCAGTTGGTATGTGATGATGGAAGCGCACGCCTGGCAGAAGTAATTAAACAACACTTGGCTGAAGCAGGCATCGAGGTTGTTATCAAATCAGTGGACATGAAAACCAGGGATGCCCGCTTCAAAGACGGTGACTACGAACTCTGCATAAATGGCAGCGGCAATGGTGAAGACCTATCAGAACTAACTAACATAAGTGGCAAAGGTAGAGCAACATCCACCACTGCTAAGACTATGGGCTATAACAATCCTGAGGTTGATAAATTGTACACTGCCCAGCAAAAGGAAAAGGATCCTAAAAAGCGCAAAGAGCTTATGGGAAAACTGCAGCAAATAGTTGCAGAAGAGGTTCCAAAACTCACCATTTACTACACAAAATCCTTAGCTGTACACAGGCCGGCAGTCTACGATGGTTGGAGTGAGGATACTTATCACAGCGACAGCCGCTCCAACTTTGTTGATGATTAATAAGGATGAGAAAGGGCTTGCTGGGCGGTCAGCACATTCCACCGCCCAGCAAAATCCCTATCAAACAAAACTATTTTCCTCGGTCCTGACACCGAAAGCTGCTAGGAAAAAAGGGGGTACTGAAGCACGTGCGACAGAAAACCCGTACAAAATTTATTGAATATGCCATCACGATATGGGTCGTGATTACACTGAACTTTTTACTCCCACGACTCATCCCGGGTGATCCCTTTTTGATCCTTACTTCCCAGGATGCAGAGGATGAAGAAATCGTATTAAGTGAAGAACAGCGAGAGTTTTTATTTCAGTATTATGGTTTGGACCAGCCGGTCTACAAACAGTATTTTATTTACTTGCGTGAACTTGTTCGGGGAAACATGGGCTTCAGTGTTTATTATAAACAGCCGGTTAGCCAAATCGTCATGCACCGGTTGCCATGGACAATTTTCATGGTGCTCTCAGCAGTTTTTTTGAGCACCCTCATCGGGACCATATTGGGATGCCTTTCTGCCTGGCATCGAGAGAAATGGGTTGATAAATCCCTTTTTCTCTTTATGATTATTTTTTCTGAAATTCCGTCTTTTTTACTCGGACTTATTCTGCTCTTTGTTTTTGCGGCAGGTCTTGGTTTGTTTCCTTTGGCAGGAGCGGTGACTCACTTTGCTGACTTCCAAAGCGGATGGGAAAAAATCTGGGATGTCATCCACCACGCCTTTCTACCTGTCACTGCTTTGACTATCTCCCATTTGGGTGGCACCTACCTATTGGGAAGAAACAGCATGACTACAGTTTTAGAAAAAGATTATCTGCGTACCGCGTGGGCAAAAGGGCTTCCTAAAAAGCGGGTCATCTTTCGCCATGCCTTAAAAAATGCCCTGCTACCCATTGTAACCCGTGTATTTTTAAGCCTTGGTTCCCTTGTAGGAGGGGCTATTCTTGTAGAAAATGTCTTTTCTTATCCTGGTTTGGGAACCTTGATGAGAGAATCTGTGCGGGTCCAAGATTATCCGGTCATCCAGGGCATTTTTTTGGTCGTGACTATCTGTGTTTTAGTAGCCAACTTTTTTGCAGATGTTGTTTACAGAAAAATTGACCCCCGGGTTAGCAGTTAAGTGTATAAAGGAGAAAAAGCATGTCGAGTCTTGCGGATCTGATAGATACCAGAAAAGATACTGCTATTACCAGTGCAACAAGCGGCTTGGTAGTAAAAGCCCAGGATTTTCTGCAGGGAACTAGCAAAATTATTCGGAGCTTTTCCCTTCTGGGGAAATTAGGTTTGGCAGTAATCCTTTTCTTCGTCATACTGGCTGTTTTTGCACCTTACGTTTCCGTACACCCTTACAATTTATCTTCAGGGGCACCACTGATGCCACCGGGAGGAGAGCATTTTTTGGGAACAGATGACCTGGGAATCGACATCTGGGCACAACTGTGTCGCGGAGCGAAAATCAGCCTGATTGTCGGTCTGGGGACAGCTCTTCTGGCAGGACTTGGTGGTGGATTGATCGGAATCGTATCAGGCTATGTCGGCGGCATACTAGATAAATTCTTAATGCGGTTGATCGATATCATGCTCGTAATACCGGATTTCCCGGTTATGATCCTGTTAGCAGCCTTTTTGGGTCCTCGCCTGATTAACATTATTTTAGTTCTAGCTTTGTTTTCCTGGGTTTCCTCTGCCAGGATAGCCCGCTCCCAGATCCTGATGTTGAAGGAGAAAACCTATATTAAATCAGCGGAACTATATGGAGCAGGAACCTGGTATCTGATGCGGAAACACTTTCTTCCGGAAATTTTTCCTCTTATAGCTGTACAGATGATAAGGCTGACAGGAAGAGCAATTATATCGGAAGCCGGGCTATCCTTTCTAGGACTTGGTGACCCTACATCAAAGAGTTGGGGGCTGACCATTCATTATGCCACAAGCTTTAGAGGGATCTATTTTACAGAATTTTGGAAGTGGTGGCTGCTCTACCCGTGGCTTTTCTTAACTTTAATGGTGACATCCCTAGCGTTTGTTAGCCGCGAACTTGAGCAATTCGCTGACCCACGTGTGAAAAAATAAATTTTAGGGGGTATCATTTTGGCTGCTAAAAGTAAATCTTTATTGGAAATTGACGAACTAACGATTACTTACAACAGTGTTAGCCCACCAGTCAAAGCAGTTAATAATGTATCCTTAAGTCTCAGAAATGGTGAAAACTTAGGAATAATAGGTGAATCAGGATGCGGTAAAAGCACACTGGCTTTAGGAGTAATGGGTTTAATTAAAGATGGTAGTATTGAAGGCAACATCCTCTATAATGATCTTAACCTGGTTGGTCTCCCGGATGACAAAATGAGACACTACCGATGGAAGAAAATGGCTATGATGTTTCAAAACTCACTGGATATTTTAAATCCAGTTTTAACTGTTGGAGAACAAATAGGAGAACCTCTTCGCTTTCACTACCAGTTACCACCCCAAGAAATCGATGAACGAGTGGTGCAAACACTGGAAATGGTCGGCCTGGACCCCGACTGGCGAACCGCTTACCCCCACCAGCTCTCCGGTGGGATGAGGCAGCGTGTGCTGCTGGCCATGGCCCTGATCTGTGAACCGGAGTTATTGATCGTTGATGAGCCCACTACAGCTCTGGATGCAGCCAGTAAAAATGACATCTTTCAACTTTTGCAAAACCTGCAAAAACAATTGGGCTTTGCTATGATTTTGATCTCCCATGATGTAGCTTTCGTTTCCCAGCTTACCTCCTTGGTGATGACTATGTACTCGGGACAGGTGGTAGAGTACGGCAGAACATCAGATGTGTTGAAAAACCCTATGCACTGTTATACCAGAGGACTGCTTAATTCCTCACCCCAGTTCTTCAAATTCAAAGACCTCTGGGGTATCAGCGGAGAACCGCCGGGGGAAGGCAGCCCACTGAAGGGCTGCCCCTTTGCACCGCGCTGCTGCCAGTCTTCGGAAAGCTGCGGTAAGTCCAGGCCGGAACTGCGCTATGTCGCCCTGGAGCGCCAGGTGGCCTGCCACAAGGGAGGCATTGAAACCTTCCTCAAGGCAGAAGGGATCAAGAAAAAATATATGGTCGGTCAAAAGGTCATTGAAGCAGTGAAGGGTACGGATCTGGAGATCAGGAGCGGTGAGGTAGTCGCCCTGGTTGGTGAGTCTGGTTCAGGCAAGTCAACACTGGCTCATACCCTGGTAGGGGTTCTCCCGGCTGATGAGGGCAGTGTCTTTTTCCGGGGAAAAAAGGTGGAAAACCACTGGGCTACCAAGATGATCGGGGGAATGCAGATCATCTTTCAGGACCCCTTTTCCGCCACCAGCCACAGAATGCAGGTACTGGACGTGGTCAAAGAACCCTTGGATATCATGAAGTGGGAAGACACAGAGACGCGGAATGAGGCAGCATACAGAGCACTGCAGGCAGTACACCTTCCGGTGACCCCGGATTTTTTACAGCGCTACTGCTACAGTTTGAGCGGCGGCCAGAGGCAGCGAGTGGCCATTGCCAGAGCCCTGGTCACCAAACCCAATTTGGTGATCGCCGATGAGATCACATCTATGCTGGACCCTTCTAACCAGGCCAATATCCTGCGTGAGCTGAAAGGGCTCCAAAACAAGTTTGGATTTGCCATGCTCTATATCACCCATGAATTACACCTGGCCCGCAAGGTTTCCGATAAGGTTTATGTAATGCATGAAGGTGAGATCGTGGAAAAGGGCAGTTCCAGCGATATCTTCGAAAAACCGGAGCACCTTTTTACAAAGCAGCTGTTCAAAGAAGCCTTTAATTAAGGAGCCGAAGGTAGAGCGCAAGTATGCCCAGGGAGGTTCATCTGTACAGAGTAGTCCGGCCAGCAAAGAACGAAAAAGCTCAAACCAAGGACAATTAGAAAGACAAGCATCTAAAACGGCATTGGGCAAAGTCAGGGAAGTGTATTTAGTGGTGATAGGCACCTAAAACGGCATCTATAACCAAATGTTTGGGGTGACA
>DUMY01000084.1 GCA_012839645.1 Syntrophomonadaceae bacterium
ACGGCCCAGTTCCACTATATAGTGTTCACCGGGGGGTTTGCGGCGCTGATCCTCGGGCTGCTGCTCTTGACGTCGGGGTTGATTTTGAACTCGCTGGTGATGATCACACAGAGATCTGAGGGATATAAGGAGTTTAAGCCATGATCCCTGCTGTTATCGGCTCCCATTGCAGTAAGTGTGCCCCCTCTACTGTGGTAGTTACCCTAACGTCACGGATTTGGAGCCGAAGCACGTCTGGCGTTAAGAACTGGTTAACGGACGGAGGCATTCTGGGATGGATGAACTAGCAAGTGTTATTATAGTAACATACAATAGTCGTCACTATCTCGATGCTTGTTTACGCTCAGTTTTGAGGCAGGATTACCCCCATGAGGTTATCGTAGTGGACAACTGCTCTCAGGACGGTACAGTGCAGTATGTTCGAGAGTCTTTCCCTGAAGTCAAGGTAATAGAGAGCCCCGAAAACGGAGGCTATGGCGCTGGAAATAATCTGGGCGTCCGCTATGCAAAGGGTAAGTACGTGGTTATTCTCAATCCGGATGTTGTCGTAGAGGCGGGCTGGTTGCAGCGACTGATATTGCCACTTTGGAGCAACCCGATGGTTATAGTAACTCCAAAAATTCTCCTATATGACGGCTCTGCTATCAACACCTGCGGGAACATCAACAACTTTACCGGCCTGACCTTTACCCGGGGGTTAGGGGCAGATCCGGTTACCGATTACTGCCATATTGAAAATGTCAGTGGGATCTCCGGCGCCTGCTTTGCCCTTCGTTGCGAAGAGTATGTCCGTCTGGGAGGGTTTGATGAGAGTTTCTTCCTGTATAACGAGGACGCGGACTTCTCCTGGAGAGCGAACCTGTTGGGGTATTCTATCCTCTCAATTCCAGATTCCGTCATCTATCATGACTACCAGTTGCGTGTCTCCCCGGAGAAGCTCTATCACCTTGAGAAGGGGAGGTATCTGATCTTGAGGAAATACCTTTCAAGGGATGAATTTCTTCTCCTCCTTCCCTCCCTTATGATGGCAGAGGTTCTAACCTTTGGCTATGCCGCTCGATTTGGCTTCAAGGGGCTTAAATATAAAATCTCTGCCCTCCGTGATGGGTTTACAGCGAACGTTCATAAGTTAACCGGGGATAAAAAGGCCTTAATGGCACATCTGAGCCCTTCGATACCGGAGGATCAGCTGACATTCACCCGGATTGAGCGATTTGGCAGGGTCTTTGCGAACAAAGTGTTGCAGTGGAACTTCAGGGCGATTCGATGAAGATTGGGCTCGTATGCTCTCATGGTGGCCATCTGACAGAGTTGCTGTATCTTCTCGAGGCCTTCGAAGGACACGATGTCTTCTTTGTTACATATGAGAATCCGCGGACGAAAGCATTGCCTTATAGGACATATCTCCTTGACAATATCGGTACAAACCCCTTATTGATGGCCTCTGCATTTCCAAAGATCGTTAAAATCCTTCGAAAGGAGAAACCCGGAACGATTGTAAGCACGGGATCGGAGATTGCAATCCCCGCATTTTATGCCGCGAAATTAATGGGCATTCGGACGATCTTCATTGAAAGTTGGTGTAGGGTAACTACCCAATCGGGTACTGGCAAGCTTGTATATCCGGTTTCCGACCAGTTTCTTGTCCAGTGGCCAGGCCTGTTACAACTGTATGGCCCCAAGGCAAGGTACGTTGGAGCGGTGGTCGGATGATTTTCGTCACTGTGGGTCTGCACTATCAAGGATTCGATCGCCTTATAATGAAGATGGATGTGCTTGCTGGCATGATCAATGAAGAGGTTGTCATGCAGATCGGTTCAACCAGTTATAAGCCTAAGAACGCGAAATATTTTGATTTTGTTGATGAAGATGAAGACATATTGCAACTTTTTAAAGAAGCAAGAGTTATCATCTCTCATGCTGGGGCAGGGACCTTATTAAACGCACTAAATTTTAGAAAACCAGTTATTGCGGTCCCGCGTCAGAAGACATTCGGGGAGCACGTTGACGATCAGCAGCTCGAGTTAACGAAGGTGTTATCTGAAAATGGACAGGTGATTCCAGTCTATGATATAGAAACTCTTGAATCTGCCCTAAGAAATGTTAATAAAATATCTTCGACTCGCCTGGATAAGAATAATGATCTGATAACTTTTTTGAAACAGCAATTTGTGGAGACTTGAATGAAGATATGTATGGTAATGTCCACTCCCTTCCCTCCAGAGGAAGGCATTGGATACTATGTTTATAATTTATCTAAAACTCTCATGAAAAGTGGGCATACCGTCACCGTTATCACAAGAGGGGGGCTCACCACAGAAATAGATTCTTTCGAGGGTATCGAGGTCATTCGAGCTCCGTTTATTCCCATATATCCATTTCATGTGCACCTTCACGGGTTCTTTGTGAATCGTATAGTAAAGGCGAAGCAAAGCAGTTTCGATATCGTTCACATCCACACCCCTCTATCCCCAACTGTCAATACCTCTTTGCCGATAGTAAGCACTGTTCATACCTCTGTTAAAGAGGATGCTCGACATATCGAAGTTGTCGACGCAAAGTCGTTCTGTACAAAACTTCTCACGAAATACGTAAGCGTTCCGGTTGTGGCGAGGACAATTGCTATTTCGGAATCTGTAATGACAGTTGCGAATTCAGTTGCCCTAGAGTTGGACAGATATTATGCTTACAGTGATGCCCTTGTCGTAGGTAACGGGGTTGATGAGCAGTTACTTGAGCCAGGGTCGATGCAATTCCGTGATAAATATATACTTTTTATTGGCCGGTTAAGTTATCGAAAAGGCCTTTTCGATCTGCTAGAATGCGCCAAGGTAGTTTGTCGGCGTTATGGTATTAAGTTCATTTTGGTGGGTAAAGGTGAGTTAGAGCAAAAGATACGCAATGTAATTGAAAAAGAAGGACTCCAGGATAAAATAATCCTCGTGGGACATCAGAACCGGGAAGAACTGGTTCGTTTGTACCAAAACGCGACGATATTTGTTCTCCCGTCCCACTACGAGGGTCTGCCAACAGTACTTTTGGAGGCGATGTCCTGTGGGTTACCCGTGGTTGCTACGAACGTGAGCGGCTGCCCAGATGTGGTCTCTGATGGTGAGAATGGAGTCTTGATTCCAGCGAAATCCCCTGAAATGATGGTAAAAGCGATCTCAAGACTTCTTGATGACGAAGCCCTGCGCAATAAGCTTGGCAGAAATGCACGGAAGACGATAGAGGAACGCAATACTTGGGACCGCATTGCTGGAAAAATTGAGGCCTGTTATCAGAAATCGTTGGGATTTCAATGAAAATTTGTATCCTCTGTTTCAACTTTAGAGAAGGTAATCTTCGTAAGCAGCCTTGGTGTTATGTGTATCAAATTGCCAAAGGTCTCACCGAACGCGGTATCGATACTTGCGTTATTACTACTGGCAAGGATACCACAATTGAAAATATCAAGGTTCGTGGTGTCCAGAGTTTGGAGTCAATCTTTGGGGAAAGTGATGACGTCATACGGGTTCTTGATGAAGAAGGACCAGATCTGGTCGTAAAACTCATGGGTGCCACTAGTTTTCTGAGAATACGTCGGCGTATCTTCAGACCTGTAGTCGGCATCCTGACGAGCCCCCTTTACACCACTAGGGAAGTGATGGGCGTCGGGCTTGACGAATTTATCCGTCATGGTAACTACCTCTGGATCCATCTTATTGGAGCGCTGGTTCCGGATGCTCTTGTCCGAAGGGCGGGCAGCAATTATGGGACGATTGTCGTTCTCAGCGAAAAAAATAGGGACAGGCTTGTTAAGACAGGAATCACTACGGACGTTGTCACTATCCCGCCCGGCATAGACTCTTTTGATCTTGAACTGCCAGGCCCAGAGTGTGTTAAAAAGGTAAGGGCCACAATTAATCCTGAAGATCTCCCCTTAATACTCTATTTTACCTCGCCTCTCACGGTTCGTGGTACAGATGTACTGATGAAGGCATTTGCACAGGTCAGAGAAACAATCCCAGCAAAACTCGTTTTCTTGTCGCGGATGGATTATCCAGAACTAAATAAGGATGTAAATCTCCTCAAAAGACTTGCCACTCAAAAGGGAGTGATAGATTCAGTCGAGTTTGTCACCCGAACGTTATCACGGAGTGAGGTCAAGGAGTTTCTGTCGGCAGCTGATGTCGTTTGCCTTCCATTTAAATTGGTCCTCTCTGACGTTCCCATTAGTATTTTGGAGGCTAAAACTCTCGGGAAGCCAGTGGTGTCCACAAATATTGCAGGTATTCCTGAAATGCTGGGGGTGGGTGGATATTCAGTCGATAGGAACAATGTAGATGCTTTGGCAGAGAAAATTCATTCCATCCTCAACAACTCTAATAATCGAGGAAATTTGAGCGAATTGAAGGAAAGACCCATTGTGGGTTACCGCACCTGGGATAGAGTGACCAGAGAATTTCACGTTATGGTTGAGAATCTTGTAGGGTCAAAATGAAAGGTAAACTTATCTGCATTATCGGTCCTGATGGCACGGGAAAAACAACACAGGCGAACCTCCTTGTTGATTACCTGCGGCAACAGAGTATCGATTGTGAATATAAGTGGCTCCGTTTCCACCATTTCTTCTCACTGCCTGTCCTAGCTGTTGCCCGTCTGATGGGCCTCAGCAGAGTTGAAACGCTCGAAAGCGGGAAAAAGATTGGCTATCACGAGTTCCATAGATCCAGGCTCATTTCGACGGTTTATCCGTGTGTCCTTTTCATTGATACACTGTTTTTCATGACTTTGAAAGTTACGATTCCCATCAAACTTTTTGGCAAAACAATCGTATGTGATCGTTTCATTTATGATACCCTTGTTGATTTAGCGATATCGACGGGGCTGAATGACTCTAGGGTGATAAAGTGGTATTTATTGTTGATACCACACAACTGCCAAATATTCATGTTATATGGAGATATTGCGACTCTAAGATCTCGAAGAGATGACGTTCAATTTGACAAGGTACTACACAAAAAGGTTGTTATTTATGGCATCATTTCAAGAAAGTATAGTATTCCAACACTAGATTCAAGTCTTCCTGTAGAAAGGATTCAAAACATTATTCAAAAAGTGTTATGAGCATGGGGCGGTATGAATGCATTTAGCGGAATTATATACTAGCATTGCTAAAGACCCTGACCATCCATTTGCCGTTCGATTCGTTATATTAATGGCATCTTCTTGGATTTTTCAGGGAGTGCTATACATGGATAAAACTGAGAAAGCATTCAAAGTGGTCACCGAATTAATCTTATTTACTTTTCCTTTAATTCTGTTACTTGGAGTATTGCCGGTTATCTACGCAACTATACTTTCACTAATTATCTGTCACACTATGAACTGGATTCTTAATGGGCAGATTTTCGTAGTGCTGAAAAATCTTAAAATGGTCTCGAATCCGCCCGAGTGTTTTAGAAAATATATCAACGTTCTTGCAAGAAGAATCGAACAGAAAAATTACATCCTGGCCGCAGCAGCATATGGGAGCCTTTCCAAGCAACAATTGGAAGATTCATCTGATTTAGATGTAAGAATAATCAGAAAAAGTGGATTCCTAAATGGAGTGAAAGCATGTGCTTTTGTAGCGACCGAAAGGAGCCGAGCTTTAATTAAAAGATTCCCTCTTGACATATACGTATTAGATGATGTTCACAAAATTGAACAGCAGATAGATAGAAGCGAGGCCAATAATCCGGTAATCCTGTACGATCCCGATATGTTATTGAAGATTTGAGGGTGTTCATATGGTCAAAGTTGCGATACTACATAACATTGTGACTCCCTATAGACTAGATCTTTTCGAAGAAATTGCATCTCAACTGGGGAGTGAGCGTTGCACAGTATATTACTATACTGAAAAATACAGTGATAGGCTTTGGGATACAAAACAGGACAACGTAAAGTATGCATCTAAAATTTTGCCAGGTATAACAATCCATTTGCCATTCCTAAACATCCCCATCTCGATTAATCCTTCTATAACCAAGGAAATTAGAAACAACCGCTATGATGTGGTGATCGTCAATGGTTTTTCTGATGTATCTTCACTATTAGCAATACTTCAATCTAAAATTCTTGGGATAAAAGTAATTATTTGGTCGGAACTTACAGGTCATTTCCTTTCGACACGATATAAATTTTATTTGCCGTTTATTCGGTTTATTTTCCATTTTGCCGATGCATTGATTGTGCCGAGTACTATGGCACAAGAATTTCATTTAAAAATGGGCATTCCTTCGAGTAGAATCTTCATTTCACCCAATACAATCAATAATGAGAAATATACTACCATCTCCAGAAAAAATCGCGAAGAGAAAGCAACGATTAAAGCGGAATTATCGCTTTCTGAGGGAAAAATTGTTCTATATATGGGCCGTCTCATCGAACGCAAGGGTCTTTTGTACCTTTTGGAAGCTTTCAATCGCCTCCAAAAAGAACATGACGATATTGCATTAGTTATAGTCGGAGATGGCACACAAAAAGCCGAATTTCTTAAATTCTGCAAAACGAAACAAATTCATGGAGTCTATTTCCCAGGATTTGTTACAGAAGATGAGAAAATGAAGTATTATTCTATATCTGATGTTTTCGTTCTTCCTTCCTTATGGGAACTCCATCCATTGGTGCTATCAGAGGCTATGGCTTGTGGACTTCCTGTGATAACTACCGATGTGGTAGGCAATGCACGTGATATGATCATAGACGGAGAAACAGGATGTATTATCAAAAGAAAAAGTGTTGAAGAACTAGCAGTTGCCTTAAATCATATGTTACAAATAAGCGAAAGGAATAGAGCAATGTGCATAGAAACAATAAGGTCGCAATTCTCCATAGAAAATTCTGCAAGAGGCTTTCTTGATGCAATTAATTCGTTAACCGATACTGACAACGGCCATGAGAGGTACAGTAGATGAAAATTGCAATGATTTATAATTATGATCCGCTTACTCCAGAAATGGGGGGAGGGAGAACATATGTTGAAAATCTGGTTAACTTTTTGGTGAGACAAGGTGTCGATGTAAAGTTATTTGGTGTTAACAAATCAAATAGTAGTAATGAAGAGTATCGAAAGCTCGAATTCTCATTCATCCCGGTAACCAAAAGGACACTGCTCAATAGAGGAGACGTTGGTGCTTGGTGGAAGTATCTACTTAAATTATTTTTGGTAGCCCCCTCCCAAAAGTTATCAGTTGATGTAATTATTCATTCACATCGCACGTACTTTATGTTGCCTTTTATATTGTTCAGGCCAGAGAATCCAAAAGTATGTACTTTACATATGAAACCACTCGAATTTGTTAAGGTTGAATATCCGCAATACTATAAGTGCATTGATAGAATACACAAAATTATCGAAGGGTATTGCCTCAAAAGAGTGAATATGGTGATTGCTATAAATGAAAAGGTTGCGCGAGCGTATATCGAGAGGTATCCTTTTTTGAATGATAAAATTAGTATAATTTCAGGATCTGGTGTCGACTTAGATAAATTCAAGCCTTTAGACCAACTTAAAATCCGAAAAGAACTTGGATTTAATTGCAATGATATTATAATCTTATTTGTGGGGCGTATTGAGAAAATTAAAAATCTTGATCTGTTAATACATTCCTTTGCTCTACTTAATGAAAAAGTACAGAATATAAGGCTGTTGATCGCGGGACGAGGTGATGAAAGGAGTAATTTGGAGAGTTTGGTTAGGACCTTAAATGTGGATGACAAGGTAAGTTTTGTTGGTGAGGTTAGCCCGGATAAAACTCCAGCAATATACAATTGTGCAGACATTTTTGGACTCACTTCGCACTCTGAAAGTAGTCCGACAGTTGTCAGAGAAGCTCTAGCCTGTGGTGTCCCAGTTGTTACAACGGATGTTGGCGATGTCAATGAGATCCTTGTGGGTATGGATTGCGGAATAATTGTAAAAAGTAACACCCCTAGTGAATTTCAATCTGCTTTAGAAGAGATGATTTTTCGGATAAAAAGCGATCCTGAGTTGATAAGAGATAATTGCAGATCTCTTGCGATGAAGAAATTTGGCTTTGCTGAAATTGGGGAGAGTGTTATAGATATTTATTCGAGATATAGGTGACACCGAGGTGGTTATGGTCAATAAATCAAAAATTGTTGCGTTTTTTATAGGCCACCTTCCGCAGTAACACTATTAATTTCTGAGTAATCAATACCCGCCACTTCTCCTACATCCATTCGCCCCGGTTCGTGACCTTGATCCCGGTAACTGTCAACACCATACGCATCCTTCAGGCCCTCTGCAACTCCATTCTTATGTTTCCGGGGAATATTTCTCAGTACCACCGGGTACAGTGAACTTGGTATATACGGCAGATCGAAGATCTGCCTTCTGGAAAACATATTGTGTTTTCCGTATCTGTCAGGATGCGCCGAGGAAGGCGGTTGAGGCCGCCTTCTGGAATGCCGGTATGACCATCCGAGGCAACCAATTGAACCCCGGCAAGTCCCCGTTCTTTGAGGTCCTCAAAGAGTCCCGACCAGAACTCCTCATTCTCGCAATCCGTGATTCTTGTGCCCAGGATCTCCCGGTAGCCATCTTCTCGCACTCCGGCAACTACCAGGACAGCCTTGGTGACGTATCGTGCTCCGTCCCGAATTTTGTAATAGGAGCCATCCACGAAGAGGTACGGGGTTGCCTGCTCGATCGGCCGCAGAAGGAATGCCTGTACCTGATCGTCGAGGTCCTTGGCCATCCGGGAAACCGACGCCGGGGAGAGGTGGTCGATCCCCAGGTGGGCAACGATCTCCTAAATCTTTCTCGTCGAGACGCCTGAAGATAGAACTCGGCGATCGCATTCACCAGAGCCTTTTCCACCCGGGCATACCGCCCAAAGACCTGCCTCTCGAACGGGAGCTCCCGGAACTGGGGTTTCCGGAGGATTGTCTCGCCATACGGGGTCTTGAGGGTTCGGTCCTTGTACCCGTTGCGATGCGCCTTCCGTGCGTCGGTTCGCTCGTATGCATCGGCTCCGGCCTGCTGGAGAGCCTCCTGGAGCATCGCCTAGTTGAGGAACCAAGTGATGAGAGTCTTCATGCCCGTTTGCTGATCGGAAAGATAATCTTCGATAAACGCTAAGGGATCCATGGCCCTGTTTCTCCTTTCTGCAAATCTAGATTGGATTCAGGGCCAATCTACTTTTACAGAATTTTTGTTACGCTACCATGATGGGGCGGGAGGGACGTCCGGCATCTTCTACGTTTGGATAGAAGGATCAGATTTATGCAACATAACACAGCGTAAGAAAGAAATATACACCCAATCAAGTATCACATTATGAAAAAAGTATTGATAATTACATACTACTACCCCCCTGATGGAGCTATCGGTGGTGTACGGCCATTTGGGATTGCTAAAAATATTGTTAAATATGGCTGGGAGCCAATAATAATTACAGAAAGTGATGGCCAAGTTAACGGTAAGAATATAACATCTTATACAACGGAAAAAATAAGTAATATGTCCTTTAAGGCCAGTAATGTATCTAGTAAAGTAACTGATTTTGTCTCAAGGTCATCTCTATGCAGTAATCATGATTCAAAAATATATAAATTTCTAAGAGGTTTTTATGATCTTGTTAATTATCCAGATCCCCAGTATAATTGGTACGCTCCAGCAGTGGAGCTTGGATCGAAAATCATTGAAGAAAATCAAATTAATGTAATTTTAAGTACTTCAAAACCAGAAACATGTCATCTCGTTGCAAAAAAGTTACATGAAAAGTACAACATACCGTGGGTCGCTGATTTTAGAGATTTATGGTCAGACAACCATTATATCTATCATAATAAATTAATTAAATTGTTGCAACTCAGACTTGAAAAAAAGACGATCTCCAAGGCATCAACTATTACTACAGTCTCAGTTCCCCTAAAAAAAGAACTTGAGAGTATACATAAATCCGGAAAGGTATACTCAATCACCAATGGTTTCGACGTTGACAATGTACTATTAGCCGAAATGGCGCCCAAAGTCGAAGAAAAATTTTCAATACTATATACTGGTAATTTATACAAAGGAAAGCGAGACCCTGAAATGTTGTTTCAATCGGTCTCATCGTTAATTAATGACGGAATCCTTCCTAAAAGATCAATAAAAATTGACTTTTATGGGAACGACAATAAATGGTTGACCGCAATGGTCGGAAGATATGATCTGAATGAAATTGTAACGTTACATGGTTACATCCCGAGAAAAGAAGCAATTAAAAGACAGCAAACAGCTCAATTATTATTATTATTGACGTGGGATGATATAAAGGATAACGGGGTCTACACAGGGAAATTATTTGACTATTTAGCAGCTAGAAGGCCAATATTATGCATCGGATCAAAAGAAAGTGTTGTTGCTGAACTACTATCTGATACAAAGGCAGGAATTTGTGTATCCAGTGTATCTGAAATGAGTTGCGTTCTAGAAAAGTATTACAACGAATACAAGAATAGCAAAGTGATTCCATATAGAGGATTGGAAACTGAAATAGGCAAATACAGCCAAGCAGAGATGGCAAAAAAGTTTGCAAAAATATTTGATGATTTATCCAAGAAAACAACCTGTAGAAATCCATCTGTGGAATGACAGTTCTTGGAGGGAAAGACCCATAAAAATTGTTCTTTGCGTCAGTGACGAAACAGAACTTAGGGAACCACGACCGGTGTCGCCGATACGCAGGTCATCCCTCTTAAACCCACTCCAATGAAATCTGAACTGCTCATATCCCATAACGTTTCAGATTTTCTGTAATTCGTCTGAGCTCTGTCTCCCTATATCGGTTCTTAAGAGTTCGGTTCTTGTAGTCATTCCGATGCGCTTTTCACGCGCGAAGAAATCGGATACTTTCTCCATTTCTTATGTAAAATATCTTTTGCGCTTCTATGGAAAGTAGTTTAATTAGGCAGACAGTGTAATATATTGCTGATGTTAAGAGGGCAATATCATTTAAACTGGAAAATTCCACTGATATTGATCTTAACAATATATAGCAGTTCACTGTTAACCCTTCTTCACTCACAGTCGGATAGATATGAGTTTTCGATTTATCATTACACACCAACTGCATTCTGGATATTAGTTGCAATACTAACATTTTTGGGTATTTCTATTGTTATTATTTCAGCACAGAAGGGATCTAACTCAAAATTCCTTGTTTTAGGGTTCGCTGCATTGTATATAATGTACATATTGGTTCTTTCGATCACTGTTATTAGAGGCTATTATTTCTGGGGGGGGTTTGGAGATCCTGCCTTCCATTTTGGAGAGATTAAGGATTTGTTAGTGGATGGTCATCTATCTGATAGAAATCTGTATCCGATGGCTCATCTTATATCAGCGGAGATATGTTTGATACTAAATACGACTCTTTTGGATGTTCACAGATTACTGCCACTAGTGTTCGAATACTTGTTCCCACTATATGTTTTGCTTTTTTTACGAGAATTATCTCAGAAAAAAATTGAGTTCTCATATTCATACATTGTTGTTTTTGCCTTTATTTCAGATTGGTACATTAATTTCACTCCTAATGCCTTTGCTAATTTTTATGTTCCAATAGTGTTATTTTTGATTGTCAAAACGTACTTGGATTTTGACAAGATTTATGCATTTCTCGCAAGCATTGCGTCGTTTTTTAGTGTATTTTTACATCCATTATCTGCGGTATTTATAATACTGTTTATACTAAGTATATTCATCTATGAGTATTTTTCACGCTTAAAATTGAAGGGTGTTGTCATAAACAGAGCTCCTAAAATGGTTCAATACGTCTTGTTAATTACTATAATATCATTGGTGTTTTGGCTATATTCACATTATATTTGGGGATCTACGATATCCAGTATATATTCTACGCTGGTGTCTGAAACGAGTGAAACAGCAATAAACGATATTGTAACCCAAATATCGAATGCTAATGCATCTGGTTTGGGCGCAATAGATATTATTTTAAAACGCTATATTGTTCAAATAATCATCATTGGAACTGCAATTCTCTCTTTACCATATATTTTGAGAGATATTTATAATGGAGACTCTAGAACTCATATGGTAACGTATGTGGCTCTATTTCTGTTGGTTTTTATAGCGGCAGTATTGTCACTTGTAAAAATGTCTTATGGGCCATTAAGAAACATACATTATATGGTCTTGCTTTCCATAGTGTTTTTGGGATATTTTTTAAATAAATTTTTTTACAAAAAAACAATAGAAGCAGGTTTGAAAAGATATTTAACACTCGGGACTGTGATATTCATATACTGCACAATATTTATCTTGGGGACCTTGGCACTGTACCCTTCTGGTTATAATGTCGTAACAAGTCTTCATACAACCGAATCAGAAGTATCTGGGATGGAACACATATTTACACATTCTGATGCCTCCTCACTTTATTCTGGCATCACTTTAACGCCAGGTAGATATTATGATTTAATTTATTCTCCAAAGGAGAGAAAGTTAAACCCACAAATTTCTAGTTATAGTAATTTTAGCCACCCCCCCTATCACTTTAACTATGAGAAATCGGTAGAATTAATTGAACATTACCCCAAATCGACTTATCTTAATATAGCAAATAGGGATATTGAACGATTTATTTTCATTGTACCCGCTCTGGCAAAGCATGAATATTCCATAGCAGATTTTTACCGTCTATCAAATGATGAATCTGCAAATAAAGTGTTTATGAACGGGGGAATGTATTCGATGTATATTGAGACCGGTTAAAAAGCCTACAAGATTGTGTTGACCACAGAGTCAACTGATGAAGATCGGTAATCTGGCTTATCCTTCCACCTTCAAACCATCTTCATATAGGGGTTATCTCATTATTCTCCTGACCATGACGAGGCAGGTTGGATGGATTAGTCTTTGTATGAGTACTCATACCGCTGCTCATATTGTAGAATGATCTTTTTGAACACCTCAGTCCAGCTTGAGACCCGTTTATGGCGCCAATGAACTGCGCTTCCTATAGAGTTCTAGTTCGAACCGAATTGGCCTTCCAAACTTTGGGTAAATTCCGATACCTAATTAGTCTCTTCCCTCCAACCTGTAAAATAACTCATGTCTTCACCCAACCCCTCCGCATTCGCCACAGACGTCTTCAAGCTCGTCACCGGCACCACTTTCGCCCAACTCATCGTCGTGCTGGCGTCTCCTCTCCTCACACGTCTCTACGGGCCGGAGGCCTTTGGGTTCCTCACAATCTTCACCTCGATCTCCAGCATCCTCGGGGTCATCGCTTGCATGCGCTATGAGCTCGCGATCATGCTCCCGAAGACCGACGAGGAGGCCGCAAACCTGCTGGGCCTCTGCCTCCTCTGTGTGGCAGTGGTCAGCGGGCTGACCATACCAGCCCTGTACATCGGGGGCGACGCCCTCGTCTCCCTGCTCGGGGCGCCCGGCCTTGCCCCCTACCTTACCCTGATTCCGCCGTTTGTCTTTATAAATGGTGTCTTTCTTGCGCTGAATTACTGGAACTCACGCACCCGGCATTTTGGGCGGCTCTCTGTAGCTCGGGTCACCAGCACGTTTGCCACGATCGGTACGCAGTTGGGAGCAGGGTTTGCTGGATATGCCACGGGGGGGAGTCTCATCGGTGCTAACTTGGTAGGGGTATCCATCTCCACTGGGGCTCTTGGCGGCCAGATCTGGCGGGATGATCGTGTGCTCTTGTGTAGGAGCATTTCGCGACAGGGTATGATTAGTGGACTGAAACGGTACAAAAAATTCCCCTTGATCGACAGTAGTTCAGCCTTATTGAATACTGTTTCGTGGCAGTTACCGGCGTTTCTACTTGCAGCTTTCTTCTCGCCGGCTGTCGTGGGTTTTTATGCACTGGGTTTTCGGATGCTGCAGTTGCCAATGAGTCTCATAGGGAGCTCTATTGCCCAGGTTTTCTTTCAACGGGCCTCAGAGGCCCGTTCCGATGGCACTCTTCCCCTTCTTGTTGAGAACGTGTTTCGCGTGTTGGTTGTGATTGGGATCTTTCCCGTCCTTACCGTGACGATTGTCGGACCCGAACTTTTTGCTGTTATTTTCGGAGATGTTTGGGTTGAAGCAGGATTATATGCCCAAATATTGAGTATTTGGGCGTTTGTATGGTTTATTTCCTCGCCTCTCAGCACGATATGGATTGTGTTGGAAAAGCAAGAGTTTGGAATACGAGTAACGTTGTTGAACTTTATAACACGAATCATTTCTTTAGTTCTTGGAGGTATAAGCGGAAGCCCAGTAGTTGCCCTTCTACTATTTGCCATGTCCGGATTCTTCGTTTATGGATACCTCAATGTAAAATTGATGGTACTCTCTGGAGTTAAGTTGGCAGTTACTTTGGGTCATGCTTTCTCAGCACTAAGGTTATTCTGCCCGTCTGGGATCATTCTTATTGGATTAAAGTGGATTGATGCTGATCCCTTACTGCTCTTTATCTCAACTTGCATTTTGGGATTCAGTTATTATTTGTATGTCATAAACACAAATAGCGATCTAAAAAAGGTTGTATCTGGTTTAATTTGAACCAGCTATCACCTGAACTTCTCCTAGTTTCCGGATGATTTTCGCTGGATTCCCTGCAATGACGACATTCCCATCTGGGAACGACTTTGTAACAATTGATCCTGCACCAACGATAGTATGATTCCCCAAGGTCACGCCAGGAAGAAGGACAGCATTCATTCCTATCCAGCATTCGTGCCCTATAATAATATCCTGCGGAGCTAATTGCTTGTCTAGGTCTTTAGAATCATGATTTGATGTGATCAGACCCACGTTTGGGGCAATATACGATCCTTTACCGATCACAATTCTTCCATTGCCTTGAAAATATGTTCCATATGTCTGAAAGTTATTGATGTCGTCAACCTCAAATTCAACATTCTCGGGATGAGATATGACAACAAAGGGCGACACGGGCCACGGGACACGTCTATTAAACCCTAATAGCCTCTGCCAGAGGATACCCCTCAATACCCATATCCATCCAGATAGGTCTTGGTCAAAGTATTTGCCTCTTAAATATCGTCTATCGAAAAACAATGATCCAAAAAGCCTTAATATTGGCAGTAGATGGAAAATTATTCTTTTTGTTTTGAGCGAGGTACTCGACAGCATACCATTCTCCTATCTTTTGTTGATAACTCTTATCATTTTTTCCAAGACATTTGCCCAAACTTGAGAGGTTAATTATATATTTGGCTATTGGGGCTCTTGCCTGTTCTCATTTCCTCTCCTGCTCTCCCTGTTTACTGCACTCAATCCCAACGCGCTCATCTGGTTCCCCCCGCTCTGCCCATCTGCCGGTCTCTCGCACTCGCACAGCCCCTTCACATATTCATACACAAGCCCCTGACACCCTTCGTATTCAGCAAAGATCTCCATCGCATCTGTATCAGAAAGCACCTCTTTCAGATTCGCGGCAACCCTTGCGGAGCATGCGGCGACGTCGCCGGATCCACCTAGGGATAATGCACATAAAACTCTGCACCAGTGGCCTGGTTTGTTTTTCATATAATGGCTTTGCTGGCGTTCATGTTCTGTGAAAAGAAGATGGAACAAATCTTGTTATGGAGTTAGATTCGCCAAGATTTCCTCTGAAAAAAATTCTTCATCCCTCAGCCTAGGGCGCACGTTGACGTGGCTCCAGCCAACCACTCCGGCACCAACGCCGCTGCTCTATATGATAATATTTCTAAGTACTAGAACTGAGTTGACCCATCTCAAACACTATTCCCTGATGCCCGATTTGACATCACCTGTCCCGCTTCGTACATCTACAGTACTCGGACTGACGGAGCACTCTGGAGTTGCATAAAAATCCCGCACCATCACACTCGCCCTCAACAAGCTCTCAAACGTCCCCGCATCGCTCCAGAACCCCTTGAGGACTGCAAATTCCATCGCGCCCTGCCGGATGTAGGCGTTGTTCACGTCCGTGATCTCAAGTTCGCCCCGCCCGGACGGCTTGAGCGTCTTGATGACCTCAAAGACCCCGGCGTCGTAGAGGTAGAGCCCGGTCACCGCGAGGTTCGACTTCGGCTTCTTCGGCTTCTCCTCGATCCCGAGCACCTTATTCCCCTTAACCTCGGCGACCCCGAACCGGTGGGCATCGGGGACCTCTTTCAAGAAGATCTTCGCCCCGGACTCGAACGCCTCAACATCCTTCCGGATGTCGTCCTGGAAGATGTTGTCGCCGAGGACCACCGCGACGTTGTCCGTCCCGGCCCACTCCTCAGCAAGCCCCAGCGCCTGGGCGATCCCGCCGGCGCCTTCCTGGATCTCGTAGGTGAGCCGGATCCCCAGATCTTTGCCGGAGCCCAGCAGCTCGAGGAAGTGGCCCACGTGCCCCCGTCCGGAGACGATCATGATATCCTTGATGCCCGCAGAAACGAGCGTCTGGAGGGGGTAGTAGATCATCGGCTTGTCGTAGACCGGGAGCAGGTGCTTGTTGGTCACCTTTGTTAAGGGGTAGAGGCGGGACCCGGTCCCGCCCGCAAGGATGATGCCTTTCATGGGTATTCTCACTGTAGGGCGCAGGTAGTCTTCGAGCGCCTCCTTCCAGGGGCGCATCGGGCTGGTCTTCGTGTTCACGAGCACCGAATACGCGGGGCGCTTCGCCTTCCGCGGGAACTCGTCGCTCGTGCAGGGGACGACGTTCGGGGCGAAGGCCCGGGCGAACTCGTACCACGAGCAGATGCCGTCGTTCGTCACATGGTAGATCCCGGGCGGGCAATCAGCGATCTCTACACGGTGGACCTGGCCCACAAG
>DUMY01000085.1 GCA_012839645.1 Syntrophomonadaceae bacterium
ATCAGGGTATCTCCTCCGCTTGAAAGCCTTGTATTGTGGTGGGCAAGCTACCAGACAGCTGTTGCATTTATAACACTTATCCTGGTGAATTGCTTTGAGCATATCAGATCTTGTGTAAATGGCTTCGGTCGGGCAGCTGCCGATACAAACATCACAAAGTTTGCTGCACTTTTCCGGAATAATCACATAAGAGATTAATTCCTTGCACATCAAGCCCGGGCAGCGCCCCTCATTTATGTGAGCTTCGTATTCATCACGGAAATAGCGTATGGTAGTGAGGACCGGATTAGGTGCTGTTTTGCCGAGACCGCATAAAGAACCCATCTTAATATCCTCTGCCAACTCCAGGAGCAGATCGATATCCTCGGGTTTCCCCTTTCCTTGTGTGATATCAGTAAGGATCTCCAGCATCTGCTTAGTTCCCAGCCGACAGAAAGTACACTTCCCACATGACTCTTTTTGAGTAAAATCAAGGAAAAATCGGGCAATTTCTACCATACAGTCGTCTTCATCTAATACCACAAGCCCTCCTGAACCCATCATCGCTCCCGCTTCTTGAAGGGAATCAAAATCAATGGGTAGATCCAGGGATGACTCGGGCAAACAACCACCTGAAGGACCACCGATCTGCACAGCCTTAAAAACCTTCTCTTCCTTTGTTCCGCTCCCTACGTCATAAACCAGTTCTCTGATGGTAGTCCCCATGGGTACTTCAACTAGACCAGTACCAACAACCTTTCCTGCCAGGGCAAAAACCGCGGTACCAGGGCTGTTTTCTGTACCGATACTCTTAAACCACTCAGCACCCTGGCGCATGATATGCGGCACATAAGAAAGTGTTTTCACATTGTTGATCACTGTTGGCTTACCATGTAGGCCTGAGGTAGCCGGGTAAGGCGGCCGGTGGTTGGGCACTCCGGAGCTGCCTTCAATAGAGATAATCAGAGCTGTCTCTTCACCACAAACAAATGCCCCGGATCCCTGAAAGATCATGATATCAAAGCTAAAATCACTTCCAAGCATATTTTTCCCAAGCAGGCCCTTTTCACGAGCCTGTTCCAGGGCAGCCCTTAAACGGGCAACCGCAAGGGGATATTCAGCACGCACATAGATATAGCCCAGTGATGCCTGAACAGCATAAGCTGCTATAATCAAACCCTCGACCAACTGATGGGGATTTGACTCTAAGATCGCCCGGTCCATAAAAGCTCCGGGATCCCCCTCATCAGCATTACAGATTACATACTTCGGCGAACCCTCAGCTTGGTAACACCTTTCCCACTTAATGCCGGTGGGAAATCCCGCCCCGCCCCTGCCGCGCAGTTTGGCGTCTTTAATCTCTTCGATTACAGCAAGGGGTTCCATCTCTAATACCTTGGACAGGGCAGCATATCCATCTTTAGCTATATAGTGATCAATATCATCGGGATCGATTAAACCACAATCTGCCAGGATGATCTTCTTCTCGATGACACCCCTGGGGAAGTCTTGGAAGGTGGGGAACTCATCATTGGGTTCCAGGGCAGCCATAGCGAATTCATAACAGGGGTCATCATTGACGAGAAAGTCGACAACCAGCCTTTGTGCCATCCCTTCATCTACTGGACCATAACAGAGTGTTGGGAAACCCTGCTTGGCGATAACCACCAGCGGTTCAGCATAGCAGTGGCCCATACAGCCGACCTCTTCAACCACTACATCTAATTGGTGCTTGCTGGCTTCCTCCCGGAAAACATTCAAAACCTCTAAAGCCCCCGCTGCTCTCCCACATGTTGCCGTTCCCACGAGGACAAGCGGCTTCTTTTTTAATTTTTCGATCTTTTCTACAGCAGCATTTTTGATGGCGGCATAATTTTGCGAGATACTCATTCCTCTTGTCCCCCTTCCTTCTGGTTTTCCTTCTCTTTTTCTTTCTCTTGTTCTTTCTTTTCTATCTCAAAGGTGAGCAAAATACCATCAACCCGAATCGGAGAAACCTTTGCTTCTACCTTTTCGTCAACAACAACAACAGGAGCTAAGGCACAGCATCCGACACAAGCCACACGCTCCAGGCTGAACTCCCGGTCAGGCGTTGTTTCACCCTCTTTGATCTCCAGCCTGCGTTCAAAGGAATCTAAAATAATATGTCCGCCCAGCATATGACAGGCAGTACCCATGCATACTTTAACCTGGTGCTTTCCAGGCGGGTTCAAGCGAAACTGGTTGTAAAAGGTGGCTACACTATAGACATCCACCTCCGGTATTTTTAATGCTGCAGCTATTTGCTCCATAGCCGGCAGTGGAAGATAACCTAGCCTATCCTGGACCTCTTGAATAACAGGGATCAGTTCCTGCCGCTCGGTGCCGTGATGCTGCAGGATAGCCTCAGTTTCTTTTTCAATTTGCTCAAGTTCCCCCTCTAACAGCTCCAACTGATAAACCTCCCCTCCTAATCAGTAATCTCCTAAGCAATAGCAATAATTACGATTTAATCTTTAATTTCTCCGTTTCCGGCGGCTTTTCCTGCTCTGTCCTCAGAAGAATTGGTCATATGCCCGGATGATTCCTCCATGATAGCTATAATGTTTTCCCTATTCCAGGCCAATTGTTCCATGCATTGAACTACATAATCCTTTTTAAAACGATCAGCATCCAACATTAACAACACCCTTGCCCAGTCCAGGAGCTGAACATTACCAAACCCTAACTGCGACCCCTTATCCCGAGCCATGGCCACAGCAATGGCAATATTTTCATTGAGAGTCTCTAAAACATCCGGAACCCGTGCTCGGAGAATACACGCCTCCTCCTCGATTGTAGGATTATCAAGATACAAAAATACGCAGCGCCTGCGAAGAGCTTCCGAAAGATCACGTTCCCCGCTGTTGGTAATGACAACAACAGGTTTACACACGGCCTTAATAGTCCCGATCTCAGGTATGGATACCTGGTAATCGGAAAGCAGCTCCAGGAGAAAAGCCTCAAAGTCGCGATCAGAACGGTCGATTTCATCAATTAATAGAAGAACCTGTTCCTTTTGAGTTATCGCTTGGAGCAGAGGGCGTTGCAATATGTAATCTAAAGAGAAAATATCCTCCTCTATTTTTTCCGAATCCTTTGTACGACTTGAAAGGTGAATATTAATCAATTGGCGCTGGATATTCCAGTCATAAAGAGATTTGCTTTCATCTAACCCTTCATGACACTGCAGCCGGATCAATCTTGCCCCCAAAATAGCGCTCAACACTTTAGCCAGTTCAGTTTTTCCTACACCTGCAGGGCCACTGACAAGAAGCGGTTTTTCCAAGCAGAGGGCTAGGTGAATTGTATTAAGTTCCTCTTCATTGATGATGTAACACATACGATTAAACCCGTCGCGCAATTCCTCAAGCTGTATATGGATAATATCCCTCCTCTACTTATATCCTCTGTTTTGTATAAGTCGCAGTAGAAAATAACATAGAGAGGCAATAATAATAAATAAAACCAAGGCATAGAAAAATGCTACCCTGATAAAACTGTCTACCAGGACCAGGGCGAAGCTTAAAGAAAAAGGGAGGATTAGAGAACTGGCCTGGAATTGAAACTTCCTGCTGCGAATTTGAGAGAAGTTGAAAATAAGAAAAAAAACAATGGTTAATATAATAATACGGATCACAAACATATATCTCTTCTCCCTTTTGATACAAGAAGTGCATAGAAAAGCAATTGTCAAACTGAATATTGTACATAATATTTATAAATTGCTAAGATAAATCATCAAAAAAATCCCTTAGGGTATCCATTGCCCTGTAATTGGTCAAGTCTACTTGAATCGGGGTAACAGATACCTTGTGCTCCTGAATAGATGCCACATCGGTATCACGACCTGATGCTTCGTCAATAATATCAACTACCTCCCCACCTAACCAGTAGTAGGCTTTCCCCCGGGGATCTACCCGGGCTTCAAAGGGATTGATATACTTGCGGGTACCTAACCTGGTGATTTCAACCCCTCGAATTTCTTCCGGGGCAAGAGATGGGACATTAATGTTAAGCATTGTATCACTACAAATACTTGTTTTAAGAACTTTTGGAACCAGTTTGCTGATAAACGATGCAGCATACCGATAATCCGGGTTCAGGTATTCTGTTACGGATACTGCGATAGCAGGAAACCCGAGGATAACTCCTTCCAGTGCCCCGGAGACGGTCCCAGAGTAAAAGATATCAGCTCCAAGGTTTGAACCCCTGTTGATACCTGCGATAATCAGATCAGGCTTTTCCTCAAGCAGACAGTTTATTGCTAGCTTTACACAATCTGCAGGAGTACCGTTAACAACCCAGGCTTTACCGTCAAAAAGAGAGGTTTTTTCCGCTCGCAGTGGTATGTCCATTGTAATACCATGTCCGGTGGCACTTCGCTCCCGGTCTGGAGCCACAACCACAACCTCCGCAATTTCCTTAAGTTCTGACCAGAGGACGGCAAGCCCCTTTGCTTGTATGCTGTCATCATTTGTTAAAAGTATCTTCATTTCCCTCACCCTAACTGAAAAACAGAAGTCAAAAAAGCAGGAATTCGCCTTGAAAAATATGCACCGGGGACTGTTCCCCTTGCATACTTATAGTTTACAACTGAAAGCTGCCTGAGGCAAACAAACAAACCATATAAAAAGCGCCCAAAGGGGCGCTTTTTACGATTTGCCCAATTCTTGGAACACACCGCTATTCTCTAATCAGTGCAAAGGCTTCCGCTCTCGTGGCTTCACTGGTTTTAAAAACACCGCGCACCGCAGAAGTTATTGTCTGTGCACCCGCCTTTTTGATGCCCCTCATTGTCATGCACATATGCTCCGCTTCAATAACAACAATTACCCCCAAAGGGTTAAGAGTATCCATAATAGTATCAGCCACCTGTGAGGTCAACCGCTCCTGTAACTGAGGCCTTTTAGCTAGGATATCCACTACTCGTGCTAGTTTGCTAAGACCTGTCAGCTTACCCTGGCGCGGTATATAGGCAACATGTGCTTTTCCGTAAAATGGTAGTAGGTGGTGTTCACATACAGAATATATGGGAATGTCTTTAACTAGGATCATTTCACTATGGTTCTCAGTAAAACAGACATTCAATTCCTTTTTAGGGTCACAATGCACACCACAAAAAATCTCTTCACACATGCGAGCAACCCTGTCTGGTGTTTTCCGTAATCCTTCCCGCTCGGGATTTTCGCCAATTCCCTCAATGATCAAACGTACCCCCTGTAAAATCTTTTCCCGGTCCATTTTTTTGTTATCCCCCCATTAATCTACTTGGTAATATACAGTCTTGTTCCCTATCAGGTACACCAAGCCATATAAAGTTGGAACGGGCATGTGACCCTAATAAAAACTTAATTCGTCAAAAAGGGAGGATATCCTGCAAGCTGTTGTTAATGTTTTTATATTAATTGTTAATTAAGCCCCAGGGATCTGTTGAAACAGTACAATGCATCCCCTTTTTCGCCTCTTATAAAGTGAAGTACTGCCTTTCCTCTCCAGGCAGCGTTATTTAAACAATCCCTATTAATTGCCTCTTGCAAATAATGGTCAGCCTGATCATTAATGCCCATTTCTAACAAGAGCATTCCCTTATTGCATAAATATGTAGAGCTATCAGGTTTAAGATTAATGGCCTTTTCGCAGCATTTGACAGCTTGATCATGGCAGTTTCGCAGTGCCAGATATACTGCGGCATTGTTTAGAAGAAGATGGTCTTCTGGGGCTAATTGTAGGCACCTATCAAAATAATCCACTGCTTCCTCGTAATTTCCTGATTTTAAAAAAGCAGCAGCAGCATTGCCCAAGACATCAATATCTTCTGGACCACTTGCCTTTAAAGCTTTGCGGTAAGCAGAACAGGCATCCTTATAACGCTTCAAGCAAACATAGCTGTATCCTATATTATTCCAGAGTATGGGTGAGCTGCAATAACGCAGAGCTTTTTTATAGCTTTGAAGCGCCTTCTCATATTCTTGGATATGGCAGTAACAATTTCCGCAGTTAACCAGAAGACCAGCATCCTTTGGGAAAAAATCAAGAGCTTGTAAAAAACAGTTTAAAGCGGTTTTAATATAACCGAGTTTATAAAAACATAACCCCTTACCTGAAAGGGCATCCGCATGACGCGGTGTTGTTTTCAGAGCCTGTTCGAAACAAACAATGGCTTCTTTGTACTGAGAAGCCTGAATTAGCTCTTCCCCCCTCGAACACCAGTCTGTAGCTGTTTCAAGACCATCTGTTTGAATCTGACAGAAGTCAGGAGCAAAAGTTTGTACAAAATAGAGTTCATGATAATGCTCTATTGGTTTTCCTCCCCTCCACCATTTTCGAACAGCTCCGATAAACTGCCGGAAGTACTTAATCATTTTCTTCGCCCCCCTGTTAAGCTTAAAAAATCTATTCTGTATAAAGGGGGTTATTCCTGCTAAAATTTTCCATGTTTTTTTACGCTTCTTCGCCAAACAAAAAATAATTGTTGCAATCTGTCCAACAAAAAAACCCTGCTGGAGCGAGGTTTAAAAACAGGCAATTTTTACTGGCATTTTTTACAATACCCAAAAAGTTTCAACTGGTGATCCGTAATTTTAAAACAAGTTTTCTTTTCAATCCAAGTTTCCAATGTTTCCAAAAGATCATCAGTAACCTCGATCACTCGTCCGCAGTTGATACAGATTAAGTGGTGATGGTTATGAGCCTCCTGGTCTGAGAACTCATACCTGATGCATCCATCCCCAAAGTCAATTTTATGTAGAATATCCAAATCTACAAATATCTCCAGAGTACGATAAATTGTAGCCAATCCAACCTCCGGATCCTGTTGCTTTACAATAGAGTGGAGTTCCTCTGCACTGAGATGCTTTTCAGCATTATCCAAAAGCGTTTGTAAGATGATTTGACGTTGAGGAGTAATTTTATAAGACTCTCTTTGTAGTTTTTTACAATAATTATTGAATTTTTCCTGCATCTTGCCCCCCTCTAAAAAATTATTGGCTCCGGCGGTCTTTTACAAAAATACTGCCAGGAAAACTTTTAGCGTATTGTTTCAATTCTGCTGCAATCTCACTAACAAGCCAGTGACTATCAATATTGCGGTGTTCATTAGAAACAATTGCAACGGAAAGGCTCAGAATGGGAAATATACGCTCCCTTCCTTTACGATCTACAGTAAATACATAACCCCTTTCCCAGTCATCTGAACTATAAAAATTTTTGATCCCTTCGTCGAAACAAGTGATTAACCTGGAAGAGACTATTTCTGCCTTTTCAGGGTCAGTAATAACAATAAAGTCATCTCCTCCAATATGCCCTAAGAAATCATTGGGGGTGCCATTTTCATGGACTACCGAAATAAGCATTTCGGCAAAAAATTTAATTACCTCATCCCCCTGCAGAAAACCATAGGTATCATTATATGCCTTAAAGTTGTCAATATCCATATAGAGAACAGCAAATTTATCTCTACGTGATATCCGATTTTTTATTTCCTTCTCTACAGAAGGATTCCCATTTAGACCGCTGATTGGATTTGTAAACCGTTGCTGCTGTACACGTCGGAGCAGAGCACGCATGCGAGCAATGAGTTCCAGTGGTTCAAAGGGCTTACACAAATAATCATCGGCTCCCGCCTCTAGACCAGCAATTTTATCTACAGTGCCTGTCCGGGATGTAAGCATCAAAATAGGAAGGTGAGAGGTGAAATGATTCTTACGAAATTGCCGGCATAGATCACAGCCATCAATATTGGGCATAACGCGATCCACAACAATGATATCGGGACGTTGGTCCCGGGCGACATTTAAAGCCTCGCTGGGATCATTAAGGATAATGACGCTAAACCCTGCATTTTCTAAAGTATCTGCGATCACTTGTGTACTCAAGGGATCGTCATCAATAATTAAAACATTTTCCTTGCTCATTAAAGCTCTCACCCGTTTATATTATTCAATTCATTTTGAATTTTTCCTTTTATTTATAATACATTTTTTCGTCATATTGGGACTCTATACTTAATATGCTATAACATAAAACTTCAAAGAAGGATGGTGTTTTATGGATAACAAAAAAAGTCCTATTTTTCGCATCAGCAATAACCCCATTTTTTACGGATTGGCAGCTGCCATTCTCTTTGCATCGGTCAGCATCATACTTTTAGCTTTATGTTTATATTTTTCCACTCTTTCGGAACTTTACCTCAAGCCAGCAGGTACATTTTTTTACCTCGTAGGTGCCTTCCTGGGTGGTTTTCTAGCTTCAAAAAAAGCCGGTGGAAAGGGACTGGTTTATGGGGCGGGAGTTGGCTTATGTTACTATATATGTTTTGTTATTATATCGCTGCTGCTCTCCCCAGGCTCCCTTTCAATTGTGGCTCTTAGTTTTAGAGGTATTTACACTCTACTGGTATCCGCAGCGGGTGGAATATGTGGCCTTGCATTTACTTAATAGACATTTTTACAAAAAGCAGCCTTTGTAAAAAGGCCGCTTTTTTCTACTTAATTATCTTTTTTAGTATATCTCTCAAGAAACGGGGTAACTTGATATAATAAACCTTCAAGATTATCACCTCGCGTTAATAAACTTTAATTCATTATATTCAATGAACAAGTGCAAGGTGTTCTTTTATTGAAATAGTAGTTTGCCAAATCCTTTTTACTATTGTTCTGCCAATTTCCTTAACTCGTAAACAACCATTCCTCCCGCCACTGCGTAATCTTCGGTAGGGAGATAATTGGATGCTGAGGCATCAAAAAGAACATTACCTGAGGGTGGAAACTCGTCATCACCCAACCAAATAATATATGTAATAGGAACCATTGGGAAAATGTTTATTGTTATACTTGCATCCCCTTTATCACCTTTTTCTCCTCCTAGAACAAGACCAGCCTTGATTAACCTTTCTGGTTGTTCACCGAAATATTTTATCAAAGGCCGAATAACTCTGTTGTGAAATGGGTTAATGTAAATTTGACCCGAGGGAAGCTCCTTAAAGGAAATCCACTGATGTTTTAAGGGGATACCCTCAGCATTATTCAAGTAATGCAAAATCAAAATCTGCTTATCCAGTGAAACTTCTTTATTCTGTTGGTAAACCTCGCCCGAAGGAAAGCGTACCCGGTACTCCTCATTTAAGAAAGGAACAAGGAACTCGTCCTCTTCATCCAAATATTTAACCCCAGCGCGGAAGGCAATGTTTTTCGGATCACATTCAACAAATTTAGCAAACTCCTTCTTCGCGATATCCAGGGTAACATCCATGTTTAAATAAGTCTTATTTTTAAATTCTTTAAGACGTGCCATTTCCAATCCCCCTTTGTAGTTATTATACCAAAAAACCTGGTTAAAAGGGGGACACAACTAAGACATTGACAATTTCATGTTCTCTAGATAGAATTAGATGAGTAGGCGCCCGTAGCTCAGGGGATAGAGCACTGGCCTCCGGAGCCAGGTGCGCAGGTTCGATTCCTGCCGGGCGCACCATTTTATTTTCTGCATTAAGATAACCCCGCGCTTTTTGTTTTACGTTTAGGGTTCCAACCGAAGAGAGCACACAGAGCAAGTACTATACGAACCAGCCTATTCTGCAACTTTTTTTCTAAAATACTGTTTTGAAGTGTGATTTTTTCGACCTTCTTTTGCAGAGAAATATTCGTGGTATTCAACATATCCAGTTCTAGCTCCAGATTCTCATTGACACGCCGGAGTTCTTGGTACACATTTTTCATATCGTTCAACTCTCTGCTGATCCGCAGTAATTCCTGGTGTTTGGCTTTGACCTCTTTCCGCAAACTTTCCAATGCTCTATTATATTTTTTTTCCATGTCGATCTTGGCAGGTTCAATATGATTTAAATCCCGGGTGAGTTTGCGGACGTTATCTTCCAAAAGGGCAATACTTTCCTGCAGCTGGTTATTAGAGCGCTGGAGATCCCTATTCTCTTTGTTCAGTATTATATTTTCTTGGGTGCGTGCCTTTAATTGCCCTGTTAGGTTTTTAATATCCTCCTCTGCTTGTGAGTAATTATCTTGTATGCTGGCAACGTCCTTTCCGTATTCCTCTATTTTCTCCAGGTACTGTCTTCGCTCTCCTTCCAATTGGTGCAAGTTTGCTTCCATGGTCTTTATTATTATTTGCGATTCATGCATTTTCTTTTCCTTTTCCTCAATAACCCGGATGTATTCATCGTTTTGCTTGCGTAATGTGTTAATAATCCTGTTTCTTTCTGTAAGTTCTGTTTCTAGATTATGGATCCTTTCATTAAGAGTTCGATTTTTCTTGAGTTCCTGTTCATCTCTCAGATCCCCATCACCCAGATCCCAATAAATCTCTTCTTCCTTTTTACCACGCAAAAACCCATCATTCAAGGATTTTAATACTTTGCGTTGAGATTTTGTCTTTGCCACTAACTTAAACCTCCCTTTTCCATTTATTTGGAGTATACATTCGTTAGCAACCCATTGGTATCCTTCGGGATAACTGGTAATAAATGTCGTTTACGTTTTTATATAAGTTTAAATAAAAACAAAATTCAGAGATGTTAATCTCTGAATAAAAAAATAGAACATATTAAGTGTAATTTCGGCACCTTTATCCAATGGGTTTTTTAGGCTTGCCATGTTCTACAGCGTCGTGCTGCACCCTGGACATGCACATTTCACAGAAATACGTAGTCTTCGGATTTTTTTCAAGGCGCTCGAAGTCTTTATGCACATCTGTTATTATTTCTTTTTTGCCACAAAGTGCACAGCGTACTTCCAAGGTCTTTCTCCTCTCAGCAGAAGGTACCTATTCCCCCAAAACCTTTTCCAGACATACAATAAAACGTTTATTTTGCTCAGGTGTTCCCACTGTTACCCTGATATAGTTAGGTTGATCAAAAATATCCCCTGTCCGTATGATTACCCCTTCTTTGAGTAAAGCAGTAAAGACTTTCCTGGAATCTCTCTTAATATTTACGAAAATAAAATTTGTCTCTGAAGGAATATATTTTAGGCCAAGCCTATCAAACTGCCGGTATAGGTAGGCCTTCCCATCAATAACTATTTCTTTGCTTTGACTCACGTGATCCTGATCCCGAAGGGCCGCTACAGCAGCTTCCTGTGCCATCAGATTAACATTAAAGGGCTCTCTCACACGGTCAATTATTGATATAATTTCAGGATTGGCAATTCCATATCCTATCCGTAGGCCGGCTAAACCATATATTTTCGAAAAAGTACGCAGAACAATTACTCTATTTTTGTTAATCAGATCAACTGCACTGGAGCATTGTGGATCAGTTACATATTCATAATATGCTTCATCAACAACAACTACGATATCAGAGGGTATCTTCTCAAAGAAATCCAGCATCTCTTGTCTTCTGATAATGGTTCCTGTGGGATTATTCGGGTTGCAAATAAAAATCAGTTTTGTCTTACTTCCAATCTGCTCGGATATTTTATCGAGATCATGCTGGAAGTTTTCCCCCACTGGAACAGAACAGGGTTTTGCTCCCATCAGCTTAGTAGCAAAAATATATTCGGAAAAAGTGGGCCAGGCATGAATTACTTCGTCTCCAGGATTAAGAAAAGCCTCCCCAATCATTTTTATAATTTCATCTGCTCCATTTCCGAATATGAAATGATCTTCGGATAAACTAAAGAAAGAAGCCATTTCCCTCTTTAAATAATAACAATTGCTGTCCGGGTAATTATAAACACGAGGAGCTGCCGCTTTCAATGCTTCTATAACAGCTGGAGAAGGCCCCAGTGGATTTTCATTGGAAGCCATCTTGATCACCCCAGTTATACCAAACTCTCGTTCAACTTCTTCAATGGGTTTTCCAGGGACATAAGGAGCCAGTGTTAAAATAGCCGGACGTCCTAATTCCTCAATCTTACGCAACTTGTTACCCCCTTCTTCGGATTATTTAACTTTTCGCCAGAACCGGTATAATCTCCTGCCTACCAGCAGTTACTCCTTAGTTTTTTCAGTAATTAGTTCCTGCACAAAACGGGGTAAAACAAAGCACGCCTTATGCAGTTCACTTGTATAAAATCGAGTCTTCATTGAACTATCCTGCCGGTAATCCTGGAGGGGATCATAGCGTTTGGACCCTATGGTGAAACTCCAGTAACCGCTGATATAACTGGGCACACAGATTATATAAGCTTTTGTTAAGGGAAAGTAAGCATTTATTCGGTGCCAGAATCCCCGAAAAAAATGCTTGCTAAAGCTAAAACAAGGGGAGTCGGTATGAGCAACAAAAAGGCCATCATCTTTTAAACACCGATAAACACTTTGATAAAAATTACTGCTGTATAGTTCAACAGCAGGGCCTACAGGCTCGGGGTCAGTAGAATCAATAATCACAACATCATACTTATTTTTTTGGCTTTGCACATATTTAACCCCATCTGTAATGATTAGATTAACTTTGGGGTTATCGAAAGAGCAGCTGAGCTCCGGTAGAAACTTTTTACAGACAGCGATCACACGCTCATCAATATCAACAAGGTCTATTTGTTCCACACCCCTGTGCTTTAATACCTCCCGTGCTGTTCCACCATCGCCCCCTCCAATAATCAGAACTCTACGGGGATTGGCATGAGTAAATAATGGAACATGAGCAATCATTTCATGATAATAAAACTCATCATTAATTGTAGTCTGTAATATGTTATCTATTACTAGGGCGCGTCCAAATTCCTCAGTTTCAATGATAGAAAGCTTCTGGTAAGGAGTTTTTTCTGTGTAGATGATATCTTTAATGCCCCATGTAACACTGTAAGCGGGACTGTGTTTTTCTACCATATAGAATGCCAACGCTGTACCCTCCTCATTTATTAGCTCTTTTCTTCAAGGGATTTTTGATACCTAATATCCTTACCCACTGTCAGCCGGTAAACTTTACACATCTGAACAATTCTAGATGTTGTTCGTTTTCCTAAAAACTTTTCAATCTCCGAGAGATCCAAATTAGTTGTAATAACCACAGGTAGATGATAATTCATCCTGTAGTTAAGGAGAGAATACAATTTGTTACATGTCCAGGGTGTATAATTGTGAACCCCAAGGTCATCTAAAACCAGAACTTCTACCTCACGTGCCCCTTTAATTAAGGTTGCTTCATCCGATTCTACTCCTTTGTTGTATGTAGATCGAATGGCATCAAGGAAATCAGGCACGACAAGGAACAGAACCTGGACTCCCTCTTTCAACAAAAAATTTGTAATTGCCCCAGCAATAAAAGTCTTTCCGGCTCCCACATCACCTGTTATCAAAAGACCTGGTAGATTAGGGTTTTTTAAATAGTCATTGGCAAACTGACGTGCATCTGCAAGAACCCGGGCCGCCCTTTGCCGGTGTTCTCTCCGATAATAGTTGAGATCAAAGCGCTCAAAACTATATGTTTGTATTTCTGGAGTGATATTTGCATACTCATAACGACGTTCCAAATGCGCCTGTTTCACACAGTTACAAATGCGGGCTCGTTCTCCATTAACAATAATTACTCCCCTGTCCTGGCAAAGCCTGCATCGTGGTGTGAGATTTTCTTCTGTTGGAGAACTGGCTTCTTTCTCCTGTAACGTCTTTTTTAAATTATTTAGAATTTCTGTAACCTGTTTCATTTTCACTACCTATTTTTATCTTATATTTTATGTTAAATATATATCTTTAAACTTTTCATCCCGATCCCTATCTATTTTCGAATCAGGCTGTTTTTTCTGTCTTTTTTTTTCTTGGAATCTCTCTTCATATTGTATTATCTCTCGGGTTGTTCGTATATTCATTTTTGCCCAAGAGGCTAAAATTCTATCGATATAATTTAAATTTAATATTCCCCGCAGAACCGCTCTTTTTAAGGCTTCTTTAATTAAGGTATCCGCGTATCCGTGATCATAGTACCACTTCTTGATTTGATCAATTTCAATAGGTGTCAAAGCCCTCCCAAATTCTCGTTCAAATAAATTGATTACCTTGATCAATGAAGTAGGAAGCTGTTTTTTGCCAGCTTTGAGCTGAACTGTTAATGACGCTTCCTGCTGCTTTTGCTGCACCACCTGCATTTGTTCCTCTGCCCAAAGATCTGCAACCTTCTCAAATAAACCAATGGTTTCTAAGGACTCCTCAGTGTCGGTAAGCAGTCCTAGGTCACGCATTTTTTCGATAGATACTTGAATTTGGCGTTCTGGAAGATGAAGGAGTTGGGCAAAATCAGCAATTTCCAGCTCATACTGCCCTGTCTGTTGAAAGAAAAAGAATGCCAATAGAACTATGATATCTGTTCCTTCTAAGCCTAGTCTATCGCTATATTTGATAAAAATATTTGGTACTACTGTAAATCCTTCCGCAAAAAAGTCTCTGCTAAAGAGTGCTGGAATATGAAACCTACAGCTACTTTCCATCCATACCATCCTTCTTATAAAAATGTTAACTAGTAATTATATTAGTCAATACACCTGCAAAAACCTGCTCCTACTAACCTAAAAAAGATTATAAATAATGCAATAGGGAAGAATTAAAAGGAGGAAATGTTGAAAGGGGTACGACCATAAATGACCAATAATAACATTAAAGAGTTTTTATCAAAGCTGCTTAAGACCTGGAAAGACAATATTATATCCTACCCATTTATGCAAGCAAGGTTTCACAACTTTGTCAATAAATCGCCTCAGGAGACACTGGATACGCTGTTTTTTAAAATCTATCTACAACATCCTGTACTACCCAATTTTGCTTACTTGCGGTCGTTTTTATTACCTCAATCCAGTAAAATCTATCAGGGGGTATCTGTCTATATTAAATTAATACAAAATGAAACCTTTTCTGATACCGAATCTTTGATCAGCCGTGAGATTCGTTATCTCTGCAGAGAAATCCTGATGATTGCTTCAGGTGACATGAAAGTACAACCACACATTCGCTGCAAATTATTCAAAACCTTACAATCAATTCACCCTAACCCACGTAATTATGATTTCGAAAATATCAACTTGCAGAACATAATCGCGCAAATTCCTCTTCACCTCGAAAAAGCAGATCTGCTCGCAGAACTACCGTATTTTTCGGGAATTTATTATACTGCCCCTGAATTGGCCCCCATCTGGGACTCACTACAGCAGTATACTCTAAAACCTGATGATGAAGTAAAACTGGAATGCTTTCTTGATCTATCTAAAAAACAACAGATCCTCAAGACACTCGAAAATTTCATCCACAAATATACTGATTCCCCCTATATCAAAAAAGCATGTGCGGTTTACATAACATTGGGTGAGGTAATCCCCTGGGTAAAGCATCCCTTCATCAGACGCCTATTAGCTGTATGTTACCAGGAAGCCATCACCTTGATTGCTTTACAAAAATGAAGAGAACAATTGTCTAATTATAAATTGTTCTCCAATTCTCCAATGCTAATCTTTCTTTTGGTTTCTTATATTATAGCAGTATTTGATGTTTGTCGACGCCTCAGGAAGCGCTGTAGCCTTTCTAAGGCTTCCTCAATGTTGCTTTGGGATGCAGCATAACAACACCTGATATGCCCTTCTCCACTGGGTCCAAATGCATTGCCTGGAACCACGGCTACTTTTTCTTCAAATAAGAGATTTTCGCAAAACTCTTCAGAGGTCATTCCTGTTCCCGCAATGCTGGGAAAAGCATAAAAGGCACCTCGCGGTTCAAAACAGGGCAGTCCTAATTCTCTCAACCCCTTAACAATAATGCGCCTGCGTTTGTCATATTCAGCAACCATTTCATCAACAAAGGCAAAACCGTCCTTAAGTGCTGCTAAACCTGCAAACTGACTCATTGTCGGTGCACATAACATGGTATATTGATGTATTTTTAACATAGCACTGATAATTTCATCTGGCCCCGCAGCGAAGCCCAAACGCCAGCCAGTCATTGCAAAAGATTTGGAAAAACCATTGAGTAGTATGGTTCTCTCTTTCATGCCAGGAAGGGATACAAAGCTCTCGTGCTTGGCACCGTATGTCAACTCAGCATAGACTTCATCTGAAATAACCAGAAGATCGTAATTTTTAACAACCTGTGCTATTTCCTCCATATCGGGCCTTTCCAGAATTGCCCCTGTTGGATTATTTGGATATGAAAGAAGGAGTGCCTTAGTTCTTTCCGTAATCCTTGCAATAAGATCTTTCTTCTTTAATCTGAATTCATCTTCCGCTCTTGCGGGAACCAAAACAGGGATACCACCTGCTAATGCTACATTGGGGGCGTATGAGACATAACATGGTTCCCCAATCAGTATTTCATCCCCGGGATTAATTATGGCACGCAGGGCAAGGTCTACCGCTTCGCTCACCCCTACAGTAACTAAAATATGTTCTGGAGCGTAACCTAATCCAAATCTTATATTCAAATAGCGGGAGATTTCTTCACGCAGTTCGGATACACCACAATTGGATGTATATTTAGTCCGCCCGGCTACCAGGGCTTTCATACAGGCCTCGCGGATCACTTCCGGTGTAATATAGTCAGGTTCTCCTACTCCTAAAGAGATCACCCCATCGGTTTTTTCTATTAGATCAAAAAATTTACGGATTCCGGATTGTGGCATATCTTTAACAACTTCTGCAACATGGCTCTCAACTTCTTTGCTCTTCAATACTGCTCCCCCTTTCCACCAATATAAAACCCCGTCCCTAGAAATCAAGGGACGGGGTTGTTACCGCGGTACCACCCTATTTGACCCCAAAATGGGTCCAACTTGTATCCTGATAACGGTTTATCCGGCCACACTTACTCGTTTTTCTTTCGGTGGGCACCTCCAGGGTGGCGTTCAGTGTCCTGCTATACCGATCTTTCACTCACTACCGGCTCGCTGCAAATGCAGGTTGCACCTACTCTTCCCCTTCAACGGCTTTTTATAATATATATTTTATTTTAGCACAGAATAATTATTAATGTCAAGCCGCCTTTTTATTTCTCTAATAATTTCCCGTGAGCAAGGCACCTCATGGCTGCTGATAGAAACATAATTTATTCCTATTTGACGACAGATATACTTCTTGAGCACCGGATTCGTACAAGGTGACCTTGAACAATCATCAATTGCTATTTTCAAGGAAGGAATGTAATAGCTGAAGATGCAGCCCTGATACCTGTAATTCTTAATTATATTAAACTGTGAAAACAAATGATTGATTGCCCTTTGTAAAGGATCTATAGTATAATGAACTACCTGAGGTTCAACCTGACTATCACCACTTTGATACAAGCACTTGAAATATTCATCATCAATGCTGTTGCTAACATTATCAGGCATTCTTTGGGCAACCAGTTCCTTGAGCGCATCTCTGATATATTCTTCCCTCGGTCCTATCATTTTTTCTAATAAACCTGAGATTTCTTTAACCAGAGCAGCCCCCTGTTCTTGATATATCTCTTTCTCCTTTCCATCACTTAGTTCCACTGACAAAATAACTTCTATCAGCATATCGGTTTTGGCAAGGATCTCTTTACCCAGCAACTGCCCGTCCATCAATTGTATAACCCCCATCTGTTATTATGCTTCTCTTTAGATCATTATTCTCTAGCAGCTGCTGATATTCATAAAAAAAACCTCCGGGTGACCCGGAGGTTTTATAATATTATCGATATTAACCGCACAAATAATTATAAACCTCTCCTGCTGCCGCTTTCGCATGACCGACAGTTTGGGGTATATCTTTAGGCCCTTGACAAACTCCAGCCAGAAAAACGCCGTTTTGGCCTGTTTTGACACTGTTTTCTCCCCCTGCCATAAAACCGTAGGGGTCTATGTCTATACCCAGCTGCTCCGCAATATCCTGGCTTCCCTTCGTTGGAGTAATAGCCAGTGATAACACAATCATGTCATATTTATCTTCACACTGCTTACCCTCAAAGGAATCAGTATACCGTACTGTTAGACGGTCATACGGAAAACCATAGATTTTGGAAGGAATAGCTCTGACCAACTTGACCTTATCAGTTTCTTGCAAGGTCTCCTTAAAAGCGTTGAATCCCTTACCAAAATTCTGAAAGTCCATATAGAAAATGTCGATCTCAGCATCAGGCAGGTCTTTCCTGATTATTTTGGCAAGTTTAGCAGCATACATACAGCATACCCTTGAGCAGTAGCCGTTACCGATGGAAAGGTCGCGGCTTCCTACACACTGGATGAAGCCAATCTTTTTGATATCATCACCATATGCTGCATTGATGCTCCCTTTCTCTTGAATCGCTTCTTCTAATTCCTGTCCTGTTATAACATTTTTCTCCTGTCCGTAAGCAAATTCATTTCTTTTGCTGAGATCATAAGGGTCAAAGCCTGTTGCCACAATTACTGCTTGAGATTCAAGAGAAACTGTATCTTCGCCGCATACAACGTTGGCCTTGAATGCTTTTCCATTTTTACTGATCTCTTTTACACGTGCATTGGTGTACACCCGAATATTGGGTTCCTTTATGACCTGATCTTTCTGCTGGAGAACCAAACAGGCGGCACAACGGTTGCATTCATCAGTTGCCTTGCAGCAGTAGGTAGCGGCCCTGCCACC
>DUMY01000086.1 GCA_012839645.1 Syntrophomonadaceae bacterium
AGAGTATCTCTTGATCATGATAATAACCGGACTTTAAAACGACATCACCAAAGGGTGTTGCTATCATCAACTCTTTTTCCTTTTTCAAAAGGCCGGGGTCATAAAAACCTGTACCCCCGATGATTCCCGCTTTCATCGCTCATCCTCCTCAGCAAAGAGTGCTCTCACAAACTCATGGCTATCAAAACCCCTGAGATCCCCTATGCCCTCTCCTGTTCCTACGAGTTTGACCGGAATACCCAATTCCTCGAAGATAGCCAGCACAATTCCTCCCTTTGCTGTGCCATCGAGTTTGGTCAAGGCAATCCCGGTTACCTTTGTGGCCTCCTTGAATAATTCAGCCTGTCGCATGGCATCCTGGCCGGTAGCAGCATCGATTACCAGCAGAACCTCGTGAGGTGCTTCCGGAATCTCCCTGGTGATCACTCGCTGAATTTTCCGCAGCTCCTCCATAAGATTTGTTTTTGTATGGAGACGACCGGCCGTATCGATGATCATTACATCAATACCCCGTTTTTTTGCTGCCTGAAGTGCATCAAAAACCACTGCAGCCGGGTCTGAACCTGCCATATGCTTGATCATCTCAGAATCCGTTCTTTCACTCCAAATTTCTAACTGCTCAACAGCTGCAGCACGGAAGGTATCTGCAGCAACCAGGAGCACCTCTTTTCCATGTTGACGCATCCGGTAGGCCAGTTTTCCGATGGTCGTGGTTTTTCCCACACCATTGACACCAACAACCAGGATCACAGTTGGCGGAGTGGTGTTTATCTCCAAGGAAGCCTGTTCGCCCAACAATTCCTTCATTTTTTCCTGAAGCAGTTCACGGACTTCCGCTGTTTCACCGATCTTGCGCTGTTTAACTTCGTGGCGTATCTCATCTACCAGGCGGCAGGTAGCAGCAACCCCCACATCAGCCTGCAGCAGGATACCCTCCAGCTCCTCATAAAACTCTTCATCGATTTTTTTATGCACTGAAACCAGCTGTGTCACTTTGGAAACAAAATTTTGACGCGTTTTTTTCAGGGAATCCTTTAGTTTAGAAAAAAAAGCAGCCATCTCATCACAATCCTTTGAACATAATGGTCAAATTCATGCCCTATTTTATCACAAGAAGAGTGGATGGTTCACTCCACTCATGAAATATATTGCTGTTCATCATTTTCGGGGTTGTATTCACCAAGCTGAACGGTAACCAGTTTGGAAATCCCGGGCTCCTCCATAGTAACTCCATAGAGGTGATCAGCGATCTCCATCGTCTGGTAGCGGTGTGAAATTAATATTAACTGGCAGTCAGCACTCCAACCTCGCAAAAAGTTAGCAAAGCGAACCAGATTGGCCTCATCGAGAAATGCCTCAACCTCATCCAATAAATAGAAAGGACTGGGGTTTGACTGCAGCATGGCAAAAAGAAAGGCAATCCCCGTCAAAGACTTCTCTCCCCCTGAAAGCAGGGAAAGATGACGCGGCTTTTTTCCACGAGGAACAACACAGATATCAACCCCCGTCTCCAGAAGATCATCCTCCTCTGTAAGCAGCAGGTCTGCCCTCCCACCCTCACTGAGCAGGGAAAATATTTCCTGAAAATCTGCCCTTATTTTCCGGAAGGTTTTCTGAAACCTTACTTCAGCAATCCGATCCAGTTCATCGATCATCTGGGTAAGAGAGCGTTTTCCATCTTCCAAATCTTCAATTTGCTGTTCCAGGTAAGCGATCCTGTCTTGGACTTCCTGGTACTCTCCAGGTGCAGCAAAGTTAATCTCCCCGAGTGCCTCCATTTCCTGCTTGACTGCAGCAATTTCTTTTTTTAGGGCAAGTTCCTCCCGGCGACTGAATGTCTTGACATCATCTCCCAGATCCAGTTTCAAATTATTTTCATTCGCCTGGCTGAGGATCTGTTCCTTTAGATCATTTAAGTGCTGTAATTTGATGCTGTTGTTTTGCAACCGCTGCTGTGACTTAAGGGTGACCTCTTTAAGTTTGATGTATCTCTTTTCTTTAGCATTTACATACCTTTCTCTGGCAACCACCTGCTTTTTCATGGAAGCAATGGCTTGATTAAGCTTCTCTTTTAACCTAATCCAGGCATCCAGGTCTCCTCGCAGAGACTTCTCTTGTTTTTGATTAATTTCCTTTTCAACATGGAGTGCAGCCTGATCCTTCTCCATTTTCAAAAACTCCTGACTGCGCATCTCTAGCAGCTGCTGCAGCTGTTTGCGCTTCTGTTCTTGGTGTTTCAAATCCTGGGACAATGTGCTGTAAGAAACCTGTGCTGCAGAAAGTCTGGACATCAGTTCCTGGGTTTTATCCTCTGAGTGGCGGCGAGCTTTTTCCAACTTCGCCCTTATACCTTCAGCTTCTCGTTCCCTGGCAGCAATTGATTCCAATTTCCGCTCTAGCATACTGATTTGCTCATCGAAATCTTGTTGATGATAGAGTAGCTCCTCCCCTTCCAGCCGGTAGGTCTCGGTAGAATCAGCTAGGTGCTTTAACTCCTGTCTCCAGGTGCTTAATCTCTGCGCTCCATTCCTCCTGGCCTCTTCTATCTGTTTAATCTTTTCTCTGAGATCATGAATCCTATTTCTTGCTTGTTCAAGCTCTAACTTCAACTCCTGAGCTCGCTCCTTGCAAGAAACAAACTTCTGGCGCTCTTTTATAATCTGTGTCTCCAGTTCTTTTATTTCCTGTTTGCGCCGGCGTGTTGATGGATAACGGGAACGCACTCTGCCTCCTGTAAACAAGCCTCCTGCTTGGATCAGCTCCCCATCCATAGTAACAACCCGATACCTGTAATTATTTTTCTCTGCAAACGAACTTGCATGCTGAATATTATCAGCAAGATATGTCCTTCCCAGCAGATATTCCGCCAGCTTTTTATAACGCTCTTCACAGATCACTAAATCAGAGAGCCGTCCGATCACACCCTCGACCATAACAACATTATCCCTTTTATTAAATGTTCTATGGTCAAGTGCCTGCAGCGGAAAGAAGCTCGCTCTTCCTCCCTTTTCCCTTTTTAACAAAGCAATGGCTTCCTGGGCAGCCTTTGGAGTTTTGCAAATAAAATGATGAGCAGCACGCCCCAGAGCAGTATCTAAAGCAGTTCCATAGGGGGAGGGAATGCTCATCAGTTCCTCCACAAGGTGAAGTGTATCCCCATCAAACTTGACACCTTTAGCCAGCGCCTGAAGAACTCTTTTTACCCCATACTGGTAGCCTTCTTGATTTTCCTCTGCATCTTTGAGAACCTGAAAGCGTACCTGAAGCCTATCAGTCTTCTGTGAAAGAGATTGTAGTTTTGAAGAATATTCCTCTTGCTCCCTGGTCAACGACTGTGCAAGGCTTTCCTCTTTTTCTAGTTTGACCTTATAGGCTTCTTGAGATGCTTCGTATTCTTTACACAGCTCCTGAACCTCACGGATCTTTGCTTCCAGTTCCGTACAGTGGGTTTTCCCTTTATTGGTCTTTTGGCCAAGGGCCTCCCGCTGGCGTGCCAATACCTCTTTTTTATTCTTCTGCACCTGAAGTTCACTAACCAAGGCTGTTTTTTGATGGAGCACCTCAAAAATCTCCTGATCAACACTCTCCCAGGTCCTGTTTGCTTCCTTTTTTTGTTCTTCCCAGTCTTTTTTCTCTGCTAAAAGATCTTCAACATCCCTCTCTGCCTGGGACTGCAGATCTTTCAATTTTTTGCACACAGCTATTGCCTCAGCCAGTTCTTGTTCAGTTTCCGCCTTTCTTTGTACAATTACCGCAATTCTGGCCTCCAGTTCAGCCCTCCTGTCATCAACAGCACCTACCTTCTCCTCCAGTCGAGCAAGATCAGAATGGGACTCCTGAAGAAGCCTTTGTACCTCACTTAAATCCTCTTCTTTTTGCTCGATAGTATTAAGCCTCAAAGACATTCCTTCCCGGAATTCTGCAAGCTGTTTTTCCAGTATTGTAATAGTCTCCTGTATTCGTCCTAAAAAAGACTCCAGTTGATGGGAATTCTTGTATATATCGTCTTCTTTCTTCTTAGCCCCGACCAGTTGGCCTTCCAACAAGCGCAACTCTGTTTCCCGATGATCTTGAGCAAATCTTCGATATTGCTCTGCAACCTCTGCCTGTTTCTGTAAAGGAAGCCGCCTTTTATTCATCTCTATCAGAAGATCCTCTAAACGGGCCAGAGAGCCATCTGTTTCCCGCAGCCTTTTTATGGTATCGGATTTGCGCTGGCGATAACTGCTCACACCAGCAATTTCTTCGATAAAAACCCTTCTTTCTTGAGGGCGCACCAATGTAAACTCGTCAATCTTACCCTGGGAAGTAATAGAAAAAGCCGCTCGGCTGATACCACACTGAGCAAAAAGCTCTCGGATATCACGCAGGCGGCATAATTGTTTATTGATAAAATATTCCCCTTCCCCTGACCTATAAACACGCCTGGTGATGCTTATTTCCTCATAGGGCAGGGATAGAACTCGTCTCCTGTTATCGAATGTTAGCGATACTTCAGCCATCCCATGGGGGCGTCGTCTGGAAGTTCCTGAAAAAATGACATCATCCATTCTGTACCCCCTTAGAGACCGGGCACTCTGCTCCCCTAATACCCACTGGACGGCGTCTGTTATATTGCTCTTCCCACAACCATTGGGTCCAACAATAACTGTAATGCCCTTTTCAAACTCAATATTAACCCGTTCCGCAAAAGACTTAAAACCCTGAATTTCTAAACGTTTGAGATACATAATTAAATAACAACGCCCTATCTAGGCTCAACAATAAATTTAATTGCTGTCCGCTCTTCGCCATCAATGGTAATCTCTGCAAAAGCAGGTATTGCTATTAAATCAATCCCATTAGACGCTATAAAACCACGAGCAATAGCAATTGCTTTCACTGTCTGGTTAACAGCCCCCGCACCAACAGCTTGTAGTTCAGCAGCTCCTTGTTCTCTCAACATTGCAGTAAGAGCACCGGCTACTGATTTAGGATTTGATTTAGCTGCAACTTTAAGCATTTCCACCAGGTTATCCCCCTTTTAATTTTGCATCGTTTTATATATGGCTTGATATGGTTATATCTTCGACCCAGGATGCAAAATTCCTGCCAGCAGGGGTTTACCAGGTGCATTTTTCCATAGCTTCCTTAGCTGCTTGTTGTTCAGACTCCTTCTTAGATTTTCCAGTGCCCGAACCCAGCAATCGGTTATTCAGATAGACACCCGATGTAAAGAGTTTGTCATGATCAGGACCCATTTCCGACAGAAGACGATAGGTCAAGTGGTCATTGCCCCTTCGCTGGATTGTTTCCTGTAGCAAGGTCTTAAAATCACTGGATACACCTTGCACGGTTTTTTCAATCTTCTCTTGAAGAATGGACCACAAAAAACTACAGACCTTTTGCCAGCCCTGGTCCAGGAAAACTGCCGCTGTTAAGGCCTCAAAGGCATCTGCCAGGATCGATGCCCGATCTTTTCCTCCGGAAAGGGCTTCCCCGCGGCCTAGGCATATATAATCGCCTAAGTCCAATTCCCGCGCAATACTGGCCAGGGAAGACTCACAGACAACTGCTGCTCTTACTTTAGTCAGCTCTCCCTCTGAAGACTGCGGGTAATGTTGATAAAGAAAATACGCTACTGCAGATCCTAAAACTGCATCACCTAAAAATTCCAACCGCTGGTTGTGCTTTTTTACTTCTGGGTGCTCTGCCAAATAAGAGGGGTGAATCATAGCTAAGTTCAGCAATTCCGGTCGTTTAAAATTAACATCGACCTTCTTTTGTAATTGATCAAGTTTGGGCTCCACTTCTATTGCCTCCCGGCGACTCTTGAATTTTTGAGTCCCGGAGCAGGGCCCGGGACTCTATCTATTGGCAATCTTTAATATAATCTACAACCTCTCCCACAGTTCGAATTTTTTCCACATCTTCATCGGGAATCTCGAGATCAAATTCCTCTTCGAACGCCATAATCAGTTCAACAATATCCAAAGAGTCGGCATCCAGTTCTTCGAAGGATGTTGTAGGGGTTAATTCTTCTCCTTCGACACCGAGCTGTTCTATGATAATGGATTTCACCTTATCGAAAATCCCGTTTCCGTTCAAACCGCTCACTCCCTCACCTCCTCTGGGTATCACCGCTTGATCACCGCTTATCGTAAAACGATTTAACTAAAATCATTTTAAACAGCAATAATAAATTGTCAAGTCTTTTCAAACTTTCCAAGTGTATTACTTATCTATTAGTCCCCTTCTCATCACATCCAATAAATCACTTTGCGCTGCTTGGTAGGCGTAGTGAATAGCATTTTTAACCGCCCGTGCCCGGGATGTACCGTGGCAGATAATACTGATTCCCTCAACCCCTAATAATGGAGCACCTCCATACTCACTGTAGTCCACCTTTTTTGTCAACTCTTTTAACCCGGGTTTTACTAAAAAACCGCCACATACACGCAGAGGATTCTTGGTCAGCTCTTCTTTAATCATGCTCATTAAAGCTGTTGCAATACCCTCCACAGCCTTTAATGTTATATTGCCCACAAAACCGTCACAAACAACAATATCAGCATCTGCTGTCATCAACTCACGGCTTTCCACATTACCAACAAAATTAAGATCTCCTGCTTTTTTCAAAAGATGATGAGCTTCCACTACCAACTCATTGCCTTTGCTGGGCTCACTCCCCACACTAAGGAGCGCTACACGTGGGTTTTCTATTCGCAGGACACTTTCGGCAAATACACTCCCTAGGTAAGCAAACTGTAACAAGTGCCGCGCTTTGGCATCGGCATTGGCTCCGGAATCGATCAACACCCGGGGCAGTCCGTCAGGACAAGGCAGAACTGTGGCAATGCCCGGGCGCTCAATACCTGGGATGCGTCCCAGCTCAAATAGCGATGCTGCCATCTGGGCACCCGTATTTCCGGCAGACACCAAGGCAGCAGCCTGTCCGTTCTTTACCAACCTGGCTGCCACAACAAGTGATGCATCCTTTTTCCTTCGCACAGCCTTAGCCGGGTGTTCATCCATACCGATACTCTCACTGGCATGCACCACCGAGATCAGCCCACTAGGATAGCTGTATTTTTTTAATTCTTCCTGTACCGCCTTTTCTGAACCAACCAGGATGACTTTGATGCCGTCGCTTATTACAGCATCGACCGCTCCTTTGACAATTTCCTCCGGCGCATAATCGCCTCCCATGGCATCTACAGCAATCATCCTCATTTAATCACCTCTCATAGAAAAAAAGACAAGCAGGATTCTACCACTTGTCTTTACTCACAGCTGCGTTATTTATGATTTTTTTACAACTTCTTTTTCCCGGTAGTAACCACATTCATCACAGACAAAGTGTGCTCTTTTAGGTTCATGGCATTGTGGACACAGCACAACAGTAGGTTTACTATGCTTAATTGCCGCCCTTCGCTTATTTTTCCGGGCTCTAGATCTTCTTCTTTTTGGAACAGCCATTTGGATTACCCCCATGTTTTATTTAGATTTTTTATTTTGATCCTTAATAAGTTGACCCAACACAGCCAGCCGCGGATCGATCTCTTCTTTTTTACAGCTGCACTGCTGGGTATTGCGGTCACAACCACACTGGGGACATAACCCCCTACACTCAGGTCTGCAAACCGGTTTCATGGGCAACACTAACTGCAGTGCCTCACTGATAGTACCTGACATATCAATTTCATCACCACAATAAGTCCTTACTGATTCCTCCATCTCACCAGGAAGATCCTCTCCCTCACGATAAAAGTTTTCCGCAAATTGTGTTTCTAAGTTAAGGGAAAAGTTTTTTAAGCAAAGGCTGCAGATAAGATCCACTTCTCCTGTAATCTTACCCTGAACATAGATCCCCTCTCCTGTATTCATTGCCTCACAATCAACAGTGAGGTCCCTAAAGGTGGTTTTTTGGCCGGAAATATCAAGAGAAAAATCCGGCACACTGCCCAGGAACTCTTCGGTACGACCTTTTGCTTTTCTGAGTTCACTAATATCAATTCTCACAGCAGTCACTCCTAATAACACTCCAAATTATAACGATGACCTGGGACAATGTCAATAAAAAAGGGGAAGGTAGCTACCCTTCCCCCTTTTAATCTTGATTTAACTCAGCCCGGGATCTTAGCTACAGCCTTGGCCTTTTCCGGTTTCTTCTCCAGTTCCTTTTCAAATTCTTTATCCCGCATAGCGTTCCGATAACCAGGTTCCTGGAATGAATATGTAAAGTTGGTGTGTTCATCATAACGGTTTTCTAACAGGGCGACAACATCCTCCACAAACACTAATTCTTCATCTGTGGGGATGACAAATGTTTTGACCTTAGAGTCTGCTGCAGAAATATCGGACTCAGAGTTTCTGGTCATAGCCACCTTGTTCTTTTCAGGATCAATCTTGATTCCCATAAACTCTAAGCCTTCCATTGACCGAGCCCTAATATCCGGAGCCATCTCTCCGACCCCGGCGGTCCAAACAACAGCATCAACACCACCCAAAGCGGCAGCATAAGCACCAATATATTTCTTGAGACGGTAGCATTCTACTTCAAAAGCCAATTCCGCTCTCTTATCCCCGTCAGCCATGGCTTCGAGGACATCGCGGCGATCTGTATATTGGCCAGTAATCCCTAGCAAACCGCTCTCCTTATTGATAATAGTTTCCATATCTTTCGGAGATTGATTCAACTTCTGCATCATATAGAAACCTACGGCAGCATCAAAGTCCCCGGCACGGGTACCCATAACCAGCCCTTCCTGAGGTGTGAAGCCCATGCTGGTGTCATAGGAAATCCCTTTCTTAACCGCATTGGCACTGACACCATTACCCACATGGAGCAAGATCAGGTTAATATCAAAGGGATCTTTCCCGAGAAGAACCGCAGCCCTTTTAGCAACATAAAGCAGCGATGTCCCGTGGAAACCATAGCGGCGCACTTTATTCTTTTCATACCAATCATACGGTAAAGCATAAATAAACTGTGACGGTTTCATGGTCTGATGCCAAGCAGTATCCATCACTGCCATGTGCGGCACATCAGGTAAAATGCTCACAGCTGCCTCAATTCCCAGAATATTTGCCGGGTTGTGCAGAGGTGCCAGGTCCTGGATCTCTTTAAATGCCTTGATCACTTCATCATCGATAATTACAGACTTGGCAAACCTTTCTCCCCCATGAACAACTCTGTGTCCCACAGCATCGATCTCTTTAACATCTTTTAAAACCCCGTGTTCCGGGCTTACCAGGAGCTCCAGAATCAGCTCAACAGCTTCAGTGTGGGTGGGGCATTCCCTTTCTATTTTGACCTTATCGCGCCCGGTAGCCTCATGCTCGCAAAAAGAACCTCCAATGGTCACCCGCTCTACAATTCCCTTACACATGATGTCTTTAGCGTCCCAATCATAGACCATGTATTTAGCAGAAGAACTCCCGCAGTTTAAAACGAGAATTTTCATGGTTTTTCCCCCTTCCCTGATCTTATTAATCTCTTTTGCCGTAAGGCACCATTGCCTTTACAGCTACAATGGCCGACACATTGACAATATCTTCAGCCGAAGCACCACGAGAAAGGTCATTAATCGGTTTATCCAGTCCCTGGAGCAGCGGTCCATAGGCCTCAGCCTTTGCCAAGTACTGTGTAAGTTTGTAGTTGAGATTTCCGCAGTCTAGGTCCGGGAAGATAAGGCAGTTGGCTCTTCCTGCCACAGTACTGCCAGGTGCCTTTTTCTCACCAACTCGCTGTACAAGAGCAGTATCCCCTTGTAATTCACCATCAATGGCCAGATCAGGCCTCTTCTCATTAGCAATCTTTGTTGCGTTGATTACTTTATCCACACGTGGATGGCTAGCACTGCCCTTAGTGGAAAAGGAAAGCATAGCACCATAAGCTTTCTTTGCATTGAAGATGTTTTCTATGGTTTCACATGTAGTAATAGCAATATCTGCAAGTTCTTCTGCAGACGGGTCAGGTATTCCGCCAGAGTCTGCATATAGGAAGAATCCTTTTTCTTCTTCAGGTGCGAGATCAGGATATTGACAATCCGGGACAAGCATAGCAAAATATGCCGAGACAAGAGAAATTCCCGGTGCTGTTTTGATGATCTGAAAGGCAGGTCTCAAAACATCTGGTGTTGTATGCGTAGCTCCGGCAACCATACCATCAGCATCATCAACCTTAACCATCATCGTTCCAAAATAAAGGTTGTCTTCAACAATTTTTCTGGCGTCATCAATTGAAGCCACTTTCCCTTTTCTGAGCTCAAAAAATTTTTCAGCGTATTCATCAAACTTATCAGCCTTTATGGGGTCAATAATTTCAATATTGTCGATGCTTGCTCCCGCTTCTTTAGCCATTTGATTTAGTTTGTCTTTGTCCCCCAAAAGGACCACTGTGCCAAGATCAGCTTTTTCGATCATCTCAGCAGCAACCAATGTTCGTTCATCATCTGCTTCGGGCAAAACAATTCTTTTTTGGCCCTCTCGTGCCTTTGCCCAGACACCTTCCATAATTGGATTTTTCGGTGCCACTACAGCCATTTAATTTCCCTCCCGTAATACTTTTTTTAATAATTACCACCGGTACCCCAAGAGAGGTACCGGATGCCCCCGCATAAATAAGCATTTCCCCTGATTTGTATTTTATTCCATCCAACCATTATTATTATCGTGCATCTCTACATTATCTCTCTAGCACTGATTATTTAACCTGTGATGCTCTCAATTTGGAAGGAACAACGAGTACCTAAATGAGTACCTAAAGGTGCGGTATCAGGGGACAACTGAATACTATAACTTTTTCTAAGGCATATTTTCTACATCCGGCTTGTATAATCCTTCCGGGACAAACTTTTTTCTATAAAAAAGGAGTATTTATCATGAGTCGGAAAACTTATTTCCTAAATAATAACCATAAAATAATAGCTGCTCCTAGCTTCTTTACAGCTATATGTCTCCTCTGTGCCTTTGGGGTGATCTGTTATCCACAAGCATCTTTTCAGGCGGCGCAACGAGGATTACAAACATGGTGGGAAATCGTCTTCCCCAGTCTGCTCCCCTTCTTTATTATTGCTGAACTCCTAATGAATCTCGGATTCGTAGCATTTCTGGGCACACTTCTGGAACCTGCCATGAGGCCTCTTTTTAACCTCCCTGGCTGCAGCGGTTTTATTATAGCTGTCAGCTATCTTTCCGGTTTTCCACTCTGTGCCATCCTGTCTAATCAACTCCGCCGCTCAGGTCTGTGTACCAAAAATGAGGGTGAGCGTCTGCTTTCCTTTACTAGCAATGCCAGCCCTCTATTTATGCTGGGAGCAGTGAGCATCGGTATGTACAGCAACCCAACCTTGGGCCCTTTAATAGCAGGTATCCATTATCTTTCCAACTTGCTGTGTGGACTGGTTCTTAAAGCTTTTTCCCCTTTGCATACATCTGCTGTAACAAAAAAAAACAAACTATTTCGAGGTGCATTAAAAGCTTTTGCGAATTCATCCCAAATTAAAACAAAAAGCTTTGGGCAGCTGCTAGGTGAAACAATACGCAACACCAGCCTGACCATGCTGACCATTGGCGGTTTTATTACTTTTTTCTCAGTACTGGTCGGGATACTTCAGGCAGCAGGAATCTTTAATTTACTACTAAAGCTTTTCTATCCATTGACGGTTCTTTTCAACATTGATACATGCCTGCTACAAGGCATCTTCTTCGGTTTCTTTGAAATTACCATTGGTATTAATGAAATAAGCCAAAGTTCATCTAGCCTGCTTGCTCAACTACTGGCAATCGAAGTTCTATTAGCTTGGAACGGATTGGCCATCCAGGCACAGATAACCGGCATGATGATGGATAGCGATCTTAAAGCCACCAAGTACTTTCTAACAAGGCTCCTACAGATACCGATAGCAATGCTAATCACTCTTCTTGTTTTTCTACTGCCACTGGAGGAAAAACTAGCCGTAACAACCACATCCGGTGCCGGCATTTCCCCACTGGTCTGGGGAGGAACACTGGCACTATTAAGCATCATCTTTCTGCTGGGATTTAGTTTGAGTCGCTGTTTTCTGAATATAACTCGCAAAAAAATTATCATCATTCGCTAAATACTACTTCATCTGGTTTAGCTCATCTCTTGCCTGGCTGATTACTGTCAAACTTTGACTGATATTATTCTCCAGCCTGTTCAGAATGTCATCAGCATAATCTGCTGCACCGCTTTTAATCTCCATAGACAAACGCTTTGCCTGAGCGATGATCTCCTCTGCAGATTCCTGGGCAAGTCTAGCAACTTCGCTTTCGTCAGACATACGCTTGACCTCTTCTTGCGTTTCAGCTAGAATTCGCTCAGACTCTTGGTGAGCATCTTGTAGGAGACGCTCCCTCTCCTTGCTCAACCATTTGGCCTGATGGATCTCTTCAGGAAGAAGCGTTCTGATCTTGTCGATATATTCCAACAATGCCTCTTCATTGATAAGAACCTTTCCCAGCACCCTTTTGCTGTTATCGATCATATCCTCCAGTTCATCCAATACATTGAAGATATTCAGGTCCATTCCTTCACACCTCAGGTTTTTTTATTTGTGTATTTGATACGCAGCTGTTCTGCAACCCCCTTGGATACAAAACCACTGATATCTCCTCCAAGACCAGCAATTTCCTTGACAATGCTGGAACTTAAAAATGAGTACATAGGTTGTGCAACAAAAAAAATAGTTTCCAACTCCGGACTTAGATTGCGATTTGTCAGAGCCATTTGGAACTCATACTCAAAATCGGAAACAGCACGAAGCCCACGCACAATAGCTTGGGCATTTTTTTCTTTAACAAAGTCCACTAACAATCCATGAAAATATCCAACTTCGACATTTTCTAAATGACAGCATTCCCTGGTAATCATCGCTACCCGTTCCTCAATTGTAAACAGAGGCTTCTTCCCACTGTTTACACTGACTGCTACAATAACCTTGTCAAATATTTTTGCAGCTCGAGAGATAATGTCCAAGTGACCATGTGTAAAAGGATCAAAGCTGCCTGGGTAGACTACGATTCCCATCTCACCCCCACCCTTTCCGAAAAATTAACTTTCACTGCCAGAGAAAAACATTAATATACTATCACCATACTTTTCTTTCCTGATAGGATATTTTTGAACTTTAATTACTTCTTTCTTAGCACTGCGGGTAATGATCAACCCTCCTGGAATCACAAGATCAAACTCCCAGATTTTCTCCAGAGTAGGTTCTATTAAACCATGCCTAAAGGGGGGATCCACAAAAACCAGATGAAACTGGTAATGTTTACGCCTTAATAAATTAAGAGCCCTAGCAACATCACAGGTATATACTTCAGCTTGTTCTTTAAAACCTGTTATTGCAAGGTTTTCCCTGATTAAAGCAGCATTAAGAGGATCCTTTTCTACAAAGCAGGCTTTTGCCGCTCCCCTGCTCAATGCTTCAATTCCAATATTACCGCTGCCGGCAAAAAGATCTAAAAAAAAACTCCCTGGCACCTGGTGTTGCATAATATTAAACAATGCTTCCTTTACATAATCTGTTGCCGGGCGAAGATGTTTTACTTTTCTAGTTTTTAAGCGCTTACCTTTGGCAATTCCGCCAATTACCCGCAAACCTGACATTCTCTCACCTTAAATCATTGACATTTAACAAAATTATACCCTTCCTGCCCATCTTTTACAATTAAAGATTCTCATAAAACGATTATGGTATAAAATACCTGCATTATAATGAATAAAAAGTTTATATTGGGCAAAAATAGAACTGGCTAAGGGTCTTCATGGGGAGAGCAGTCGAAACATGAAGTCGCAGCTAACAAGCAGCACAAACTCTAGTAGGCTCTCTACCCATGAGCTCTTCCTCCAGTTTCTCCTCTCCCACGCCATTGAGTTCGTTACTTTAGGGTATACGTTCTCAATGGCGAGCAAATTAGAGCCGTAAGTTATCAAACTTGCGGCTTTAACTTTTCCCTTCCAGCTTCCAATCTCTAAATTCCGACTTCCGGTCATCCAAACTTAAGACCTCAGGCAATCACCGATAGGCAAATTCTTTTTTCCAACAACTAACCCAACCATAACCACCACTTTAGATCTCCTGCATTCAACATCTTCTCCGACCTCTAACTTCCTGCCTCCGACATCTATTGTAGGTATAGTTTTCTAATTTTCTTAAAATCTCGCCATACTGGTTTTTTTCTACTGGCATCATGTAACAGTGCAGCCGGGTGATAGGTAGGGACGATTTTAATCCCACCCTTTGTAAAAAGACTCCCTCTTACTGCACTCACTGAAGCCTCCCTATGCACCAGATATCGAGTTGCCAACAACCCCAAGCAGACAATTAGGCGTGGTTGTATGAACTCAATTTGTCGAGCTAGATATACAAAACAGCAATCTGCCTCCTCCTTTGTTGGATTACGATTTCCTGGGGGTCGGCATTTGACGACATTGGTTATATAGACTTCCTCTCGTCGGAAACCGCTGGCAGTCAGAATTTTGTTAAGCAGCTTTCCGGCATTCCCAACAAACGGGCGACCTTGCTGTTCCTCTTCAGCTCCTGGGGCTTCACCAACCAGCATCAATTTGGCTGCTGAATCACCCTCACCAAAAACAACTCGAGAGGAAGTATTCCGCAGTTTACAGCGCCGGCACTGAAGACAGTATCGCTCTAATTCATCCAGATTGTTTAAGTAGTCCAGCTGGAGCAGCCACTCCATAAATAACACCTCTTAGTAAATATTCGACAATTTTATTCAAAAACCATTTTTTATATTATGTTTTATGGAAAAGAGTATAAATACATCCTAATTGGAGAACATTAAAGGAAAGCAATATAGGTAATAAGAGGGGAGTTAATTTGAACAATTTTGATCTTTCAGGTTATCATCTTCATACTGATCTCGCTTTGGAGGCCCGGGACCTGGTTCGCGGAGCAACCGGAAGAGAAATTTCCGGGGTAATTGAAGAACAACAAACCTTTCCTCACGGTTCCGTAACCATTATAAAAATCATGGACGAGAATGCGGAAAAGGTGATGGGTAAACCCCGTGGCACATACATCACCATTGAAGCTCCTGAACTCAAGTTTAAATCTCCGGATGTTCAACAGAGTGTAGCAGACATATTGGCTCAGCATCTTAAAAATCTCTTAAAACTAACTGGACAGGAGACTGTTCTGGTTATTGGATTAGGCAATTGGCAGGCAACACCCGATGCCCTGGGGCCTTCGGTTGTTCAAAACACACTCATAACACGTCATCTTTTTCAACATATGCCTGAAGCAGTGGAGAACTATCAATCAGTTTGTGCACTTGCCCCTGGGGTCTTGGGAATAACAGGCATCGAAACTGCAGAAATTATACGGGGAGTTGTAGAGAAAGTTCAACCAAATGTAATTATTGCTATTGATGCTTTAGCAGCTGCAAATATATCCCGTTTGGGAACAACTATCCAAATCGGAGATAGCGGCATTACCCCTGGATCCGGTGTTAATAACAAACGAGCTGAAATTAGTCACCAAACAATGGGTATTCCTGTTATTGCCATTGGCATACCAACAGTGGTAAATGCAGCACTTATTGCTAAAACTGCTCTTGAAAGATATTTTACGAAATTCTTACAAGGGAAACAACATCCGGTGTATATTCAAGAAACTATTACTGATGTATTACAACCTTTTCATGGATCATTAATTGTCACTCCTCGCGAAATAGATGATCTTATTCAAAATGCAGGACAGACAATAAATAGGGGGATTACAATGGCTGTACATCAACGAATACCTCAAGAGGAATTACAAATGCTTATATAAAAAAATACCAAGCGGACGTTTTATTGTCCGCCTGGTATCACCCTCTTCATTTTATTGGATTGTGGTCTGGGGCTGCTGTTGGTTGGCAAGACCTTGCTGATACTGCTGTATCATGCGCCTTACCATAGCACCCCCGACCGCTCCACAATCCCTTGAAGAAATGTGTCCCCAATAATCACCCTGAATTTGGTTTGCGATACCTACTTCATTGGCCATTTCATATTTGAACTGGTACATTGCCTTATTGGCTTCCGGTACAAGCAGCGTATTCCTCTTTTGTCCCTGTCCCATAAAAATTCCTCCTTTTATTTTTTATTGAATAGTTTCGGTTCCTTGTGTTTGATTGGTTGCCGCAATTGTCTGTGCAGGATTCCCCTGCTGTGCGATTTGCTGTTCAACAGTGTGAATCATTTGTCGAACCATACCGCCGCCTACTGCACCACAGTCCCTGGAGGATACGTGTCCCCAATAATCATTCTGAATCTGATTTTCGACACCCACTTCCCGGGCCAATTCGTATTTGAATTGGTGCATCGCCTGACTGGCTTCGGGAACAAGAAGTTTGTTTCGTTTTTGGCCAGAACCCATCTTTATCCCTCCTTTCTTTTGATGTTAGTATTTACGGCTTAAAGTTTTTTATCCTAGAAGTATTTCCCGAAAGGCACTTGTTTTATACAAGGTTTTTGGTTATTTTCTATTATTAGTGTGATCAAAAAACAATTTTCGCATACAAGTAAGATCAAACCAAAAAAACCTCAGAAAGGATTGTCTGAGGTTTTTTGTTTTTTATATTTTTTTTATATTAAATTTTTAAACCATATGATAACGATGGGAAACGAAAATAAATCTCTTCCCACAACTCATTATCATTTTGCAATGGTTGTGTTTTTTTAACAATATTTTTTATTTTTAAAAATTGTGAAGCATCTCTAAAAACATCAACTACACGAAAATCTGAATAACCATGCTGCTTTGTTCCTAACATCTTACCGGGTCCTCTTAAAGCAAGGTCTTTTTCAGCAACCTGGAAGCCATCATGATTTTGGATAAGTATTTTGATTCGTTCCCTCGCTTCTTCTGTCTTGGGATTGCCGATTAAAACACAGTAGCTTTCCTGGTTTCCCCTTCCTACACGCCCTCTCAATTGATGCTGCTGGGCTAGACCAAACCGTTCTGCTCCCTCAATAATAATTATGCTTGCATTGGGGACATCAATCCCCACCTCAATAACCGAAGTGGCTACTAATAGGTCAATAATTCCTTTCCTAAAAGCATTCATTACTCTTTCTTTTTCATCAAGTTTCAGCCTTCCATGGATCAGAGAAACATTAAAATCTGAAAATTCCTGGCTCAGCTCCTTATAGCGCATTGCTGCTGCCTCTACATCTAGGTGATCTGATTCATCGATCAAAGGGCAAATCACATACGCTTGGCGACCAGCTTCTAATTCTTTTTTGACAAAACGATAAACCCTGTTTTTTTTGGAAGAGGGCATAAAATAAGTTTTTACTCGCTTTCTTCCCGGGGGGAGTTCATCGATCACTGACAGATCCAGATCACCATAAACAGTCAGTGTTAGGCTGCGCGGAATGGGAGTTGCGGTCATGATTAAAACATCCGGGGAGGTGGCTTTAGACAGCAGCAGATGGCGCTGTTGAACCCCAAACCTGTGTTGTTCATCGATCACCACTAATCCGAGGTTGGCAAAAGCAACTTCCTCTTCAAGCAGGGCATGAGTACCAATAATAATATCTGTTGTGCCTTTTTGCAGGTATTCCAAACACTGTTCCCTTTCCTTTTTCCCCAGAGAGCCTGTAAGGAAATCCACACGGACACCTAACTGTGCTACAAGCCTGTTGATACCTAAAAAGTGTTGTTCCGCAAGGACCTCTGTCGGAGCCATGAGAACACCCTGGTAACCCGCTGCAACAGCATATAAAAGAGCGTAAAGCGCTACAACTGTTTTACCACATCCTACATCCCCCTGCAGGAGGCGGTACATCCTTCGTGCACTGGAAAGATCCCTTTTAATTTCGGTAACCGCCTGCTGCTGTGCCCGGGTAAGGGTGTACGGCAGTGAAGCAACAAAATCCTCCGGCAGACTGCTTTTAGGAAGGCGTACCACCCCATCCTTTCTGATATGCTGCTGAATATTTGATAAACCTGTTTCAAAAAGAAACAGTTCTTCAAAAACCAGGCGGTCCCGGGCCAATTTTAGGCTATCAAAATCCACAGGAAAATGGATCTGTTTTAACGCCTGGGAAAGGGGAATCAACCTCAACTCACTTCTCAGTTCCGGAGGTAGAAGATCCTTGACTCTGTTAGCATAGGAACTGATACACCGATACATAATGCGCCTCAAAGAACGTTGGCTCAAATTCTCGGTAGTCCCATAAATGGGTGCAATACACCCTACATGAACCGGGTTTTTGAAATTACCCACCGCATAATCAATAACTGAAACCTCATACCCGTAAAGGTTTCGCTCCACCTTTCCAGTAACAGTAATAGGCAGCCCCTTGCGTAAAGACCTTTTCATAAACGGCTGGTTGAACCAAAGAGCTGTACAGCTTCCAAAATTACCGCACACTGAGACCCTCAGCAGTGTTAGATTACGCCGTGGTTTAATCTCCTCAATATTTTCTATTCTACCTTGTACAGTAACCACATCACCTGATTCCACATCATCAAGGGTTCCTCTGACGCGGCGGTCCTCATAGCGTTTTGGAAGATAGTATAATAGATCAAATAGATTAAAAATCCCTATCTTATGAAAAAGCCGAGCTCTTTTCTCACCTATTCTCGGCAGAGCAGTTATTTTTATCTCTGCCAGTTGTTTCCCGGTTAACAGCATCTTTCCGCTGATTATTCCGTTCACTCCTATTCCACACTGATCAGGAAATAATAAACAGGTTGGTCGCCCGGGTGGGTATCCACCTCTAGCTCTGGATAAGTAACCTTTATTTGTTTAAGGATTCCTTCCACTGTTTCCGATGTGACACCCTCACCCGAATAAATGGTTACCAATTCGTCCTCATCATCCACCATCTTCTCCAGCAGAGCAAGTACAACATCCTGTTGTGATGAACCAGTTGCTGCAATTTCCCCTTGGTATATTCCGATTAATTCATTTTCTTTGATCTCTTGATCGCCCAACACAGCGTCCCGTACAGCATAGGTTACTTCCCCTGCCTTTATCTCCTCTAACTGTTGACACATTCTTTCACTGTTTTCTTCAAGTGTCATTGAATCATTAAAAACTAAAAGGGCACTGATCCCTGCAGGGATATTTTTGGAGGGAATCACCTCTATAGGACGGTCTACAAGCTGTTGGGCCTGTTTGGCTGCAAGAATTAAATTTTTATTGTTAGGCAAGAACAGTATCTGTCGGGCAGGCGTCTCTTCGATGGCTCGTATGAACTCCTCCACCGGGGGATTCATTGTTTGACCGCCTTCGATCACTTGACTGGCACCCAAATTGTAAAATAACTGTTTAATACCCTCCCCTGCTCCAACTGTTACTATACCGATCTCTTCTGTCTTACCAGTTTCATCAACAGTATCGACAGTAACGTCAGCTGTATCCCGTTGGTCATGCATGTTGTCGATCTTGATATCATGGAGAGTACCATGCTGCTGACAGTACTCTAAAACCATACCTGGTTTGTTGGTATGAATATGAATTTTCATAAAAGTGCCGGCATTACCTGTTACTATACTTCCTCCAAGATCATTTAAGTGTTCCTTAATATCTGTTTCCAAATAGGAATCAGCATTGAGAAGGAATTCTGTACAGTACATATAAGTCAAATCTTGTTCCAGGCTGTCCTCCGGTAATGATGTAATTCCTATAGAAGGCTGTAATGCTGGTGTCTGTACTGTATAAGCGCCGTTGCTTAGAGCATTCAGCCCTCCCTCAAGAATAACCAGAAGACCTTTCCCCCCGGCATCAACAACCCCTGCTTTTTTTAAAACCGGAAGCATCTCCGGGGTCTGTTCTAAGGTTTCATAGCCCTTGTATATGGCTTGCTCCAGTACCTTTTCGAGGTTAGAGTTTAGAGAAGCTGCTTCCTTTATTTCACGGGCAAGGCTCTTCGCTACAGTCAACATGGTGCCTTCAACAGGTTTAATAACTGCACGGTAAGCACTGGCTACGGCAGTATGCCAGGCACCGGCAAAATCTTGCACAGTTACATTCTCTTTCCCTTTCAGGCCATCTGTAAGGCCTCGAATCAACTGTGACAAAATCACACCCGAATTACCCCGGGCACCCATTAGAGAACCACGGGCAACGGCATCTCCTACATCCTCAACGTTAGGAGAGGTTGTTTTTTCCAATTCTTTGACTGCAGCAGCCATTGTTAGGTACATATTCCGGCCTGTATCACCATCGGGAACAGGAAAAACATTGAGCATATCTATCTCCTGCTGGCGTTCTTCAATGGCTTCCAATCCACCAAAGAAAAGGCACCTTACCTGCTCCCCGGTTACAATACACTGCTCCAATCCAGCTCCCCCTCATCATTTACTTAAAAACTCGTACACCCATAACGTTAACATTTACTTCTACAGCACGAAGTCCTGTCATATTTGCGATTTCGTAACTGACAGTTTCCATAACATTATGGGCAACCTGTGCAATATTAACTCCATAACACATCACAACCCAGAGATCAATTTTAACATCTGACCCCTCCTGATTTACCTCCACTCCTCTACTTAAAGCATCCCCTCCTAGAATTTCTGAGACACCCTGGCGCAGTCCGCGGGGTACCATCCCCACAATGCCAAAACAGCGAACTGCCGCTGCACCGGCGATAGTTGCCAGCGCCTCAGGGGTGATCTCAATCTTACCGTAATCCGTCTGACGGCTGTCACTCATGGTATCTACCCCTTGCATACCCTTACGGGTACTGTTATTGCGACCAAATTACATTATACTATATGTTGCTACTTTGCGTGTGTCAATTCTCATTAAAGCAAGCCTAGCAACAGCACTTGTCACAGATGTACTATTTTGTTAGAATAGGTTCTGTGAGAAAGGAGGATGCACGATGGCAAAGTGCGCAGTTTGCGGTAAGGGAAACCACGTTGGCAGGCAAGTAAGCCACTCCCATGTCCGCACCAAAAAAGTTTGGGCACCCAATCTACAGCGTGTAAAAACAATAGTCGACGGGAAACCCGTACGCATGTATGTTTGCACCCGCTGCCTCAAGGCAGGTAAAGTGGAGCGTGCCTTGTAAAAACAGTTAACCCAGCTAAACGCAGTCTGGCAATGCCACAAATAAATATCCCCACATGTGTTTGATTGAAAGTCACCTGTGCCTGTACAAATAAAACATGCACAGGTTTCTATTTACCCTTCTAATTCCGTGAAAAGGTTTATCATTTCCAAAGCAGATAATGCTGCATCAGCACCCTTATTTCCCGCCTTTGTTCCAGCCCGCTCAATGGCCTGCTCCAGAGTATCTGCAGTGATCACACCAAAAATAACCGGTATTCCCGCTGCAAGACCAACCTGAGCAATTCCCTTGGCAACCTCACTGGCTACATAATCAAAATGAGGGGTAGCTCCCCGGATCACCGCCCCAAGACAGATAACACCGTCATATCCACGCCCAACCATTTTTTGAGCTGTTAATGGAATCTCAAAAGCCCCGGGAACCCAGGCCACATCAACTGCATCTTCACTGACACCATGCCGCACAAGCATATCCAGGGCACCACCTAAAAGCTTATTGGTGATAAATTCATTGAACCTGGCTACTACGATACCAAAGCGCAGTCCCTCACCTTGTAATTTTCCCTCAAAATAATTCGGCAATTTTTAAACTCCTTTCTATTTATTAAGGGCAAGAAAATGCCCCATCTTTTCCTTTTTTGTCTTTAAATAATATTGGTTTTCAGCCCGCGGAGGCATTTCAATGGGTACTCTCTCCACAACATCGAGTCCGTACCCCTGTAAGCCTGCAATTTTACGGGGATTATTGGTGAGCAGCCGAATTTTTCTTACACCTAAATCCACCAGGATCTGTGCCCCGAACCCGTAGTCTCGCAGGTCTGCGGGAAATCCAAGGATTTCATTGGCTTCAACTGTATCCTTTCCTTCATCCTGGAGTCTGTAGGCACGAACTTTATTTAATAGACCGATTCCCCTACCCTCCTGCCGCATATATAACAGAACTCCTCTTCCCTCAGCAGAAATCATCTGAAGCGCTTGTGCCAGTTGTTCCCCGCAGTCACAACGCAGGGAACCGAAAACATCACCCGTCAGGCACTCGGAGTGTACTCTGGTTAGAACAGGTTCCCCATCCTTTATATCTCCCTTAACAAGAGCGATGTGGCAGTTGTGGTCAAGGATCGTTTCGTAAGCTACAGCTGTAAACTCCCCGTACTTTGTTGGCAGGTGAACTGTAGTTACTTGACGGATCAGTTTTTCTGTATGGCGGCGATACTTGATCAGATCAGCCACAGTAATAATCTTTAAATTGTGCTTCCTTGCAAACTGGAAAAGCTCAGGGGTACGAGCCATTGTCCCATCATCATTCATGATCTCACAGCAAACACCGGCTGGATAAAGCCCAGCCAAACGAGCCAGGTCAACAGTAGCCTCAGTATGGCCCGCTCTACGCAGTACCCCACCCTCTTTCGCCCGCAAGGGAAAGATATGACCAGGTCGCCTAAGATCTTGGGGCCTGGTTTTGGGATCAACCAATGCCATAACTGTTGCAGCACGTTCAAAAGCAGAGATGCCTGTTGTTGTAGAAGAGGCATCAACAGATACTGTAAAGGCTGTTTCCATGCTGTCCGTATTGTGAGCAACCATCTGCTCTAGCTCCAACTCATCCAGACGCTCTCCAGTCAAGGGGGCACAGATAAGACCGCGAGCATAAGTTGCCATGAAATTGATGTCCTCAGGTGTCACCTTCTCTACAGCGATGATCAGATCGCCTTCATTTTCCCGATCCTCATCATCAACTACAACAACCATCCGACCCGCAGCTATCTCGGCTATGGCTTCTTCAATGGTGTTAAACTGTTCCTGCTCCTGCATTGATTTGGCTCCTTTCATCATTAGATAAATCCATGTTCAGCCAAAAACTCCATAGAAACCCCTTCACCACCATCCTTTTTCTCCAGAAGATAACTAACATATTTACCCAAGATATCGGCTTCAATATTTATCAAATCACCCGCCTTTTTCAACCCCAGCGTTGTTTCCTCCAGGGTATGCGGGATCAGGCTCACCTTCAAGGAACTGCTCTGCAGGTCAGCAACAGTAAGACTGGCACCATCAAGAGTTATCGATCCTTGAGGGATCAGGTATGGCTCAAGATCAGGTGGTGTCTCTATCCACATCTCAGTAGCAATTCCCCGCTGCTGAACCTTAGTGATCTTCCCTACCGCATCCACATGCCCGGTGACAAAATGACCACCAACCCTGCCTCCTACTTTTAATGACCTTTCCAGATTGACCTGGTCCCCTTCAGTCAAAAACCCCAAATTTGTTTTATCAAGAGTTTCTGCCATTACATCCGCAGAGAATGTTCTGTTATTGCAGCCAGTCACTGTGAGGCAAACCCCATTAATCGCCACACTCTCCCCCAGTTCTAATTCCCTGCAAAACCCAGACTCAATGGTTAAGACAGCAGACACAGGCCCCTTCCTGATACCCAATATAATTCCCTTTTCTTCTACAAGTCCTGTAAACAACAAAACTCACCTCCAAGCAGTGGACAGAGATCACGGGGACGATTCGGCCTCCGTCTTCCGGCCTCCGACCTCTATTCCACGTAGGCGGTAATCATTAGATCTTCCCCTATTTTTTTAACAGATGACCATGCAAAGCGCAGGCAGTCACACAATCGCTCACACCCCATACCACCGAAAACCCCCGGTGACCCTTGCCCTCCGATAATTAACGGGGCTTGAAAGAAAACAAACTTATCGATGATCCCGGCTTCCAGTGCGGACGCGTTTAAAGTGGATCCCCCTTCTAGAAGCAGGCTGGTTATCTCTCTTTTGCCCAACTCCTTCACCAACTTCACCAGGTCGACTCTTCCGTTTACAGCTGGCAGATCCCAGATTTTCAGACCCATTCTTTCCAGTTGAGCCCTCTTTGCTTCACTGTATCTCCCCTGTACAGCAGCCACAACAGTTGGTACTTCTGAGGTTGTCTTGACTAGTCGTGAGGCTTCGGGAATTCGCAGAGAGCTGTCAACAATAACTCTAAGGGGTTGTTTATATTCACCCTCCAGCCTCACTGTCAGGAGAGGGTCATCTGCCAGAACCGTGCCGATCCCTACCATAATGGCGTCATTTGCCGCTCTCATCTGGTGAACCAACAATCTTGCCTCTTCACCTGTAATCCATCTCGAATCACCAGTCCTGGTAGCAACCTTCCCATCCAATGAGATAGCTGCTTTCAGGGTAATAAAAGGGCTTTTCGTACCTATATACTTGACAAATGACTCGTTTTGTAAGCGGGCCTCCCTTTCTAGGACGCCCACAATGACCCGGATCCCAGCATCCTTTAATGCCTTAATACCTTTGCCGGAAACCAGGGGATTAGGGTCAGCCATCCCCACCACCACCTCATGGATCCCGGCTTCAATAATCGATTTTGTGCACGGCGGGGTTCGCCCATGGTGACAGCAGGGCTCCAGTGTTACATACATTACTGCCCCACAAGCCTTCTCACCTGCATCCCTAAGAGCATGAATCTCCGCATGAGGAGTACCCACCCTCTGATGATACCCCTCTCCGATTATCCTGCCATTCCGGACTATAACAGCACCTACCAGGGGATTAGGGCTTGTCTTGCCCCGTCCCAACTCTGCCAGCTGCAGTGCTCTAGCCATAAATCCTTCATGCTTCTTCATAGACGCGCCTCCGCTGAACTATATAAATAAATACAAAAACCCGGCAGGAAAGCATCCGGGTTTAATTAAACTCAATAGTTAATGTAGAAGAATTCCCTTCTCTCCTCCAGACTTTCACTGTCGGCTCCGGATTTTCACCAGATCAACCATGACACTTACAAATAGTATAAATGCTAGGTTCGCGGGCTTTTACCGCCGGTGTGGATTTTCACCATCCCCCGAAGGACCCTCCTGACCATATCAAATTATCCAGTAAATTTATTGTACACCTTAAAACCAAACCACGTCAACACCAACGACGTGATCCTACTTTACTTTATGCCACCAACTCCCGGCTGCTGCTTCCGCAGCTACAGCGCGGTAATCTTCCAAAGCTTTAGTCAGATCCTTCTCCTTTAACAGAGCGGAACCGATGACAAGGGAATTTGCACCACAATCCACAGCTGCTTTTATGGTTGTGGTATTGATTCCACCATCTACCTGAAGGTCCGCATTCGACCCTGCATTGAGAAGCATCTTTCTTAACTCCTGAATCTTCCCGCATACAGCCGGGATAAATTCCTGACCACCCCAACCAGGATTGACTGTCATTAGCAAAACAACATCCAAATCCTGTACAATATACTCCAGAACACCCAGCGGGGTTGCCGGGTTCAAAGCCACCCCTGCTTTTAGCCCCATATCCTTGATTAACTGAACGGAGCGATGCAGATGCGTACAGGTCTCGGAGTGAATGGTCAAACTCTTCACACCGGCTTCGGCAAAAGCTTTAAAATAATGTTCTGGGTTTTCTACCATCAGGTGAACATCAAGGGGAAGAGAAGTAATCTTGCGCAGTGAAGCCACAATCAATGGCCCAAATGTTAGATTTGGAACAAAATTCCCATCCATAATGTCCAGGTGGATGTCATCGGCCCCCCCACTTTCCAGTTTTTTAATCAGTGCTCCTAGATTGCTGAAATCTGCATTTAAAATAGAGGGGGCAATCTTAATGCTCATTAGTAAATTCGCTCCTTGCTGATAATCTCTTGTAGAAACTGCTTGTAGTCATTATAACGTGCACTGCTGATCAAGCCCTTGTCCAGAGCATTTTTCACTTCACAGTCAGGTTCTTCTAGGTGAATACAGTCATAAAAACGACATTGCGAGGCAAACTCATTTATTTCCGGAAAGCAACGGCTTAATTCCACCCTTTCCATTGAGGGCAGTTTTAAACTGCTGAAACCAGGTGTATCAGCGACGAATCCGTCACATAAGGGGATTAATTCCACATACCTGGTAGTATGTTTTCCTCTTTTCAGCTTCTTGCTTATCTCCCCGGTTTCCAAAGACAGATTGGGATCCAGTGAGTTGAGCAGTGTAGACTTACCAACACCTGAGGGACCTGACAGAACCGATATCTTTCCAGCTATAACCTGGCGTAATTTTTCCAGACCATATCCATAAAGAGCGGATGTGAAGATAGAATTGTAACCTGCCTTTCGATAAATATCCTCCAGATCTTTTGCCTGTTCTGGATCAAGCAAGTCTATTTTATTAAAACAGATAACAACACTTAGTTTCTCCAATTCGCATAATACCAAGGAACGGTTAAGAAGCTTGAGATCTGGATCCGGATGGGCCAAGGAAACCACCGGAATTACCTGATCAACATTGGCTACAGGAGGGCGAGGTAGAGCGTTTTTTCGCTCTTTAATCTCTTCAATGACCCCCTCTCCTTTCTCAAGAGGTGTAAAAAGAACTCGGTCACCTGTTAATAGGTCCTGCGCCTGGCGCAGGCGACCACGCCCACGACAACACCAAGTTTCCACACCTGACCTAACATAATAGAATCCCCCATAGCCCTTAATGATCAAACCTTCCCTCACAAACAGCCTCCTTTATCTATCATTAAAATGGAATTGTCTTGTTGAGCCGCCCTTGGAAAAAGACCTGAAACTCCCCGGGTGGATAAACCTCAAAACTCTTTTCTATTTCATCGTCACCTTCGTGTGTCCCTTTATAGACCTCCCTGGTTCCCTGCGCATCTTTGACAACCACCCTTATTTCACCGGCTTCATCATCTGGGACTTCAATCTTTAATTTTCTTTCCTGCGATTTTAAGCCACCACTGGAGTCATCACTGGAGCCGCTGCTGACAACAACATCAATACTTCGTCCTTTTTTAACAGATGTTCCAGGAGCTACGCCCTGTTTTATTATAATACCCTTTTCCGTGCTGCTTGGTTCCTCCTTGACATCACCCAAATTCAACTCCACCGAACTCAGTGCTGCTTTTGCCTGATCCAATGTTAATCCTACCAGAGAAGGAACAACGACATCTTTGGCAACTGGGCCGCTGCTCACAACCAGGGTAATCTCACTGCCCTTAGCTTGTTTTTGATCCCCCTCAGGAGACTGCCGTATCACATGCCCCGCAGGCACACTCTCATGATTCTCCCTAACTATTTTGACTACAAACCCTCGTCCCTCCAGAGCAAGCCGCGCTTCCCTCTCAGAGACCCCGGTAAGATCGGGCAGCCAGACACTGCTCTGACCTTTATTTACCCAAATACGCACCAGACGACCCTTTTTGACTTCCATCCCACCAACAGGATCCTGGCGCACCACAACTTCAACTTGCTCACCCTGATCAAAGATGTCCTCTACTTCTACCCTGAAACCCGCACTTTTAAGCTTCTCTGAAGCCTCATCTTGCGGCAACCCAACCACATCAGGTACAGCGACAGTGCCTCCAAAATACCACTTGGACAAGCCATAAAGCGCACCCCCAATAAGAAGTAAGCCGCAGACAACTAGCGCCGCTATTGCTGCAGGATGCATCTTTCTTTTCCTTGGAGCTTTTTTCTCCGGTATTACTGGGATAGGAATAGACCTGGTACGCTCCTCTTCCTGGGAATCAGAAGACTCAACAGAATAGCCTTCAGATAGTGCATTCTGCATTTCTTTTGCAGATTTAAAGCGCATTCCCTTGTCCTTAGCCATTGCCTTATAAATAATCTGCTCCAATTCATAGGGAATTGAAGGATTTTCAATGCGTAAACCAGGGGGTTCTTCCTGTATGTGCTTGAGAGCAATAGAAATGGGATTATCCCCTTGATAAGGTACATGCCCGGAAACAGCTTCATATAAAACAACCCCAAGAGAATAGAGGTCCGACTGAGAATCAGCATCCTCTCCCTGGGCTTGTTCCGGAGAGAAATAATGCACCGAACCCATCACTGTATCGGACTGGGTCACCGTAATACTGGAAACTGATAGAAAGCGTGCCAAGCCGAAATCCGTTACCTTGACCCTCCCCCCGGGTGTAACCAGTATATTATGGGGCTTGATATCTCGATGAATAATTCCTTTACTGTGTGCGTGATCAAGAGCAGCACACACCTGAATACCGATATTCACTGCTTCCGATGGGGAAAGCGCGCCCTGGCGTCGGATGATCTCTTTGAGATTGTCCCCTTCCACATATTCCATGACCAGGTAGGGCAGGCCGTCCTCCTCCCCCACATCGTAGATACTCACAATGTTAGGGTGTGATAAAAGAGCTACTGCCTGTGCCTCCATCTGAAAGCGGCGGACAAATTCCTTATCTTCTGCTAGTTCCTCACGCATAATCTTAACAGTGACAATACGGTTCAATACAGTACAGCGAGCACGATAAACGTGAGCCATACCACCGGAACCGATCCTGGCTTTTATTTCATACCTGTTACCCAATAATTGGCCGATCATTATTAACCCTCCCGCAATAGGGCAAGCCTCAATAGTTCTTTGGCGATAGGTGCCGCAGTTGTGCCGCCCTGTCCGCCATGTTCCACAATAACACTAACCGCAGCCCGGGGCTGTTCAGCAGGTGCAGAAGCCACAAACCAGGCATGAGTAGGACCTGAAGGGTTCTCTGCCGAACCCGTCTTTCCGGCCACATTAATTCCCGGCAGAGAAGCAGCGCTACCCGTTCCCCCAGATCGCACAACTCCCATCATTGCTTCCTGAACCTGCCATGCAGCTTCAGGCTCTGCAACCAACCTCAGTATACGCGGTCCCTGTTTCCAGACCACCCGGTCTTCAGGTGAGCGGATATCCTGTACAAGGTAGGGAGTCATCATGACCCCTTGATTGCCAATGGATCCGGCTATCAAAGCCATAAACAAGGGGCTTACTAATATTTCCCCCTGCCCCATAGCAGATTCCGCAAGAGCATTAGGGCTCTGCAAGCTGTCTTTCTTCAAAGGACTCCTCTCCACCGAAAGATCAAAGGGGATTTTCTCTCCCCAACCAAAATCCTTCAGGCCATTAGTAAAGTCCTCACTTCCGATATCCATACCTAAGTTTGCAAAATAACAATTACATGATAATGCCATTGCACGCTTCAAGTCCACACTACCATGAACCCGTAAATCGTGCAGAACCCTACCCTGAATAGTTATCTCTCCCTGGCAGTTAAAGTACTCATTTCCTAACTGAGGAAATTTATCCAGCCCAACAGCAGCAGTAACGATTTTCATAACGGATCCTGGGGGATATAATCCCTGAGAAGACCTATTAAGCAATGGATGCCCACTGTTTTGCCGCAGCTGGTCCCAGTTTTTTTCCAAGCTATCGTTGTTAGGATCAAAACTGGGGGTGCTTACCATGGCTAGTATTTCACCATTTCTGGGATCCAGCACAACCGCTGCACCCTTGTAAGGGGACATCAATTCCCAGGCTTTCAACTGAAGCTCATGATCAATGGTGAGATAAATATTCTCACCCTCAGTCCTATCTATGCCCCAGCGTGCTTCCAGGTTCCTTTTTGAATGACCATGTTGCCCCAGCAGTTCTTTATCGTAGGCCCTTTCCAGCCCTGTTTTTCCCAGACGTCTGGAGTGGTAGCCTGTTAAGTGAGCATACGGCAGTGGATAATAGTACTTTCTTGTTATCTTATCCCCTTCGATAGTGCTATCTGTAATTTTTTCTCCATTACGCGCATAAATTCCTCCCCGTACAACACGATTTTCTATAATCCAAGGTCTTGGATTAGCACCATGCTTACTTAGAGCAGGCCCCCGTACCATCACAAGATGAATGAGGTATCCTGCATAGATTAGAAAACAGACAGTTATAAAAACAAGAAACTTTTTAACTGTATCCTGCATTTTACGTTCCTCTTTTCTAGCGATCCATCATAACAGCCCTCATAGATGCTTCCTGCTCATCTATATCTCTCTCACTTTCCACACTGACTTTATAGAGAATTCCCATCAAAAAACAGTTGGAAACAAAAGAACTACCCCCATAACTCAAAAAGGGCAGGGGAATACCAGTAAGTGGTATCACACTGATCACCCCGCCGATAATTATAAGTGTCTGTAAAGCCAGAATAGAACTAAACCCACATGCCAGAAGGGCACCAAAACCATCATGGGCATTAAGGGAAATCTGAAAGCCCTTCCAAATCAACAAATAGTATATCCCTAATATTCCCAGGACTCCCAACAGCCCCAACTCTTCTCCGATGAGAGAAAAGATAAAGTCGGTATGCACTGCAGGTATTAATTTTGGAAAACCGCTGCCCAACCCCTGTCCGAAAATGCCTCCACCGCTGATAGCAAACAGCGATTGAATAACCTGATAACCTCCCCCGTCAAGCTGCTGCCAGGGATCCATATAGATAAGCATCCTGCTCTGAACATGGGGAAAAATATAGTACATTAAAACGGCACCCACTGAAAAGAGTCCTAATCCCAGCAAGAGAAAATAAGAGCGCTCTGTAGCAATATAGACCATCACAAGAAAAGTTGCAAAAAATAGGAGGGCCATCCCCAAATCCTTTTGAAAAACCAGGAGAAGCAAAGAAAAACCACAGATCACCAGTAGAGGTCCCAGATAAGGCCAATCCGGAAGATAAAAACGTCCAAACTTGAGGGTCCCTACCCGGAGAATCTCCTTGTTTTCCTCTAAATAACCCGCCAGGAAGATCACCATAAAGATCTTAACAAACTCTGAAGCCTGAAAACGAAAAGAACCGAGAGAAAGCCACCTGTTTGCGCCTCCCGCTTCCACCCCGAAGACAATGGTAAAGACAAGAAAGACAATACTCAAAACCATAAAGATGTATTTATAATCAAGCAGGCGCCTGTATTCAGACAGAAATATCTGAATCAACCAAAAGAGGGAGTACCCTGCCATCACCCAGTAAACTTGGCGTGATCCATAATAGGGATCAACCCTGTAAATAAAAACCAAACCTAAAGCTGACAGCACCCCTACTAAATGTATAAGCAAGGGGGCACCTTTTTCCTTGTATTCAGCTATAAAAGAACTGACCACCAATAACAGGGCAGCCACAGCCAATAGAGTGATATCCTGAACACCCAGCAGTTGTTCTCTGTACAACTCCAGGCTGCCTGCACCAAGGATCAAACCAGGAAAAAGTGGCAAAAGAAAAGACCTATCGGCTTTGCTCTGCTCCGGCAACTCAGCTTTTAATGTGAATCCCCCAATTTGAAGTTGTGACCCATTCCGAAGAATTTGCGGTGTTGTAAGGGGGTGATTTTCAAGAAGTGTTCCATTGGTGCTGCCCATATCAGTGACATAATATCTGTTATCTTGCAAAATAATACGGGCATGCCTATTGGAAACATAGGGGTCCGGAAGACTTACTGCACACTCACTGCTTCTTCCCAGAACTACCCCTTTATCTATAACCCATCTCTTTCCCTCAGGTACTGCCGCTGACGCTGAACGAAGCACCAAAAGGGCAGCCTTATTTATTTTATCACCTGTTCTGCTGTTAACAAAAACAACCATAACAAAAAGACAGATAAGCAGCAGTATCAGGTACTTAAGAGCTATAACCACCCAAATCACGGTTTAACTCCCTTCAACTTTAAACAGATTCTCACCAATCAAGAATTGATCCCCGACCTCCAGTTCGCACTGTTCTATACGGATTCCATCAACATAAGTCCCATTCTTGCTCCCCATATCGATCAAGCTTAGAATATCGCCACGTTTTTCCAGCCTGACATGCTCCCGGGAGGCGTTGATATCTGAGAGCACCAGGTGGTTTGTGCTCTTGCGACCGATATAGTATGACTCTTCCCCCTGCAGCAAAATGCTCTTTCCTTGGTCGGGACCGCTCATGACAATTATAGAGTATTTTTTACCATCAAATCCGCTTTCCTTCTCCTTTTTATCAAAAATCATGGTTTGGTCCATTTTTACTGATTCTTTCTGAGGCAATGGCTCTTCAGAAGTAAAGGCGGACTTGATCGCAATCTCCCCAATTTCCAGAGACTCATCCTCCAAAAAGGCAACCTGCGGCCTTCCAATCAGAGTGTATTCTTTTTCTACTGCTTTGTTTTTAATATACTCAGCCAGCTCCTGACTGAGCGCATCATGTAGTGGAGAACTCTTCTGGAAATCCGCATTTCCCAGACTAATTGTAAAAATATTGGGGGTATAGACCCGGGAAACGCTCACCCGTCTCTGGACAACCATCTCCCTCACTAATGCCCTGGCCATTTCTACCGGCTGAATTGGCCGCTTCCGCTTACGAAAAATACCCTCCCAAAATTTTGTTATCATGCTTTCCAGATCATCTAAATTCACGGTTTCACCTGCTCTCCTTGGTTTTTCTTAAACAAGCCAGGAAAAACCCATCAGTACCATGCTGATGTGGCAGCAACTGTAGAAAACCTTTTTTTACATCTATTTTATCACGACTATTAACTAATGGAAACGGCAGTCTTAGTTCCTCACTTTTAAATCCAGTGTATTCCATTAAAAAAGAGTTCACAACCCCTATATTTTCCTCGGGCTCCGTAGAACAGGTGCTGTAGAGTAATAGTCCTCCTGTCTTCAGACATTTACTCGCCTGTCCCAGGATCTCCATCTGTTGTACGGCATGTCGTGATAAGTCACCACGCTCCACCCGCCATCTCAGCTCGGGTCGCCTGCGGATCACACCCAGACCGGAACATGGCACATCAACCAAAATATAATCAGCTCTTTCACTTAATTTATTAGGTAGTTCTCTGGCATCCAGATGCCTTGTTTTAACAATGGTCATCCCTAACCTCCTGCAGGCACCATCAACCAGTTTCAGGCGGTGTTCGTGAACATCAAGAGCTAAAATCCTCCCCCTGTTCTTCATCAACTGGGCAAGGTGTGTTGTCTTGCCGCCCGGTCCACTGCAGGCATCAATAACAAATGCACCTGGAACAGGATTCAAAACAGAGGAGGCGATCATCGAACTCTCATCTTGCACAGCATAATACCCATCCCGAAAAGATTTCAATTCCGGCAGAAAAGATCTCTTCTCCACAATGATTCCTTCAGGGACCAGAGCGCTAGGGCGAACCTTCAGACCCTCTTCTTTAAGCTTCTTCCGGAGATGACCCGGAGTAGTTTTTAAAGTATTGCAACGCAGCACAACAGGTGGTGGCTCATTATTGACGGCGCAAAGCGATGCGGTTTCTTCTTTTCCAAATCGCATCAACCAGCGTTCCACCAGCCATAAAGGATGTGAGTACTTTATGCTTAAATAGAGTGCGAGCTCTTTATCCGGATCCGGATAAGAAATACTGTCCTTACTACGACTGATACTGCGCAGCAAGGCATTTACAAAGCCCGACAATCCGTGAATTCCTCGGCTTTTTGCCAGTTCCACTGCTTCACTGCAAGCAGCCCTAGAAGGAACCCTGTCCAGATATAAAAGTTGATATACTCCCATCCGTATAATGGTGCGGATGGTATAATTCATCTTGGAAACAGGTACCGTGCTGTACTGCTCAATCACCCAATCCAAGGTACCCTGTCTGCGGAGAGTTCCGTATACTAACTCCGTTAACAGCGCCATATCGCTGTGCCCCAGTTTCAATGTTCTGGTAAGCTTCCGCAGCTCCAGGTTGGCATAAGCGCCATCCTTCTCTACAGCTAAGAGCACCCGCAGTGCTGCCTTCCTAGCCGGAGAAACCTTAGATCCACTCAATATTACAACCACCTTTACAGCAGTTCATCTCATCCCAAGGATAAACCCTGCGAAACTTTATTTCCCCGGAGAAAATCAGCCGCACTCATCCGGGCGCGGCCTGCAGGCTGTACTTCTGTCAAAAAAATCTGACCGTTCCCGGTCTGTACACAAAAACCGGCTTTGGGGTTGCTTTCTATAACTTGACCCGGTAAAAAGCCCGATATCTCGTCCTCATTTACCTGGGAGCGCCAAAGTTTTAATATTCTTCCTTTTAGCTCAGTATACGCCCCAGGTTTAGGATTCATACCCCTGATCTGGTTGTAAATCTCTTTTGCATCACATTTCCAGTCAATTTTCTCCTCTTCTCTACTCAGCGGCGGGGCGTAAGTTGCATTGTGGTGATCCTGGGGATTTCGCGGTGCAGTCCCCTGCTGAATCATGGTTAATGTCTTATCCATTATAATAGCCCCTTGTTCTGCCATGGAAATTGCCATATCTCCAGTTGTAGCATCTTCGGGAATTTCTATTTCCTCCTGAAGGATGATATCTCCCGCATCCATCTCTTTAGATAAATACATAGTTGTAATCCCGCTCATCTGCTCCCCATTCATAATCGCTCTCTGGATAGGTGCAGCACCACGGTATCTCGGGAGCAGTGAAGGATGAAGGTTGATACATCCCAGTTGTGGCAGATTAAGAATCTGTAAGGGCAACATCATCCCATAGGCAACAACGACAATCACATCTGGTTTTAGATGGTATTTATTTATGATGTCTACCAATTCCTGAGGATTTGCCGGTTGGTAAACAGGCAGGGATCCTGAAAGGTATTCTTTAACAGGTGGTGAAGCGATCTTTCTGCCGCGGCCCCGGGGCCGGTCAGGTTGAGTTACAACCCCCAACAGTTCCCATCTATTTTCTATTAATTGCTCTAAGGTTGGCAGCGCAAACCGCGCTGTACCACAAAAAAGAATCTTCAAGAAATCTTACCCTCCTCATGACTCCTGGCGTCCGATTTTAACCGCTCTATCAATAAAGAGAATGCCGTCCAGATGATCAATCTCATGCTGCAAAGCACGGGCTCCTAAACCTTCAGCAGTAATTACCTGCTGCCGGCCTTGGCGGTCAAGCGCTCGCACCCTGACTCTGGCCGCTCTGTTGACCTCGCCTGCCACACCCGGGATACTTAAACACCCTTCAACCCCCATCTCTTCACCCTCTTGAAATACTATTTCCGGATTGATTAACTCCCAGACACCTTTTCCCACATCCACTACTACGATCCTTTTGGAAACTCCAACCTGAGGAGCGGCTAATCCTACACCATTGGATCGATACATGGTTTCTCTCATACCATCGAGAAGTTTTTTAATTTTTTTATTTATTACTGTCACCTTGCGGCACTGCTGACGCAGCACAGGTTCTCCTAGTTCTACTATTTTAAGAGCAGCCATCATACTTGCCTCCTCACCACATTATCAAAATCCAAAGGGATCTACTTCCACATTAATTATAACACTATTTTTTTGACGATAAACATCCAGACAACTGTGTATCTTAGGGCGCACCCTACGACAGTTTCCTTTCAGCATAACTTGGTACCTGTAGTACCCCTTGACCTGTAAGACAGGCGCCGGTGCAGGCCCTAAAACAACAACTTGATCTGACTCTAATGCGTGTTCCATATCCTTGGCAAGCTGATCAGCATAGTTTAATACCTCTTGTTCGTCCTTCCCACTCAAGCGCACCCTGATCAAATCACCAAAGGGTGGGTACCCTAAGAACTGTCTCCTATGAGCTTCTTCCCGGTAAAAAAATTGTTCACCGCCCAAACAGGCGGTTCTGATGCTGTAGTGATCTGGGTTAAGTGTCTGTACCACAACCTCCCCGGGTGTCGCCCCACGTCCCGCCCGTCCGGATACCTGAGTCAGGATTTGAAAGGTGCGCTCAGCGGACCTGAAATCTGGAAGGTTTAGTGACAGGTCTGCATTAAGAACCCCTACCAAAGTAACACCCGGAAAATCATGCCCCTTAGCCACCATCTGCGTTCCTAGAAGGATATCAGCCTCTCGCTTCGCAAAACCACCTAAAATCCGCTGAAAGGCCCCCTTTTTTCTGGTGGTATCAAAATCCAACCGTGCAACCCGTGCTTCCGGAAAAAGATTATCAATCTCCTTTTCCACCCGCTGGATTCCCACTCCCAAAAAGCGCAGTTTCTTTGTACTGCCACATGAAGGACAGGATCTGGGCAACCTGCTGACAGCATTACAGTAGTGACAGCGCAAGTCCCTGGTTTGCTTGTGATAAATAAGAGAAATAGAACAATTTTGACATTTTATAACATCCCCGCAAACAGAGCAGTAAACCAAGGGAGCAAATCCCCGTCTGTTTAAAAACAGAATAACCTGCTCCTTTCTCTCCAGGCGCAGCCTTATCTGCTCCACCAGATACTCACTTAAAAATGATAATCTCTCCTCTACATGCTCCTGACGAAGATCAATAACCCTAACAACAGGTAGGTTGCGCCCAGGAGGACGCTTTCTTATAGAAAGAACTTTCATCCTTCCCCAGGCTGCTGAGGCATAGCTCTCCAAGGAGGGAGTTGCACTCCCCAGTATTATTGCTGCTCGGTTATACCGTGCACGCCATAATGCCACCTGACGGGCATGATAATAGGGCTTTTCCTGCTGTTTATAGGCCTGATCGTGTTCCTCATCGATGATGATCAATCCAAGCTCCGCAAACGGCGCAAAAACAGCCGAACGGGGACCAATGAGCACCCGCAGTTCTCCTGTCCTGATCCCTTCCCAGGTGCGATATTTCTCTCTCCCGGCTAACCTGTGATGCCAAACAGCTACTTGTTCACCAAACCTTTCCTGAAAGATTCGGTTAATCTGTGGCGTAAGCGCAATTTCCGGCACCAAATAAAGCACCTGGCAGCCAGCGGCTAGAGCAGATTCCGCAGCTCTCAAGTATACTTCAGTTTTACCGCTCCCGGTTACACCGTACAGGAGAAACCTGCTGAATTCATGACAACTTAAAGCATTTTTTATCTTATCCAAAGCTGCCTGCTGTTCAACAGTGAGCACGATTTCATCGGATTGCATCCGCGAAACAGCTGGTGATGAAACTTGAATTGACCTTTTGGGCTTGCGTGGAGGAGAGATTTTATCGAGAATCTCCCCCACAAAATGAAGATAATATCCGGCCATCCAGTGTGCCAGTTCCAGTAATTCTTCTGTAAAATCCGGTTCAATATCTGTAATTCCTGCAATTTCCCGAAGAGTTATCTCGGGATCGGGTTCACTGTAACCAATAATCCAGCCTTCCACAATGCGTGGTCCTAACGGCACAGTTACCCTTGTCCCTAGGTGCGGTTTTCCCATTCCCTCAGGGATCCGATAGTAAAAAATACGGTTCAACCGCGGATGATTAACCCTTACAACAACCTCTGCACATTCTTCCCCCATCACTCAACTCTCCATAATAGGATTGTTTGCCATCAACTAAGTGCCACCCTGACAATGTATAAAATACAAAGCCAGTTATCTATAACTGGCCAAGATATCCAAGTCCTTGCATTTAGTCAACTTACAGCTTGACCGACAGCTAGCAGCGTCCTCCCAACGAGATCTTTTCCGCTTCTCTTCTGAGCAGTTCTGCACTGTCGGTTCTCTCCCATGAAAGGTCAAGATCCGGGCGCCCGAAGTGGCCATAATTAGAAGTTTGCCTGTAGATGGGCTTTCTGAGGTCAAGCTTTCTGATGATGGCCATAGGCTTAAAATCAAATATTTCTTTGATCAAGCCACAGATTTGCTCATCCGGAATCACTCCTGTACCAAAGGTATCCACATGAACAGAAACTGGGTTTGCCACACCAATAGCATAGGCAACTTGAATTTCACATCTGTGAGCAAGTTTGGCTGCTACAATGTTCTTAGCAACATATCTGGCAAAGTAGGAAGCTGATCTGTCTACCTTTGTTGGGTCTTTTCCGGAAAAGGCACCACCACCGTGCCTAGCTACCCCTCCATAGGTATCGACGATAATTTTCCTCCCGGTGAGCCCTGTATCACACTGTGGTCCTCCCACCACAAAACGGCCTGTTGGGTTTACATAAAATCGCGTTCTCTCATCTATATACTCAGCGGGAACTATATCTTTGATTACTGTTTCTATAATGTCGGCTCTGATCTGGTCCAGGGTAATATCAGGTCTGTGCTGTGCCGAAATAACAACAGCATCAACCCGCAGCGGGCGATCCCCTTCATATTCCACAGTTACCTGGCTTTTTCCGTCCGGACGCAGATAAGGGAGAATCTTTTTCTTGCGCACTTCAGCCAGACGGCGCGCCAGGTTATGTGCTAAATCTATGGACAGAGGCATTAGATGCGGGCTCTCATCTGTGGCATAGCCGAACATCATTCCCTGGTCTCCGGCTCCTAGTTCTTGTTCATCTTCAATTTCTCCGGTTTTTACTTCAAAAGCCTGGTCTACCCCTAAAGCGATATCAGGAGACTGCTCCTCAAGGGAAGTAACTACAGCACAAGTGTCACAGTCAAAGCCGAATTTAGCCCTGGTATAACCAATATCCCTGATTACAGAACGGGCAAGATGTGGAATATCCACATAACAGTTGGTGGTAACCTGCCCGGCAATAAATACCAGACCTGTAGCCACCATTGTTTCACAAGCAACCCTGGCCATCTTATCCTTTTCAATAATGGCATCCAGGATAGCATCGGAAACCTGATCTGCAACCTTATCAGGGTGCCCCTCTGTCACCGACTCCGAAGTAAAAAAACGTTGAGCCATTCCTCAGTCAGCCTCCTTTTGAACTTTAACCAATTTAACAATCTCATCAAGTACCATACATGCTAGTTCTTTTTTTGTCATCTTGGGCAGTATTAAAGGAGTTCGGTCCTTAGAAATGATTGTTGCCACATTGGTATCAACCTGAAAACCTGCTCCTTCAACAGTAAGATCGTTGGCAACTATCAGGTCAAGATTCTTGCGGGCTAGTTTCTCATGGGCGTGTTTCAAAACTTCTCCGGTCTCTGCAGCAAATCCTACCAGAATCTGATCACTTTTATGTTCTCCCAGATACCCTAAAATATCATCTGTTCTGTCCAGTTCTACAACAAGAACAGCCCGGTCCTTTTTGATCTTATCTATTACTTGCTGACGGGGTCGGAAATCAGCAACCGCCGCAGCCTTGATTACAATATCAACTAATGGAAATACAGCCTTAACAGCATTGAACATCTCCTCAGCAGTTTCCACTTCAGTCACCACAACACCCTCCGGTGTATCAAGCGTTGTAGGCCCGCTAATCAGGGTCACCTGGGCACCTCTATTCCTAGCCTCTTGTGCAAGAGCATAACCCATCTTTCCGGAGCTGTAATTTGATAAAAAACGCACCGGATCCAGGGGTTCCCGAGTAGGACCCGCGGTCACCAGTACATGTTGCCCATCCAAGTCTTTTTGATGAGAGAAAAAGTGTTCAACAAAAGCAACTACCTTTTCCGGGGCGGGAAGCCTCCCTTTGCCTTTGGCACCACAAGCCAGACGCCCCTCCTCAGGTTCGATAAAGATGTAGCCCATCCCTTTGAGAAAACTCATCCAATGCTGAAAAATCGGGTTTTCGTACATTCCGGTATTCATCGCCGGAGCAAAAACCACAGGCGCTTTGGTTGCCATAATAGTTGTAGTAAGAAGGTTGCCAGCAGTGCCACCGGCAACCAAACCGATAAGATTTGCTGTGGCCGGGGCAACCAACACCAGATCTGCTCCCTGGGCAAGGCTGATATGCTCGATATCCCACTCTTTAGGATTGTTGAACATATCCACATGCACCGGCTGCTGTGATATCGCCTGCATAGTCAAAGGTGTGATAAACTGGGTGGCAGCAGGGGTCATGATCACTTGAACACAATAACCTTTTTTTACTAGCAAGCTGGCAATTTCAGCTGCTTTGTATGCAGCAATGCTTCCCGTAACACCTAAAACTATATTCTTCTTCATTTGAGCTTTTTTTGCTGCTGTGGTCGCTCAATGAGCAGCTTCTCCCGGGCTATTTCCTCAAGGGCAACAGTAACCGGTTTCTGTGACTGAAGATCTTTATCTGCATTGCTATTTTCTGTTAGAACACGAGCTCTTTTAGCTGCCGCAACAACAAGCTCGTATTTGCTCTCCACCTTCTCCAGCAACCGATCAAAACTCTGTTCTTCTTTCACTGTTCATTCCCCCTTGACCTCTTCTACGAGCACTCTTTTCCCGCTCAATGATATTAAGCAGATCCGCAAAGGCCTGCTCCTTTATATTGTTATCGATAACATGATCATAACTCTTTGCTGCCTGTAATTCGTCAGGAGCACAGCTTAAACGCACATTAATAGCTGCCTTATCGTCTGTTCCTCTTTTAGTTATCCGGGCACTGAGTTCTTCCAATGAAGGCGGTCTGATAAAAATGAGCACTGCCTCGGGAAAGACCTGTTTTACCCTGCGGCCACCTTGAATATCCAGTTCCAGCAAAACATCTTTACCTCTTTGCAGTAGTGTCTTCACAGAGGAACACAAAGTGCCGTAGTAGTGTCCATATACTTCAGCCCATTCCAGAAACTCTCCGGCTTCAATCCGTTTTTGGAATTCTTCTTTGGACACAAAAAAATACTCTACCCCATTTTGTTCATCACCACGGGGAAGCCTTGTGGTAAGGGAAATAGAATATGACAATTCTGGTAAGGCTTCTCTGAGCATCTTACAGAGGGTTCCTTTACCGGAACCTGACGGTCCAGATACAACAACAAGCAGAGGTTGCGCTGGCAATGATATCCTCCTGTATCCAATAAATTATTCTTCCATAGCTGCAATCGGATCCTTTGCAGCTAAACGATTAGCCACCGTTTCAGGTTGAACTGCAGATAGGATAACGTGGTCACTGTCTGCAATAATTACAGCTCTGGTTCTTCTTCCATAGGTAGCATCAATCAGTATGCCTCGATCCCGAGCCTCTGAAATAATCCGTTTAATTGGGGCGGATTCAGGACTCACAATAGCCACTATCCGGTTGGCGGAAACAACATTACCAAAACCGATATTAATCAATTTGATATCCATGTCATACCTCCCTCAATAGTAGGTAACGTATTTACTCAATATTTTGCGCCTGCTCCCGCATCTTTTCAATTTCACTCTTGACCTTCACAACCAAAGGTGAAATAACCCTATCAGATGCTTTTGAACCAATGGTATTGATTTCCCTGTTCATTTCTTGTATAAGAAATTCAATACTCCTTCCTGCAGGCTCACCTGACTGCAGTATTTCTTCCAGTTGATCTAAATGGCTGGCCAGGCGCACTACCTCTTCAGTAATACTGCTGCGTTCGGCAAATAATATCACTTCATTGGCCAACAATGCCTCATCAATTTCATGTTCTTCCAGGAGTTGCTGCAGTTTGTTCTTCAGGCGGATTCTTAATTCCTCACTCAATTGAGGTTCGCGCTCCCTAATCTCCTCTAAAAAACTGCAAACGCTGTTTCTGCGAAACATCAAGTCTTCGTACAGTTTCGCGCCTTCCCGCGCACGCATCTCTAAAAGCTGCTCAACAGCCTCCCGGAGAGAAACCTGTACCACCTTCCAAACATCATCAACATCCCCTTCTTTCTCCTCTACTACCAGCACATCTGGAAATCCGGAAAAGCAAGCTACATCCAATTCCAACTCAATATCAAGCATTTCCGCCATTTCCCTCAGACTTTTATCATAGGCAAGAAGTAATTCCTTGTCAAGCTTAACATTACGCTTTTTTTCGCGGTGATCCTCAATCTTAACAAATATGTCCAGGTGCCCGCGGGCCACTTTCTCCTCTACTTGTTTTTTTATTTTCTCTTCCAGTGAAAGGTAAACCCGGGGGATCCGTACTGTTATCTCGCGAAAACGGTGGTTAACACTACGGATCTCCACTGTAGCATGCACATCATTATCTCCATATTCACCCCGGCCGAAACCGGTCATACTGTTGACCATAATAGGAGCAGCCCCTTTCGGTGACAGTCACCTGGGAGATACTGGTTAATGGTGACAGGCACCAAATTCCCGGAAGTGTTGCGGAACCGAAGCAAAGCAGTTTCCACAAACTTCCATCCTCTATTTCAGACATCCGATTTCCGGCTTCCGACATCTATTTCAATTAGGATCCACATTAAAAAAAGCTTCCAAAAGCTTTCTTTATCCTTGAAAATGCCTCATGCAGACGCTCAGTGTCCAGTGTCAATGATATACGGAAATATCCCTCTCCATATTTACCATAACCTATCCCTGGGGTTATCACCACTGCAGCCTTTTCCAAAACCTGTTCCGCAAACTCAGTTGAACTAAAATCTGGAGGCACAGGAACCCACAGATAAATGGTTCCCTGAGGGAGAGAAATGTTCCATCCCAGATCCTTCAGTCCCTGAAGGGCAACCTGTCGTCTTTCTTCATAAATGCGTTTCACCTCTGTGACGCAATCCTGAGGGCCTTCTAGGGCTGCAATCCCAGCATACTGAACTGCCTGAAAAGCACCGGAATCTATATTTGATTTAATTGTTGTCAAGGCTTCAATCAGATCTTTATTCCCTGCAGCCCAACCCAAGCGCCATCCGGTCATATTATACGTCTTAGATAGGGAGTGAAATTCAATTCCCACATCCTTGGCACCGGGTATCTCCAGAAAACTGGGAGCACTATAATCATTAAAGGTGATCTCAGAGTAGGCTGCATCATGACAAACAATAATATCAAAACTCTTTGCAAATTCTACAACATTTTCAAAAAACGATTTATCACAGGTGCCCCCTGTAGGATTATTAGGGTAATTAAGAAACATCAATTTCGCATTTTTAGCAACATCAGTAGGGATATTTTTTAGATCCGGGAGAAAATCATTTTCTTCTTTGAGAGGCATTAAATAATTTTCAGCACCCGCAAGGGCAGCGCCAATACCATAGACAGGATACCCGGGATCCGGAATTAATGCTGTGTCTCCATCCTGTAGATAACAAAAGGAAATATGTGCAAGCCCTTCTTTGGACCCAATCAGGGTTACAACCTCTGTAGAAGGATCAATCTCCACTTGAAATCGGCCTTGATACCAATCAGCAACAGAGCGGCGGAAAGCCATAAGACCTACTGAAGTAGGATACCGGTGGTTCTCCGGGTTTTGTACCTGCTCCTGTAGTACCTGTACAATATGTGGAGGTGTAGGCAGATCCGGGTCACCTATCCCCAAGCTGATCACATCAACATTATTTTCTTCCAACTCTTCTATCTTTTTCTCAATGCGGGCAAAAAGATAGGGCGGTAATGCCGCCAAGCGTTCAGCAACTTTCATGCTTTATCCTCCTTGTAACATTTTATATATGGCCAAGCACCTGTTACAGTGCAAGGTCCTATCTTTTTCCTTCCGACATCCATTTATACCAAACTTACATTATTGCTTTATTGCTCTATTCATCCTAATGGTCAGGAATTTTGTGACTATTTAAGGTAGTAGAACAATCACGACTGACCACCAACCACTAACAACTAACCACTAATACATTCGCCCTGAAAAAACCTCCTCAGCAGGACCTGTCATGTAAACATGGTTATCTTTGCCCCACTCCACGAACAACCTGCCACCGGGCAGACTTACTTGTACATCTCGATCCAGGTGACCACTCAGTGAGCCCCCTACTGCTACAGCACAGGCACCGGTTCCACAAGCCAGGGTCTCCCCAACTCCTCTTTCCCAAACACGCACATTCACCTTATCGCGGCCTAAAACCTCAACAAACTCCACATTGGTTTTTGCAGGGAAGAGTTGATGGCACTCTAAACACGGTCCCACAGTATGTACTGGAAACTCATCAACCCCCCCATCGATGAACACCATGCAGTGTGGATTCCCCATAGAAACAGCAGTAATATTCATCTTATGTCGGTCAACCTGAATCTCTTCATTAATTACCCTTGATCCCGTCTCTCCCCTAAAGGGAATCAACTCACTCTCTAAAATGGGTTCCCCCATGTCCACCTTAACCGCGGTAACTTCCCCATCCTTGATTATTACTTCCGGGACTCTGATCCCTGCTTTCGTCTGGATGGGGAAGGTAGTCTCCTTCACTAATCCTTTAGTATAAACGTATTTGGCTACACAACGAATGGCATTTCCGCACATCTCCGGTTCTGAACCATCCGCATTAAAGATGCGCATATTAATGGCTTTATGACTATTGCAATACACAAAAACAAGGCCATCCCCACCGATACCGAATTTTCGGTGACAGACCCTGCGCACAAAACCAGTCATTTCCCCTTGTGGAATATCATCAGGAGATAATTCCATTAATATAAAGTCGTTGCCTAAACCATGCCACTTGGTAAACTCCAACACAATCCACCTCATGGTAATTCATTTAAACTCCAGAAAACACCTGTTAATAGATTAACTCAAATCAACAAAATCAGCAAGGGGCATAATTAGTAGTTGGTCGTTAGTGGTCGGTCGTTGGAAAAAGATGTTTCAGGCGTGGGGTGTGTGAGGGGCGTAGCCGGGACCGCTTGCAAGGGCGGGACACTCCCCAGTGTCTCCCAGTGTTACCCATGTTCTAACTAAATCTGTTACCTGGTTCCAAACCTGTACGGGTCAAATAGATTGCCACAAACTGCAGTGTGATACAATAAGCATAGAAGATGTATAGAAATATCAACTAATCAACTAATAGAGGAGTATAGATAGATGTCACCAGATGGTATAACCTTACACCTGATCACCGGAGAATTGCGGGAAACCCTTCTTAAAGGAAGGGTGGAGCGTGTCTTCCAACCGGAGAGACAGGAGATAATATTAATAATCCGCAGTTCTGGACGAAGTTGGCGCCTGCTTCTCTCTGCTAAAGCAGAAAGTGCCAGTTTGCATCTTAGCACAAAGGAAAAGAAAAATCCACTATCCCCTCCTCAGTTCTGTATTGTCCTAAGGAAATACCTGGAGGGAAGCCGCTTGACTGATATCCAGCAAGTCGGCTTGGATCGTATTATACGCCTCACCTTTAATCGCATCGCAGAAAGTGGGGAGTTTCAAGATTTAGTCCTTATTGTGGAGATCATCGATTATCTGGTTTGATTCTGGGTTAACCAGGATGAGATTGCTGTGTTTGCCCATGATCTCCACAATAAGGACTAAATCTTGAAACTCCCCACT
>DUMY01000007.1 GCA_012839645.1 Syntrophomonadaceae bacterium
CAGTAAAAAAGATGCGGTGAAACAGGTTAAAGAGATCAAGTTGATTAATTTGCCTTAAATAAATAGCAAACCAGTCAGGAGGATATAGACATGCCCGCCGTGAAAAAAGAGGTCCGAAGCAGACTTTGCCCCTTGTCTTCATCATCTAATGGTGCCGCCTGTGCGGCATGGGCAACTGCTCGTAGTAGACCACCAGCATTGGTGTTTATATTGGCCATGACTGTCCTGTTGGCGGGCATGTTTTTTAACCTGTCCTGTGCTCCGAGGCAGGCAGCTGTGGAAGTTGAAACTGAGGGAGCGCTGCTCATCCCTTCCCAGGAAGAGGAGATTCGCCTGCGGGCGTACCACCCGGAGGTGGAGTTGGTTTTAACATGGGAAGATGAAGACAGCGGCTCTGCAGCGGTAGTAGTGGAAAATATCGCCGCGGACTCCATAGAGGTAAAGGTAACCCCGGTTGCAGGCCAGGATGCGGCCTCCTGTAAAGTTAAAAAAGAGTCTCCCACGGAATTAACGCTGGCTGTGAAGGGGAGCGGCACTCAGCGCCTGGAGCTGAAGCCCTCATCTGCGGCTGCCGCGTCTGCCGGAAAGCCCTTTCAGTTTGCAGTGGTGGGGGACAGTCAGGGCAGAAATGAAGTGCTTGCCCAGATTATTGAGAAAGTAAACTCATCAGATGTAGATTTTCTGATCTGTCTGGGGGATCTGGTTGCTTCCGGGGGCGACGATGAATACCGGGTTTTCCAAGAGACAATGGCCGCGCTCAACTGCCCTTATTATACCGTTCCCGGCAACCACGATGTCAAAGGGGATGGTGTGGACTATTACCGCAGCAATTTGGGCCCCGAATATTATTATTTCGATTACAGCGGCTGCCGGTTTTTCTTTTTAGACAGCTCTTCACTGGGCATTGATGATGCGCAGCTGGCTTGGCTGGAGGGGAATCTGAATGATGAGGAACTGCCGGGGTTTGTGTTTCTGCATGTTCCCCCTGTTGATCCCCGTGGGAATGATCATGCTTTCTTAGCTCCAAACCAAGCCCAGGCTTTAATAGAACTGGTTACTGCCCCAACCAGCACTGTGCAGGCAGTGTTTTCCGGGCATATCCATATGTTTCTCCACAGCGAGATATCAGGTGTGCAGTTTGTTGTCAGCGGCGGCGGTGGGGCTTCTTTATATGCCTCAGCTGACGAAGGAGGGTTCCACCACTTTGCATTATGCAAGCTTACCTCAGACGGGCTGACAGTCGAACCGGTAAAGGTTGAGGTGCCTCCTCACCCGGAGGAGTTGGTGATTAACGGAGCAGAAGGCGACATTATCTTCTCTCAGGATGAGCTGGATGAAATGGCTGTTTTAAAGAAAGAGCTGTGTTTTCAGAATCAGCTCGGCAACTTTAAGGGGAAAGGAGTTTACCGGGGGGTGCCTGTAAGGGACTTGTTAGAAAAAGCAGGGGGGATGGAGCCCGGTGACACCCTGATGGTGTATGCTTTAGACGGTTACAGCCAGGAATTTGCCTATGAAAATGTTTATCCTGAGAGCTGCGATTGGGCTGAGCGCCAGGGGGAGATGGCACTGGCTGTAGAGTACAACGGCAAGTCTGTTCCGGAATGGCCCGAAGGTTACCGGATTGTCTTTTTCCCTGACGATGGGGTGTATGATAATAAGGACTGCAAATTTACTTCTGCCCCGGGGCAGGGATGGCACCTTTATCAATCCGCAGGTGGGCGGTGGGTGAAGACTGTAATCCGATTGGAGGTGGTTCCATGTCAAAGCCAGGAATAGAGAACGGTGTTCAAAAGAGATATTATTTATCCAACAGGGATCTCCTGGTTATAGCTATTTTAAGCGGTATTGGGGGAGTTTTAAGCACTTATGTAGGTTATTTAGGGAATTTGCTGAACCGCATCTTTGGAGTGCCCTTTGGAGCCGGCCAGTTTGTAGCCGGGCTTCATGTGTTTTGGATTATCTTGGTGGCAGGGCTGGTGAGAAAACCCGGAGCCGCTACTGCTGCCGGCCTCTTAAAAGGGGTTGTGGAGATGCTTACCGGCAGCACCCATGGAATCGTCATCGTATTGGTATCTTTGGTGCAGGGACTGGTAGTGGACCTGGTGCTTTGGATTATGCGGCGTCATACCTTAGCCAGTTACAATATTGCTGGGGGGCTTGCCACTGCATCTAATGTGTTTGTGTTCCAGATATTATTTTTCTCAGGAGTACCCATCGGCTATATCCTGTTTATCGGGGGGCTGGCATTTATCTCCGGGTGCCTGTTAGCCGGCAGTTTTGGGAAGAGTGTATTGGACTTAATAGATACTGCCGGGGTGCTGCGTCTAAGATCCGCAGCAGATGCACCTGATGAAAGGTTGGCGGAAACCGGGAAACCGGCTCGCCCTGCTTGGCTGAAACTTATTATTACCGGCATTTTGGTAGCTGCCTTCTCTGTCGGGGCGGTTTATTATTATGCGGCTGTTTTTGATCCACCTTGGGCGGGTCCGCAGTGCCAGGTAGAAGGTTTGGTGGAGAATGAGTGTTCTATTTCCCTTTCTCAGTTAAAAGAACACGAAACCACTATTCGGGCGGAGTTAAAGGGGCAGGTGACCCATGTCCCTCCCCAGGACTATACCGGAATCCCTGTTAAAGAGATCCTTAAGGAAGCCCGCCCACTGCCGGAAGCTGCTGAAGTAAAGGTTATTGCCACCGATGGTTATGAGGTTGCCTTTAAATTGGATGATGTGATGGCAGACGATATGATGATCTTGATCCAGGAGGAGGACATGCTGCGCCTTATTGCCGGGAACTATGAAGGTGGCTATTGGGTGAAGCAGGTCTCCCGGATAAAAGTAGAGTAGCTCATAGTGTTTATATAGGGAAGGAATGGAATCATTAATATGAGACAGCCGGTGGTGAAACTGGACGGTCTAACCTTTACTTACGCTGGGTCCACAGATCCAGCGTTAACAGATCTAAACTTAACTGTAGAGGCTGGAGAATTTGTAGCTGTTACGGGTCCCAGCGGCTGCGGCAAATCGACTCTTGCCTTTTGTTTGACTGGTTTTATCCCGCACAGTTTCGATGGTGTGATGGAGGGGAAGGTAGTGATCCGCGGACACGATACCCGCTCTTGCTTGCCAGGGGAACTGGCAGGGATCGCCGGCCTGGTGCAGCAGGATCCCGAGAGCCAACTGTGTACCTTAAATGTAAAGGATGAGGTGGCCTTCGGGCCTGAAAATCTCTGCCTTCCCCCGGCGGAAATAAGGCGGCGGGTAGAATGGGCTTTGTCCGCGGTGGGTCTCTCCGGTTTGACAGAACGGGCGGTGCATACATTATCCGGGGGTGAAAAACAGCGGCTGGCTATAGCATCAGTATTGGCGATGCGCCCCCAGCTGCTGATCTTAGATGAGCCTACAGCCAACCTGGATCCCCGGGGCTGCCGCGAGGTGCTGGCAGTGGTGGAAAAACTGCGCCAAGAGCAGAGCGCTGCCATTATTGTAATCGAACACCGCCTGCAGTATCTGCTGCCGCTCTCTGATCGGTTGGTCATCATTGAGAATGGAAAGATTACCGCTGACGAAAAACCGCCGCGGCTTTGCCGTATTGCTCCTGCCGGTTCGGTAGGGGTGTCTTCCCTGAAAACAGATGTCAGCAGCAAGGAGCCAGGGGATGGAAGCGCTCAGCAGGGAGCGTCCCCAGTGCAACCCCTGCTTTCTTTGGAAGAGGTTACGGTAAAATATGAGCAGAAGACCGCCCTGAACAAGATCAGTTTTTCCCTCTACCCAGGGGAAACTGCAGCTTTGATGGGGGACAATGGCTGTGGTAAAACCACATTGCTGCTGGTGCTGTTAGGAATTATAA
>DUMY01000263.1 GCA_012839645.1 Syntrophomonadaceae bacterium
ACGTCTCACTGTTTATATGGTTTGGTTCTGCGCCCAATACCGGTGCAACGCTGCAACTAACTATTAACCATACAAGGATTACAAAAGAAATTTATGACAAGAAACATGTTGCTGCACACACGGTTTTGACAGTTCAGAAAATATGATCGGAGTGGAAGACGGTATTCCAATTACCCCGATATAGGCCAAATAGATTGTGGTGTACCGACCAGGATTATCAAGCTTTAGCCAGAGAGTGGGCAAAAGAGGTACTGGGCGTTTGGGTGCACTTTTTCTGGCCATGCAGGGGCCAGGTAGGCTAGACAGGCCCAAATCATGTTTTTTGAGTAGTAACTATTTGGGTTACATGACCAGAACCAGTACATCAAAGTGAAATAATACTTGGGCCTTATCGTGGTTTTTAATTTGCTGTTCCTTATATTCCCATTTATGACGATAACTCTTTATATCAAATGCCATCTCAAGCGAACAAATCTATTGTTTTGTATGGCGTAACGTCAGCCGGCTTTCCTCGGGAGATTATTTTGTGATTTTGTAATGGATGCCTTAAAATAATAACTAGGTGGTGATGTATCTTGAAGAGAAAGGCCTGGGCGGTAATGTTGGCTGCTTATCTCGGCGGTCTAGTTATTGCGATGAACCAGTTTAAAGTGCCCCCGGTCATGCAGGTTCTTATAGATGCTCTCCATGTGGACATGGCAACCGGCGGTTGGCTAATGTCGGTTTTTTCGGTAGCAGGAGTGGTTTTTGCTCTTCCGGCTGCCCTGCTCTTAGCCCGACTGGGTCCAAAGGTTAGCGGGCTTATAGCTCTAGGCTGCACTCTCCTGGGCTCTATTATGGGGGCCCTGGCTCAAGAAGTGTCAACTATGCTGGCCAGCAGGTTGGTTGAAGGCATAGGGCTGGCCCTAATTGCGGTTGTGGCTCCGGCAGTTATCAGCATGTGGTTTGAACCTCAGGAACGGGGGCTACCTATGGGAATCTGGGCATCGTGGGTGCCTGTAGGTACTTTCATTATGTTTAACGTGGCCAACCCTATTCAACACAACTTTAGCTGGCAGGGGATCTGGTGGTTTGGAGCTGCTATCACCTTAATCGCTTTTCTGGTCTACGCGGCAGTGGTTGATAGCCCCAAGAGAACAGAAGGCACGGTGGGGAGTCAATATGGGACACCTGTTTCATTAACTCAGGGTTTGGCAAGCCTCAATACCTGGCTTCTGGCAGTGGCTTTTGCAGGCTTTAACTTCAGCCTCGTTGCCTATAGTACCTGGGTGCCATCGTTTATGAGTCAGGTTCATGGAATAGAGCCGGCAGTAGCCAGCTTTTACGCCAGCTTGCCATCTCTAGCGGTTATACCGAGTGGAATATTTGCCGGCTGGGTGCTTGACCGTGTTAGGAATCGTAAGGCAGTCTTGGGCACAGCTTTGATTGTGGCAGTGTTTGTTTTAATTTGGTGTTTCAATCTGGGCAATACTTCTGTAATCATTCCTTATATGATTGGGCTTGGCTTTGTTGTAGGTTTCATTCCCAGCAGTACTTTTACCTTGGCTCCTCTACAACAAAGCCAAGCCCAATCATATAAGGAATGATTACAGAAGTATTGCCCAGATTGAAAAACCAAATTAAAACAAACACTGCCACAATCAAAGCTGTG
>DUMY01000087.1 GCA_012839645.1 Syntrophomonadaceae bacterium
GCATTCGGGTGGGGGATGCGCACCCTGGGGTATATGGATTTTTTGACGCTTACCAGGCGTTCACCAAAATCCTTTCAGACGTTGATCGAACAAGTGGAAAACCTAAACAGGGAGCTCATTAAAAGGCTGGTTGACCAGGGGGTCGATGGGGTAATCATTGCTGATGATATCGCTTATCAGCGTGGTTTATTGATCAATCCCCAGATATTGAGAGAATGCTTTTTTCCTTCTCTGGCAGGGCAGGTAGAAGCAGCCCAAGGAAAGGTCCCGGTTTTCTTCCACTCTGATGGAAATTATTCGAAAATTATCCCGGAGCTGGTCGATTGTGGATTTCAAGGACTACAGTGTTTCGAACGCCGGGCAGGGATGGATCCCTTGAAAATTCAGGAGCAGCACCCCGAACTGTGTGTTTGGGGGACCCTGGAAGTTGAAGATGTACAACGGGCAAATGAAGCGGATTACATAAAAAAATTGGTCTCCGAGATCAATACCATGTCTTTTCATAATGGGTTTATCCTCGGAACCACATGCGGCCTTTTTAAAGGGATTGACCTGGACGCCTTGACCGACATCTACCGGAAATGCGGAAGTCAGAGGCCGGAAGTTAGAGACAATCACTAACCACTTTTTAATGCCGCAGCGACTTCTTCATCTGTGGTTTGGCTGAAGTTTTTATAAAACTGCCCTACTGCATAGAAGACCTCAGGTACCAACAGGCATATCAATTCATCGATATCTTTCCGTAGTTCAGCTGCCGCTTCCATAGTGGTTACAGGTACTGCTAATATCAAAGACTCGGGTTTGTGTTTCTGAACTGACCGCAGAGCCGCTTTTGCTGTCAAGCCTGTGGCGATTCCATCATCCACCACGATCACGGTTTCTCCTTGGAGAACCAGGGGTTTTCTATTACCTCTATAGGATTTTGTGCGCCTTTCGATTTCTGCGGTCTGCCGTGCTACCTCATCCTGCAGATCAGTTTGCTGTAAACCCAGCATGCCCAGCGCTCTTTCATCAAAAATAGCTGTACCGTCAGGAGCAACCGCACCGACCGCCAGCTCTCGGTTGAAAGGGGCACCGACTTTACGGGGTATGATCACATCCAGAGGAGCCCCAAGTTCCCCAGCCACCTCTGCAGCCACCACAACACCCCCGCGAGGAATTCCCAGAACAACAGGCTGTTTGTCCCGGTAGTCCAACAGTTTTTCCGCTAGCTTCTGACCGGCATCCCGGCGATTTGCAAAAATCAATTCTGACACACCTTTCGGTATTATTATTGCCCAAAAACCCCTTGGACACACTTCTCTCGACTTTCCGATCCTATGTCCGAGTATACCTAATATTGTTCCTGGCACAACAAGTTATGAGGTTGGGAATCAGGCTTCGTTTAAGGGTTCGGTATTCAGCAGTCAAAACGAGGGTACTCCTTTATGATCTGTGGCTCTGTGTTTCAGTGACTTGTGTATAAGCAGTAAAAAAATGAATTGTTTTCTAAAATGGCTTTGAAATGGTTCAACAATGTTACAAATCTGGAGTACAGGTGGTTCAGATGCTTTAGTCGCAGATAATAAAATACGATAATAGGTGTTATATCTGTGTTCAAGGGGTATGGACTAGCTTAATTATATCAAAAAATTAAGCAGATCAGGGGGGACGGATCTCATGATCTCTTTTCTCAGGTAAATCACGGGGGAAAATAAGGGGGAAGGAGGACTGGGAGATCACGTGGACTGAAACACCAACTACTATAAAGGCCTCTACGCTGCATACAAATTAGAGATATAAACTTTTATTTGAGGAGGGGACACACCCTTGGAACCGCTTGAGGCACTCCAAACCCTCATCTTTATGTCTGTGGTGGTTGAGGCGTTGACGGCTATTTTTCGGCATTTTATCAGCAGTAGAGCATCGGAAATCGTGACTATTGTGGTGGGGATAACCCTTTGTTTTGCTTATAATGTAGGCATATTCACTATTCTTGGCCTAGAAACCAAGTACTCTTTTGTGGACTATGTTATCTCTGGAATAATTATTTCCCAGGGCTCCCATGCCCTTTCCGAGCTTTTTAAGCTGCGCCAGAAATAACCGTATTGACAAATTACCAAAATTAGGTTAAGCTGTTCCCGCAGCATAATCGACTGTTGAACCACTCAGTCGGCGATCTAGGAGGGGATGCAGGTGAATTTGGTTGATGGAATTTTCTTTATTGTTTTGGCTTGGGGGGCATACCGAGGTTTTAGCCGTGGCTTAATCTCAATGATTTGTCGTTTTGGCGGATTCCTGGTCGGGGTCTGGCTGGCCGGACTTTACTATATTCCAGTGGCAAAATTCCTGGGGACTCGTTTGGGTCTCAAAGAACTTCTTACAAAAATTTTCATTCCCTTTTGTGCTGGTGGTGTTCCTGCCGGGAGCTTTCCCCAATTTACCCCGGATGCGGGGTCCTCCCTGCCTGGCTTCCCACCTTCTCTCTGGGAGCCTGTGCATGCCATCCAGGGTGGCATCTCCGGGATGACATCTGCGCGGCTGATGGCGGACAGTCTGGTAAAACTGGTTGCTTTTTTCCTTGTCTTTGCTGTGGTGTCCATATGCCTGGGGGCGTTTTTGGAACTGTTGGCGAAGATTGCGACCGGGTTTGCCCATATAGTTTTGCTGGGCGGCGTCAATAGGGTGGGCGGCTCCGCGGTCGGGCTTATCAATAATGCCCTTTTTCTGGTGGTTGCTGTAGGAATGATAACTCCGCTCTTATATAGTATGAGTCTGGGTTTTTGGGGGGACGGCTTTCGTACAGCGCTGATCAATAATTGGGAAACCTCTGTGCTGGTGCCCTATTTTAATAAAAGCTGGGAGGTGGCTTCTCAAGTTTTGGCGAACTTCTTCCAAATGGTATAGAATGCGTGTTAAATGTGTCTGAACATTCCAAAATGGAAGCGTAAAGATTTTATAGGAGAAAGGAGAAGAGCTGTCTGGACAATAATATATAAAAGATAAGGTTGGGATCGATGACGGTGCAATATCGATGACGGTGCAAGGCGCTATCTTTTCTCCGGCTTCCGACTTCCTGCTTCTGACTTCTATTTTAGGTAGGTGAGAGATAATGACGAGCAAGACGAAAGAGATCAAGCTGACACATCATGCGCGTTTTTCCGGGTGAGCGGCTAAACTGGGGCCGGGTGTCCTGGATGAGCTGCTCAAAGATATACGGGGTTTCGAACACCCCGACCTGCTGGTCGGCTGTGGTGTTCCAGATGATGCAGGGGTTTTCCGGCTGCGCCCGGATCTTGCCCTGGTACAAACGATAGATTTTTTTACACCGGTTGTGGACGACCCCTATCAGTTCGGTGAAATTGCTGCCGCAAATGCCCTGAGCGATGTTTATACCATGGGAGCCAAACCGATAACAGCTCTTAATCTTGTGGCTTACCCGGTTTGTGAACTGGGAACAGATACCCTTAAGGCTATCCTTCAGGGGGGCAGTGACAAGGTGGCAGAGGCTGGGGCGGTACTGCTGGGAGGTCATTCGGTAGAGGATGAGGAGCCGAAATACGGGCTTGCGGTAACCGGCATCATACACCCTGACAAAATAATAACAAACAGTGGTGCCAGGGAAGGGGACCTGTTGGTTCTGACAAAACCACTGGGTACCGGTGTCTTGGTCACAGCCCTCAAAGGGGGGTTGTTGAGCCTTGAGGAAGAAGAGAACCTGGCAAAGGGCATGGCTGCCCTGAATGCTACAGCTGCAAATGTTATGCGGAGTGTGGGGGTGCATGCCTGTACTGATATCACCGGGTTTGGGTTGTTGGGCCACCTGCGGGAAATGGCTGAAAACAGCAGCGTGGATATGAACGTAGATCTTACCTCAGTTCCTCTCCTCCCACGGGCAGAGGAGTTGGCAGGGGAAGGGTTGATCCCCGCAGGCGCCTATAGGAACCGCGAGCACTTTGAGGATCATATTGAAATCCGTGGGAAGCTCAAACAGGCTTTATTGGATATCCTTTTTGATCCCCAGACCTCAGGGGGACTGCTTATTGCCGTTCCCCAAGAGCGGGGAGATCAGCTCCTGTCCGGACTGCGGCGGTCAGGCATTGTCGATCCCCGGGTCATCGGACATGTGCTGGGGAGTGGAACAGGAAAGATCATAGTACATTAACCAGGTCATTAAACAAGGGACAGGCTTGCTTTATTCATTTAACAGGACTGGAGGGTGTTTTTTGGCGTTGAATTTTCTAGATATACCGGCGGGAGCCAGGGTTGCCCTGCATATGGGAGTTATTATCCTGACGATTGCTATTATTGGCAAGATAGGTGTTCGCTTGATCGACAGCCTAATGCGTCCCGACCGACTGCCCGGGACCTGGGATGAACGCCGGGTCAACACCCTACGGGGCCTTGCCAGGAGCCTGCTCAAATACAGCCTCTATTTTATCGGTGGCGTGATGCTGCTTGATGAATTGGGGGTTCCTACGACGTCCATTTTGGCAGGGGCGGGGATCCTGGGTTTGGCTGTGGGGTTTGGGGCACAGAACCTGGTGCGAGATGTGATCACCGGATTTTTCATTCTGTTTGAAGACCAGTTTGCTGTGGGTGATTATGTTACGGTTTCAGGAGTAACCGGGACGGTAAATGAAATGGGGCTGCGTGTAACCAGAGTCCAATCATGGACCGGGGAGATGCACATCATTCCCAATGGGAAGATCGAACAGGTGACCAATTATTCCCGCGGTGGGATGGGTGTGCTATTGGAAGTAAATGTTGCCTATGAAGTTGACCTGGATCAGGCAATAGACGTTATCAACAGCGTCTGTCATGATATGGCACAGGAAAAAGCTGACCAGGTTGTGGAGGAACCGCAGGTTCTAGGGGTTACAGAACTGAGCAGTTCCGGGGCAACTATCCAGATTTTCGGAAAGGTTAATCCTATGGAGCAGTGGGGCTTTGCTAGGGAGCTGCGCAAACGGATTAAAGAAGCGTTTGATCGGGAGGGAATAGAGATCCCTTACCCACACCGGGTGCTTTTATACAGGCAGGTGAAGGGGGAGAAAGAAAATGGGCACGAAGCACTATAATCTTGGTGATGTGGTGAGTATGAAGAAGCAGCATCCCTGTGGAGGCAACGAATGGGAGATCCTGCGTGTTGGGATGGACTTCCGTATCCGCTGCCTGAAGTGTGGGCGGCAGGTAATGCTGCCCAGGGTGAAGTTTGAAAAAAGTGTCAAAGCCTTGATTAGGTCAAGCAAAGAGGATTAGCGGTTACCCGATATTTGGCTTTCGGCTTCAGACGTTTTTTTAAAGATGAAGTGTGACAAAAGGATCGTCCCTGCGTCACGCTCATGTCATGCTTTTCCGGTTGTTTTAACATGTTTCTAATGGTATAATTCTTTAGACGTCCCTGCTCCTATCTTAATAGGGGCCGTTTAGTCCGAAGGGAGGTGGAAAGTTTGCGATCCTATGAGACCCTCTTTGTCCTAAAACCGGATCTAGATGAAGAGACAACCACAGCTGCCATTGAACGCTTGACCAAGCTGATTCAGCAGAATAAAGGCACTGTGGAGCAGGTCCACCGCTGGGGAAAAAAGCGGTTGGCCTACGAAATCGAAGACTATCGCGAGGGTTACTATACCTTGGTTCTTTTCCAGGGAGAGCCGGAAACCGCTAAAGAGCTTGACCGTGTGATGCGCATCAGCGATTTTTTGCTGCGCCATACCATTGTCAGGCGCGATGTCGCGTAAAGCAGACAAAGAGGAGGAGAAAAGCATTGTTTCTCAACCGGATAATTTTAATCGGTCGTAATACCCGGGAACCGGAACTGCGGTTCACCAGTGCTGGGGTGGCTGTGGCCAACTTTACC
>DUMY01000088.1 GCA_012839645.1 Syntrophomonadaceae bacterium
CATAGATGAAGTGCTTTCTTTGGTAGAGGATTTACGAGATGTCTGGGCAGAGGCAGCAGGAGTACAGGAGTGATATATGGATCCTAAGGAGCTGCAAGGAATGCAAAAAGTTACAGCTGCCTGGCAGGAAGCCCGGGAAGGTGTTAGGCGCCTGGTGCAGATTACAGGTGTTATGAAAAAAAAGGTTGAGGAAGGTCAGATTGAGGAGTTGCTCTCCCTTCTCGACGACCGGCATCAGATTTGCAAGCGGCTGGATCTGCTGCGGAAAGAGGCTGGCATTACATCATGGACAGCTGTTCCTGTTCAGGGGCCACAGGAGTTAAAGGTTTGCAGCCGTGAGATTACAGAAGCCTTCAAACAGTTGATTAAAGATGACCAAATTATCAAAAAAATAATGAATAACCAGAAAATAACTGTCCAGGAAGATCTAAAAGAAGTGCGTCTATCCAGAAAGGCACAAAAAATGTATAGGGGAAGCGGTGCCGCCGGTATCTTTATTGATAGTAAAAGTTAGCTGACGGAGGGATTGGGATGCGAATAATTATCGACCAGGTCTTTGGGAGGTTAGGCAGTCACCAAACCAATCCGTTTCTAAGGATAGATGTATCACATCCACAAATGAAGCTGCATATTGAGGACCCAGTTCTCATAGTGAAACATGACCGGTCGGAGCTCACTATCAACAATAGAGAATTTTTGGCTGATCTGAATATGTATGAACCGCTGGCCTTCACCAGGGAATACGCTGCCCGTGCCAAAGGGATCGTCAGGGATGCCATTGCAGAGATGGCTGATCAAGGGGATCGCCTGGGAGCCCTGGAAAGCGGTGCTGATGTTTTTGCAGCTATTGCCTGGGAAGAGGGGCTTGATCCCGCTGTTGATATACAGCTTGCCCCTTTGAGTCTCCCGCGCATTCAGTTCTGGGTTGTCAAAGGGGAAAGAAGTTTTCAGGAGGGATGTGTCCAGGTACAGCTTACACCTGGGCAAACCCAGGTCGATCTGGAGGTTGGCTCAGCCCGGATGTACCTGCGCCAGAATCCCGAGTTGCATGTTCACACAACAGGAGAGCGCCTCAATGTTTTTTGTTGAAAAAGGGTGCTCTCCAATTACTGTTTATACGATTGTCCGCCGGGAAAGCCTATCCTTTGTGTCAGGGCATCACCCGGGTCAGAAAAGAGCGCGTTCTTTTATTTTTAGGTTCAGCGAAAAGTTGGTGGGGGGTACCCTCTTCGATGATCAACCCCTCATCCATAAAGATTACCCGATCCCCAATTTCCTGTGCGAATTTCATTTCATGGGTGACCACAACCATGGTCATCCCTTCCCGAGCCAGGTCACCCATAACATCCAAGACCTCACCTACCATCTCCGGATCAAGAGCAGAGGTCGGCTCATCAAAGAGCATCACCCTGGGCTGCATAGCCAGTGCTCTGGCAATGGCTACCCGCTGCTGTTGCCCACCGGATAGCTCTCCAGGGTAGCTCTCTACCTTATCGCTCAAACCCACCTTTTCCAGGAGAGAGAGGGCGATCTCCATAGCCTCAGGCGGTTCCTTTTTCTTAACGATTAGGGGTGCCATTGTGATGTTTTCCATTACGTTTTTATGAGGAAAGAGGTTGAAGCTCTGAAAGACCATTCCGATTTCTTCTCTGATTTTAGGGAGATTGGCTTCCGGGTCAGTGACGTTTATGCCAGCGAACTCAATGGTGCCACCTGTAGGTTCCTCAAGGAGGTTCAAGCAGCGCAGCAGTGTACTCTTGCCTGAGCCGCTGGGGCCAATAATCACCAGCTTTTCCCTCTCTGCCACATCCATATTAATTCCACGTAGGACCTCAAGGTTTCCGAAATTTTTGACAAGGTTTCTAACTTTAATGATTTCCATTGATACCGAGCCTCCTTTCCGTAAAGTCTACTAACCGTGAAATACTCAAGGTCATGATCAGGTAGAGGAAGGCCACGGCAAACCAGATTTCAAAGGGTCTAAAGGTGGTGCCGATGATCAACTGCCCCTGTCGGGTGAGCTCTGCGTATCCAATGCAGATCAATAGGGATGTATCTTTGAGCATGGCGATGAATTCGTTCCCCAAGGGGGGTACTACCCTTCGAACGGCCTGGGGAAGGATTATATGGCGCATGGCCTGCTTCGGTGTCATCCCCAGGGAAAGTGCGGCCTCTCGCTGCCCTTTTTCGATAGACTGGATACCCGCTCTAAAGATCTCTGAAACATATGCCCCGCTGTTGATGCTGCAGGCGACCACAGCAGCAACAAAGGCAGGAATATGGGAAGTGGATGTAAAGGGACCCAGTGCAAATGATGTTTCCAGAAAAGCTTTAAACTGCTGGATTACTGGCGGCAGTCCGAAATAAACAATAAATAATTGAACAAGTAGGGGAGTACCGCGCACAAAGTCGACATAGCATGTGGCTAAGGCACGTGAGAACCTGTTATTGGAGAGACGCCCCATCCCTCCGAAGAGGCCGAGAACACAGCCTATTGCCACAGCTATTAATGTAACTTTTAGTGTTTGTAAAACTCCTGTGAGCAAAAAAGGTAAAGATTGAATGATTAGATCCAAGCTATTAGGCACCTCACTTAAACTTCCTTGGTTTTGCCAACGTAATATTCTGAATGTTAAATTACCAAAAAAAGATCTGCGTAGCCAGCCAGGCTACGCAGATCGGGTATCATTGCGTTTACCTAAGCTTCTTCTTCGCCAGGCAGGAACTCCGGTGGTTCAACACCGATCCACTTCTTGTATAGTTTTGCATACTCTCCGTTTTCTTTCAGCTTATTGAGGCCGTTATTGATCTTCTCTAGAAGTTCTGTGTTCCCTTTTTTGACAGCGATTCCATAGTACTCACTTTCCAATTTTCCGCCCACCATCTTGTAATCATCTTTACTCTTGTTGACGTAATATAGATTTACCGGGTAATCATTGACAAGGGCATCAGCACCGCCGTTCTTTACTTCCATTAAGGCATCGGTGACTTGGTCGAAGTCTGTAACTTTGGCGCCCTCAATTGTCCTTGCGAATTCCGCCCCTGTAGTTCCTATCTGAACCGCAATCGTTTTGCCCTTCAGATCTTCTACATTTTTGATCTTATTTTCATTTGCTCTGACAACAATGCCCAAACCTGCTTGATAGTAAGGTGTTGAAAAATCTACTTCCTTTAATCGTTCTTCGTTGATCGTCAGGCCGGAAGCCCCAATATCGATATTCCCTGTCTTCACAGAGGCCACGATTCCGTCAAAGCCCATTTCCTTGAGTTCTACATCAAACCCTTCTACTTCACCGATAGCCTTGATTAATTCAATATCGAAACCGGTGAACTCCCCGGTTTTCTCATCTCTGAATTCGAAAGGTGCAAAGGTTGCCTCAAATGCCACAGTATATGTTGGTTTTTCTTTGCTATCCTCATCACCCGCTGCCGGTGTCCCTTCTTCATCGCTGCACCCTAACCCGAAAGCACATAACAGACCAATTAACATAATAAGCGACAGACATTTAAAAAACTTACGCAAAAAATCATCCCCCCACAAATTATTTGTTTTTTTGATACAATAGAGCTTGTTCTATAAAGAAGCAGAACAGTATAAATATTCGCTTCTTTTAGTAAAAATCCTCTATATTTAGATTGTTATTATTTAGATTGTTCAGGTGATCCTATGAAGTTTAACAAACAACGCATTGCTGACCTTGCTCTGCTGGGAACGGCTTTTGCTTGGGGGACAACCTTTCAGCTGGTCAAAGACGCTTTGGCTGATATCGATACATTTCCTTTCCTGGCAATTCGTTTTTTGGCTGCATTTTTAATCCTTTTTCCCTTCCGTAAGGGAAAATTTAGGTGGCATCCGGCTGCTTTGAGGGCAGGTATTTATCTATTCTGTGGATATGCATTTCAAACCCTCGGGCTGCTGTGGACGACTCCGAGTAAAGCTGCCTTCATCACAGGGTTGAATGTGATTTTGGTTCCTTTTATGGCTGCTTTTATAGATAGAAAACTGCCCTACTGGGGAGCCTGTGCCGGGGCGGTGTTGGCTGCTGCGGGATTAGGTTTTATATCTCTGGAGGGTGTGTTTTTACCAGGCAAAGGAGATCTGCTGGTTTTATGCTGCTCTGTTTTCTTTGCCCTTCAGATACTTGCAGTCAGAGAA
>DUMY01000089.1 GCA_012839645.1 Syntrophomonadaceae bacterium
AACGGGGAGTCTTCTTCGGAACATCTCTGACGATTACCAGGAATAATGTTGATAAACTCATGAGTGATGAGTTTCTCGATTTCCTCATTGATCAAGGTGTTAAATATGTGTGGTCGTTCCATTATGTACCAATTGGACGCCAGCCGGACACCGATCTGATGATTTTGCCGGAGCAGCGGGCCTATCTGTCGAAGAGGGTCAATTATCTCCGGTTCAACAAATCCCTGCCCATTATGGATTTCTGGAATGATGGCGCCTATACTGAAGGTTGTATTGCCGGTGGCAAGTGCTTCTTCCACATCAATGCCCGCGGTGATGTAGAGCCCTGTGCCTTTGTTCATTTTTCTGTCGATAATATTCGGGAAAAGAGTTTTAAAGAGGTCATATCTAGTCCGCTCTTTACTGCATACCAGAAGGGACAGCCCTTTTCAGATAATATGCTGTGCCCCTGCCCGATCATTGATCAACCGGAAGCACTGCGGCGGATTGTCAAGGAAACAGGAGCGCACCCCACACATGAAGGTGCAGAGATAGTTTTATCCGGAGAGATTGCCAGCTTCCTTGACCAGCGCTCAGCTGACTGGAAGGCTGCGGCGGATCCGATTTGGGCATCTCGTCAGAAAGCACAGTAGTTGGTTACCTTTTACGATAAGAATTTGACAGCCCGGGTTTTTATTAATTAGAAATGTAATACCCCGGGCTGTTTTATTTAGGTTGAATATGAGGTGATTTTATGAGTGAGTATAAAAAGACAGAAAATCAGGCTCAAGGCATAGAAGATGAAACCGATATTTGCGAGATTTTTACGTATGATGAGGGGAAGGTCAACAGGCTGAAAAAAGAGGTTGTGCTGACCGAGGGGCTGTCAACCTACTTCAAAGCTTTGGCTGATGATAATAGGTTGAAGATTATTCATGCCCTCTCCCATGAGGAGCTTTGTGTTTGTGATGTAGCTAATATTTTAGGATCCACAGTGCAGGTGGCTTCCCATCACCTGCGTGTTTTAAGAGATATAGGGTTGGCGAAATACCGCAAAGAAGGCAAACGTGTCTTTTACAGCTTAAAGGACCACAAAACAGCCGTATTTGTCCAAAATGTAATCGCGGATCTGCAGGAAAGAAAGAAATCGTGGTAAAAAGATGCGAGTCAGTATCACCGGTTTGAGGACATCTGGCTCCTCCGTTTCCAGGACAGTTCCCCTCTTCTCACATTCATGTAGGAAAAATGTTCTATTTGTAGAATATATCTACTAAAGCTCAGCATGAAAGGTGAAGGGGAGGGGTTATGCCTATTGCCCGGTTTATCAGTTAGTGGCAATTATTGGTTCAATAGCCGAACCAATATGGAGTGCCATTGAGAAAAAACTGTTTAGAAAAAAGCAGCTAAGTACTCTTGGTGCTAGCTAGGGGTTCTGTTTTGTCATAAAGTTCAAGCAAAAAAAGGAGGAGAACAACGTGATTGTCAAGGAGGAGCTTTCAGAACTAGTACGGCGTATTGTAAGCTTTATTATTACCTTGGTTATTTTAGGGGTTATCAATGCTATTGTGGTCAGGCTTCCGGCAATGGATATTGAAGTTTACGATACCATCACTATTGCAAATATTGCATCTATGATCATCTCTGTGATCATTGTGGCAATTGTCGTTATCTTTGGTAAAGATATTGCCGTTCGGGTAGAAAAAATCATTCCTGAATTTCCTGAATTAAATCCGATCATCTATAATATAGCGATTCTTGCCGCCATAATTATTGCTTACAAGGCATTTGAGGGGCTTTTTATCCCGTTATTGGGTGAGATTGATATTATGTGGCTCTACCCGGTAGTTTTTCTGTGTGCGGCTATTTATCCGGTTTACCGGCTCACTGCTGTGCTCTTCACCAGTTCGGGGAAGATCGCTGATGTGATTATGAGGGTTAAGAAAAAGACCGCGGGGGATACAGTTGTTTGCCCTGCGTGTGGTAATAGTGTAGTGAAGTCGAAGTTCTGCGGTGCGTGTGGTCAGGAATTACCACAACCCGCTGCTGTAAATAGCTGTTGGAAGTGTGGTTCATCATTGAAGCCGGGAGCAAGATATTGTATTTACTGCGGGACAGAGGTTAGTGAGCTCAAGGCTGTGCCTCAATCCGAGTCTGAGTCCGAGCCTGAACCCCAAACTGATGTTGAGCCGCAATCCCAGCCCAAGCCCCAGCCCCAGCATGAACCCCAATCCCAATTTGAGCCTCAGCCCCAGTCCGAATCCCAACCCGAGCTTGAGCTCCAACCTGAGCCAGAGCCCCAGTCCCAACCGCAGGAAAAGGTGATGGTACCGTCTCAGTGTACCCACTGTAATAATGAACTTGCGCCAGGGGATAAATTTTGTACCCATTGTGGAGCAAAGGTCAGCGATAAGATGTAACATCAAGATTGATCTTTTATTGCCAATAATAAAAGAGGAGAGGATTTCATGGCATACTGTCCACAGTGTGGTACAGAGGTACCAGAGGGCTCAGCAAATTTTTGCCCATCTTGCGGTGTGTCTTTTTCACTAACTGAATCTGATGCACCACAAAAAAGCAGAAGAAACAAGCTTCCTTTCATTATCGCGGCGACAGCGCTGCTCTTGATTATTGCGGTTGTATCCTGGAAATTTATATTCAACAGCAGGTTAGCCTATGCTGCAGTGCACCGTTGCGCCGAAGCTGCGGTTTCCTTGGGAGCCGGCACTGCAGCATAGGCTAACCTGCTGTTGAATATAAGCGCCGCTCTTGATTATTGCGGT
>DUMY01000282.1 GCA_012839645.1 Syntrophomonadaceae bacterium
ATTTATCCGTCATAAGTTAGTGGTTGGAAAATGAGATGTGGGAAGTGGGATGTTGGAAGTGGGAATAGATGATATTGTGGGAGGGGGTGAACTCGCATGAAAAGCGAGGTTACCAAAAAGGGGATTGAAAAGGCTCCCCACAGGTCCTTATTGAATGCATTGGGGTTGACAAAATGGGAGAAGGACCGCCCCTTTATAGGGATTGTCAACTCGCAGAATGATCTTGTTCCCGGACACCTGCACCTTGATCAGATCGCCGGTGCAGTCAAGGCAGGGGTGCGGGCGAATGGCGGCACACCGTTGGAGTTCCCGGCGATAGCTGTCTGTGACGGTATTGCCATGAACCACGAGGGGATGCGCTATTCCCTGGCCAGCAGGGAACTGATCGCTGACTCCATTGAAGTGATGGCTTTAGCCCATGCACTGGATGCCCTGGTATTAATAGTAAACTGCGATAAGATCGTACCCGGGATGCTGATGGCTGCTGCCCGTTTGAATCTTCCCGCAGTGGTGATCAGCGGTGGCCCCATGATGGTCGGGCGTCTTCAAGGACGGGATGTGGATTTAAACACAGTTTTTGAAGGAGTGGGTGCGGTACAGGCGGGGAGGATGGCTCCTGAAGAGCTGGAAGAGCTTGAGGAGGCGGCCTGTCCGGGCTGTGGTTCCTGTTCAGGGATGTTTACTGCCAATACCATGAACTGTCTTTCTGAGGCCTTAGGATTGGCGCTGCCCGGGAATGGCACCTTTCCTGCTGTGAGTGCAGCACGCATTCGCCTGGCCAAAGATGCGGGGTGGCAGGTAATGGAGTTGGTCCGCAAGGGCATAAGTGCTTGTGACATTTTAGTGGAAAAGGCTTTCACAAATGCACTGGCCCTTGATATGGCTCTAGGTGGATCAACAAATACCGTTCTCCACCTTCCAGCCATTGCTAGGGAGGCGGGTGTCGACCTTGACCTGGACTCTGTGGATAGAATCAGCGGTAAGGTTCCACACCTCTGCAAATTGAGCCCTGCCGGCAGTATGCACATCCAGGACCTGCATGAAGCAGGAGGGGTGTCTGCAGTGCTGCAGGAACTCTTGTCACACGGTCTTATAGAAGGGGATGCTCTTACAGCTACAGGGCAGACCCTGGCTGAGAATGTAAAGGGATGCGGTATCAAGCGTCCCGAGGTGATTAGAAATGTGGATGCTCCGTATAGCCCAACAGGTGGGCTGGCTGTTCTCAAGGGGAACCTGGCACCTGATGGAGCGGTGGTGAAGCAAGCGGCGGTGGATCCAAAGATGCTGGAGCACAAAGGTCCTGCCCGGGTGTTCAATAGTGAAGAGGCTGCTGTTGCCGCTATTTTAGAAGGCAAGATCAAGCCGGGGGATGTCATGGTGCTCAGATATGAGGGACCAAAGGGTGGTCCCGGGATGCGAGAGATGCTGACACCCACTTCAGCTGTAGCCGGTATGGGTCTTGACCGCGATGTTGCCCTGATTACAGATGGGCGCTTTTCCGGTGCTACAAGGGGTGCTTCCATCGGGCACATTTCACCGGAAGCCGCTGAAGGTGGACCTCTGGCTCTGGTCAGGGAAGGGGATCTGATCAGCATCGATATCCCTTCACGTAAGCTGGAACTCCTTGTTGATGACGAGGAATTAGAGAAGAGGTGTGCCAAGTGGCAGTCTCCGGAGCCCAGGGTTAAGAAGGGCTATCTTGCCCGCTATGCACGGCTTGTTTCGTCAGCAAGCCGGGGAGCGGTGCTTTTTGATAATCCTGAAGGAAGGAGGGGGGACCTATGATCACAGGGGCAGAGATCATTGTCAAGTCACTGGAAGAAGAAGGTGTTGAGGTTGTTTTCGGTTATCCAGGGGGAGCGGTTATACCTCTGTATGATAAGCTGTATGATTCTTCATTGAATCATGTTTTGGTACGACATGAGCAGGCAGCTGCCCATGCTGCAGATGGTTATGCCCGGGCCACAGGGAAAACCGGTGTGGTTATTGCTACCTCAGGTCCAGGAGCGACAAACCTAGTGACAGGTATAGCTACAGCGGCTATGGACTCTATACCTATGGTGGTTTTTACAGGGCAGGTGGCCCTGCCGGCAATTGGGCGGGATTCCTTTCAGGAGGCCGATATTACCGGTATTACTTTACCCATTGTCAAGCACAGCTATTTGGTAAGAGATGTCAATAAACTCGCTGCTACCATTCGTGCTGCCTTTCATCTGGCTGGTACCGGGAGGTGTGGACCTGTCTTAATCGACCTGCCCAGAGATATTCAGACCACTGAGGCGGAGTTTTCTTATCCCCAGGAGATACCTTTTCGGGGATACCGCGTTCCAGGGGAGCCAAAGGCTGCCATGGTTTACCAGGCAGCAAAAACTATCGGGCTTTCCCGGAAACCGGTGATCTATGCCGGTGGAGGTGTGATTGCCTCAGGTGCAGCAGAGGAACTGACTGAACTGGCAGAAAAAGCTCAGATACCGGTGACCACAACCCTGATGGGTAAAGGTTCGATACCGGAAGATCATACCCTCTCCTTGGGGATGCTGGGGATGCATGGAACAGCATATGCTAACTATGCCATATCCCACAGCGACCTGATTGTTGCTATAGGTGCCCGCTTTGACGATAGGGTTACAGGCAGATTGGATACCTTTGCTCCTCAAGCTAAGGTCATCCATATTGATATCGATCTTGCGGAGATTGGAAAGAATATCCGTGCACACTATCCCCTGCATGGAGATGTTAAAATGGTGCTGCAGGAACTGCTGAAACGAATTGAGGTGCCCCAAACCGGAGAGTGGCTTGAGCGGATCGCTCGTTGGAAAGAGGAGTATCCTTTGGCTTATCAACAGAATGGTGATGAAATAAAGCCGCAGTTCATTGTCGAGCAGATCTGTGAATTGACCAGGGGTGAGGCGATCATCACCACAGAAGTAGGGCAGAATCAGATGTGGGCTGCTCAATACTATAAAGTGATGAAGCCCCGCTGCTTTCTTTCTTCAGGTGGTTTAGGTACTATGGGTTATGGTCTTCCGGCGGCTGTGGGTGCCCAGGTAGGCTGTCCAGATGATCTAGTGATCAGTATTTCCGGTGATGGCAGCTTTCAGATGAACATGCAGGAACTTGCCACCATTGTTCAGTGCCAGCTTCCCGTGAAAATTGCCATTCTAAATA
>DUMY01000090.1 GCA_012839645.1 Syntrophomonadaceae bacterium
AGGGTCCGGTTCGATCTTTTCCCGCACCCTCCTGATATAAACATCAACAACCCGTGTATCTCCGAAATAATCATGTCCCCAGACCTGCTCCAGAAGCATTTCTCTGGTAAAGGCGAAGCCAGGTCGCCGGGCCATTGTGATCAGTAGGTCGAATTCCCGCACTGAAAGGTCTGCTGTTTTATCTTTGACAGTTACCAGGCGGCGATCTGGGTCAATATGTAATTCACCGAATGTGAGCATACCCGTCTGGGTAGTGGTTGTGGCGCGGCGCAGAACAGCGCGTATTCTGGCTACCAACTCCCTTGGATTAAAGGGTTTTGCCATATAGTCATCAGCACCGAGCTCCAGCCCAATGATCTTATCCACATCATCCCCTTTAGCAGTAAGCATGATGATAGGAGTTTTATTTCCCTGCTGTCTGATGCGGCGGCAGACATCCAAACCGCCTACTTTGGGCAGCATGAGGTCTAGGATAATGATATCTACTCTGTTCTCATGCAGGAAATCCAGTGCATCTTGTCCGTCATAAGCGGCGTGGACATGGAAACCCTCTTTTTCTAGGGTATATTTTAGCCCTTTAACAAGGGCTCTTTCATCATCGACGATCAGAATCTGCAAAAGGATCCCTCCGGAAATTTGTGCTATTGTGTATTTAATTACACTTGTATTATTCTTGTTATAGAGTTATATTCCTGTTAGGTTTTGTTGTCCAGGGTGTTATTATTTGTCAATGTCTGTTCTGACGCCGACAGTCAATTAAGATTGCTAGTATACGATTAGTTTAACGACATTATGCTTGATACGGCACAAACATCAGGCAGGATTTGGTCTTATTTTGTTGAATGATATAATGATTGCTGACATGCCACTGTTAGCACTATGGCGATACTATGCAAGTGAAGGCTGTATAATATATTATTATTTAATAGCAGCACAGAATGTTTCAGAGGAGGCCTTATTATGGTTAAAAGCGAAAAAACTTCAGGTTCATATTCCAGTACAGATGTTTATGAAGATGAAATTGACCTGAGGGATTTATTACTTGTACTATGGAAGTGGCGGAAACTGATTTTAGCGATATTTCTGGTATCATTATTGATAGGAGCAGTTTATTCATTTGCTGTATCCCCTGTATATCAGGTTCAAGCAAAGATATCCATAGGTAGTTTTGAGTCAGAAACGAACAGTACCCAGCCAAAGATGACTCCTGAAACTGCCAAAGAGATACTGCTCAGCAGCGACCTGCAAGAAGAGGCATGGGGAGCAGGAACTAATGCAGAGGGACTTAATGTTGAAATTGTGGCAGATACGAATATCTTGGAGATTACCCTTGATACTAATGATCCCCAACAGGGAGAGGTTTTATTAAATAAGCTTATTAATTTTTTTGATGAGAGGGAAGGGGTTCGGTATGAGCGCTCTAAAGAACTGATCAATAATGATCTTCAGCGCACCGAGGAAGAGCTGCAAGAGGTTAATAAGAGTATAAAACAGACCCGGGAGCTGCTTGATAAACTGTCTAAGGCTGGATTATCCAGTACATCTGAGATACAGCAGATAGGACTGCTTGATAGCCTATCTCGTTTTACTGAACAGCGAGAAAAACTGTTAGAAAAGAAATTAGAATCTGAGCAGAAGTTAAACAGTATAGAGGGTATCAAAGTGTTAGAAAAACCAGAGGCACCTTCTTCACCAGTACGCCCTCGCAAGAAAATGAATATTACTGTAGCCGGTGTGCTGGGGTTAATGGTAGGTGTCTTTGTGGCATTTACTGTAGATTACTTTAGGCGGAATCCGTTTGTTTTGCGCGGTTAGATTATGTTGAAAATGGTGTTGTATTAGGGGGAAACCTTAGGGTGGAGAAATTGGAGCGAGTCATACGAACAATTTTCTTTTTTCTAATGGATGCTCTTTTTATCAATATAGCCTACCTGGGTGCATTAGCTCTTCGCTTTGATGCTGTGATTCCCAAGGAGTATATGGCATATTATCCTGTTTTTGCGGTGATGGTAACCGTAATAACTATTGCGGTTTATTACATTTGTGGATTCTACAGGAAGATGTGGCAGTATGCCAGTGTCAGGGAAATGTACAATGTGCTGATTGGTGTTACTGCTGCAAGTTTAGTTGTTATTGCTGTGTCCTATATTTTTGTCTATCCGGAAAGCGTTATGAAGCCCATGCCGCGCAGCATTTACCCGATTGCTTGGCTGCTGAACCTGGGTTTAGTAGGTGGCAGCAGGTTCGGAATGCGTTCTCTTCGTGAATATCGTAATGGTATAGGGAAGGATAAAGATCAATTAATTACTAAACCCGGGAATATGAAGCGTGCCTTAATTGTCGGTGCTGGAGAGGCGGGTGCAATGGTAGCACGGGAGCTGCGGAGTCATCCGACTCTGG
>DUMY01000091.1 GCA_012839645.1 Syntrophomonadaceae bacterium
ATAAAGCAAGTTTCATGACAGACAAAACCTACTCCTCATCCTCAAACATTTCAGCCAACTTCCCAGCATTGCCAGTCATAGCATTCAGCAGGTCATCATCTCATTAAGCTAGTAAAAGAAAGAGGCGATTGGTTGATCGTTCCAGATGATGACCTGCTGAATGCTATGACTGGCAATGCTGGGAAGTTGGCTGAAATGTTTGAGGATGAGGAGTAGGTTTTGTCTGTCATGAAACTTACTTTATATAATGGTCACCAAAAAAGTAACAAAGCAAGCTTGGCCCCTATACGCGGGGTTATTTTTTTGCTTTTGTACTCGGTCTATTTTCTATAAGGGATAAATACCTGATGGCAGGATAATGATGGTTTCTGACGAAATTGTTACTAGTCCAAAGGATGCTTTTTTGAAAGCAGATGCCCAGATGGGTAATAATAGTAGTTAGTAGTATTCAAAAGGAGGAGTATGGCATGAGTGAAAAAGAAAAGGTAGATCTAACTTCATGTGTTCTACAGCATGGCGAATTGGTTGAATACCAGGATGGGGCTGTTGTCAGCAGGGCACTCATCCAAAAGCAGGCGGGTACTGTTACCCTTTTTGCCTTTGATGCAGGGGAGGGTTTAAGTGAGCATACGGCACCCTTTGATGCGCTGGTTTACATAATGGATGGAGAGGCGGAGATTAGGATCTCCGGGGTTCTTCATCAGCTGAAACAGGGTGAGATGATTATCATGCCTGCCCATGAACCTCATGCATTGAAAGCAGTCAAACGGTTTAAGATGATGTTGGTGATGATTAAGTCCCAAGAAACCATGGCAATTTAGTGGTTGGTGGTTGGTTGTTAGTCGTTGGTAAGGGGTAGTTCGAAGTTCGTGTTCGGTCAAGACATGGGCAAAGATAAGTAGCAGAACTGTCCTAAATTCTGAATAAAGCTATAAAGCAGGACTGATACTGTGGTTTATTTGATAAAAAGTGGTATCATTAATAGAAACCGAAAAATTGAAGGGAGATTTGAGTGAGTATGAAAGCCTATTATGACCAGGATGCGGATCTTAAATTCCTGGATGGGAAAACAGTTGCAGTGATCGGTTACGGGAGCCAGGGGCATGCACAGGCGCTCAACCTAAAAGAGAGTGGAGTACGGGTGCTGGTTGCGGATGTGCCGGGCAGTGAAAATTGGGAAAAAGCCGTAGCGGATGGTTTTGAGCCATTAAAGGCGGCTGAAGCTGCTGAGTTGGCAGATGTTATCCAAATTCTTATTCCTGACGAAAAGCAGGCTGCTCTTTACCGCAGTGATATTGCCCCTCATTTAAAATCAGGGAAAGCCCTTGTTTTCTCTCACGGTTTTAACATCCACTTCGGGCAGATCGTTCCTCCCCATGATGTAGATGTGTTTATGGTGGCTCCGAAAAGCCCTGGGCATTTGGTGCGGCGGATGTATGTAGAGGGAGTAGGGGTTCCATCCCTTGTAGCAATACACCAGGATTCCACAGGCAATGCTCTGCAGATCGCTCTGGCTTATGCCAAAGGAATCGGCTCTACCCGTGCAGGGGTGATTGAAACCACATTTGAGGAAGAAACGGAAACAGACCTCTTTGGTGAACAGGTTGTTCTCTGTGGCGGTGTTACAGAACTTGTCAGGTCGGGTTTTGATACTCTGGTAGAAGCGGGTTATCAGCCGGAGATCGCTTATTTTGAGTGTCTG
>DUMY01000092.1 GCA_012839645.1 Syntrophomonadaceae bacterium
TGACCAGTAAAACCCCGACCCAATAGCGTTTCAATAGTATTCCAACCTTTCCGGACTTCGGTTTCCCCTCGAAGGCAGGCCATCAATACCTAGTTTTCTCAATGCCACTGTTCGAGCCCCTGCGGCCTAGAGAATTTGGCCTCTACAGAGAAAGATGATTGAGTGTTTTCAAGATGCTGGTCTCAGTGGTGCTGATTGTTGGTTAGGGTAGGAAGGTATGATACTAACTAGTGCCTGTGTCAAATATGCTCCTTTGTGGTGTTCCTGCCAGTGTTTAGAGAGATGGCCCACCCCTTTGCTGTGGGCCTTTTTCTTGCTCGATACTATTGCTCTATGATTCTAGCTTACTTATCCCGAATCCTTTTTCGATATAATGTGGATGCTATTGCTGTTGTTGCAGGGGCAACGTTTGTTTTGCATGGGAAAACTGCCCCCACATCTATCTGAGTTCTTTTTCTTTGCAAAGTTTTTGGTTGAAACCCAAGAGAACCGTTTTCGTTATGGGGTACCCATCATTGGAAAATATGGTAGAATGATTTAAAATACAGCACTGGATGGTGAAAGATTTGGGGATTGGAATACAGAATGGGATTTCAAGTGCCAGGAAAAAACTTACCATGTTGACACGCTTTGTCACCCGTGTTTTTCCTGGGGTGGAAGAGGAATTGAAACAGTGGCAGGAGATAATCAGCATAGCGGATGATTCAGAGCTGCGGGAGCAGGGGTTGGCCAGCATCGGGAAAAAGAAGTTTCACTGCCTGGGTGGGAGTGTGTACACACTAATGGAAGGGGCGCACCAAGATACCCTTTCCTTTATTGTAGCCTTTCAGACCATCAGCGACTACCTGGACAACCTCTGTGACAGGGCGGGCTGCTTGGAAATGACTGCCTTCCGCCATCTGCACCTGGCCTTTACAAATGCACTGGAACCGGACAGCAATAAAGGGGATTACTACAGTTTTTATCCCCACAAGGATGATGCGGATTACCTGAACAGCCTGGTGGATGAGTGCCGCAAGATTATCAATAAGCTCCCTTCATACCACCTTGTCCAAGAGGATGTTCTGCGCCTGGCGTCGCTTTACTGCGATCTGCAGACTTATAAACACACCCACATCCCATTAAGGGAAGGTTATCTGGAAGAGTGGTTTGAGGAATACGCCTCTGAATTTCGGGAGCTGGACTGGTGGGAGTTTGCGGCTGCCACTGGTTCCACACTGGGTATTTTTGCCCTCATTGCTGCCGCCGGACAGCCGAATTTAGATTCGGAAACAGCTAAAAAAATAACAGAAGGGTACTTTCCCTGGATTTGCGGGCTGCACATCCTGCTGGATTACTTCATTGACCAAGAAGAAGACCTCCTAGAAGGTGATCTCAATTTCGTTTCTTATTATGAGAACAAAGAGTACTGCATTGAGCGGCTTGTCCTGTTCCTGGAACACGCCCTCGACCAGGCAGCAAAGATGCCCGACCCACTGTTCCATATAACCGTTGTCCAGGGGCTTCCTGCCTTCTACCTTTCGGACCCCAAGGTCGGAGCTCAAGGGCTGGAAGATGGTGCTGCGATGATTCTAGAGGCAGCAGGAGAAGAAACACTGCGCATGTACCGGGTCTGCCGCAGCCTGCGTAAGAGAGGGAAGATATAAAACGATTCTAGGTGAATGCCTTGGCCAGTACCTGATGCAGGAGAGAGGGTGTCACTTCTTTCTTGTTATCACCATATCCGTAAGTTTGTTGAGAATCGGCCAAACAGGTGTGGTGGGGATGAAGTGCAGACACTCTCTGGCTTTCTCCTGGAATTCCTGGGCTTTGCAGTAAGAGCGGTGTATGCTTTCAGTTTTGTCAGCCGCTTCCTGGACATAAGAAAAATCGTCCTTTGTGCAGCTGTGCTTTGCCAGTATCTCTTTGATTGGTTCCTTCCAGTCAGGGTGCTCGAGAAGGTAAATAACAGGAAGTGTCAAAATACCCTGAGAAAAATCAGATCCCGCCGGTTTGCCCAGGGTTTCTTCATCTGAAGTGAAGTCCAGGATGTCGTCAATGATCTGAAAGCACATACCCAAATTGCGTCCAAAATCCGCATAGGCATCCACCTCTTCCTGAGAAGCCCCCCTTACCCGAGCTCCGGCCCCACAGCAAGCTGTTACCAAGGATGCGGTTTTTTTATCGATGCGGGAAAGGTAGTCTGATTCAGTGACTGCGGGGTCAAAAAAAGTGCTTATCTCCTCAATAATTCCTTCACACATCGCTTGGATCGATTCCACCATGAAAGGAAGGGCATCCTTTGTGCTCTCTCTGGAAAGGAGTGTCAGTGCCCGGGCAAAAAGGTAGTCCCCGGCCATAACTGCGGTTTGATTGCCCCGCAGTTTATTAATTGTAGGGAGACCCCGCCTGGTATCTGCGTAATCGATGATGTCGTCGTGAATTAAAGAGGCGGTGTGCAGCAGTTCAGCTGCCACAGCTACATCAAGCACCGGCTCCCAGCTGTCGTCTTCATTCCAACCGGAAAGAATCACCAATAAAGGGCGCAGCCGCTTGCCACCTGCTTTAATCACGTGAGAGGCCAGTGGACCCATTGTCCTACTGTGAGTGACAGCTACCTTATGCAGGCGCTGTTCAACTTTCTCCATAAGGGTGTTAAAGTCTATTTCTTCTTTTAAGACCACAGAGCTCATAAAAATTCCTTTCCTGCCATATTTACCCGATCCAATGGCTTTTTATATATTTAGATCGGTTAGGAAGTTTGTAATCAACTCAACTTATAATATGTTTTCCTTGGATGTATAAAGATATCCACCCCTTTTCCAGATATCGGCCTATCCCGCAAAACAGACAGCATGAGTTGAACAGGAGTCAGGAGTTATCACGGGCGCTTTCGAAAGCCGTCAGGATGATCGTCCTTTATTCAAATCTTCCGGCACATATATACTCCTGCCCAGGTAGCGGTCATAATTAGTCCAGCATTCAGTTCCCCGGTGTGATTTGACCAGTTGACTCACTTGGTTGATGCGGGCCGACATAAGGTCGGCATAATGGAGCGCCATGGCTTCCACTGTGTGGGGTTCTTCCACCGCTCCCCATTCTTTATGCCCGTGGTGGGATAAAATCATGTGCAGCAACTGCTTGGCCAGCTTTTCCGGAAAATTATTCACCACAGCAATTTGCTGGCGCAGGAAGTCATACCCTAAAATGACGTGGCCGCCAAGAAGGCGCCCATCTTCTGTATGGCTAAAAGAAAGGCATTCCTGATCATACTCCCAGATCTTCCCGATATCATGCAGTGCAGCACCTGCAACCAGCAGGTCTCTATTCATGGCCTCGCCCTGAATCTCACAGATTTTGGAACAGTAAGCAACCACTTCTAAGGTGTGCTCCAATAGCCCTCCACCGTAGGCGTGATGGATTGTACGGGCGGCTGTTGCGCGGCCGAAGTCGACCAAGAAGTCGGTGTCAAAAATTGTCTCCAAAAGAGATTTCAGCGGGGGTGTTGTTATGCTGTCCATCTGCAGCTGGAATTCCTCAAGCATCTTGGGGATATCCTTATCAGTGCAGGGGCGAAAGTCGTTCAGCTCCACATGCTCTTTATCCACCTTTGTGCAGGTATCCAGATTTAGCTGGAGCCCGTTGAATTCAGTTACAATACCCTGAACGATTACCACATCTCCCAAGGCCAGGGTCCGATAAAGGTCCTCTGCCATAGTGGAGTCCCACACACGTCCCTCCACAGTGCCGGTTTTGTCCCCTAGCCGCACCTTCAAAAATTTAGCCCCACTCTTGGTTTTTCCGATATTCAAATTAAAAATTCCAAAATAAGTGGCGACCTCCAGTCCAGGCCGCAGAGTTTTCACCCACTGCGATTTCACAAACCATCCCCCTTAAAAAGTATTTGCATTCATTATACCAAAGTGAGTCCAGATGTGTTGAAAGAGATGAGAGAAGAACATAAATCACGGAAACCGTTCTAGTGATCCCGACGTAAATCCGATGCGAGATTTTTCCGAGAACTGTTTCCGTGATCCTTCTGATCTTTCTTCCGGTTTCCAATCCTGCAGCAGCTACCACAGCTTATTCCAGAGTTATTTGTTTATATCCGCCGAACTTTTCGGCCATTTCCTGGTAAAGCGGTTTCCCAAGCAGAAATTCATATATTTCATCTGCCTTGGCGGCGGGATCTATATCCTCAAATGCCTCAGGATATAGGATTTTGCCCACATAGTAGATATCCGCTATAGCTGTTTCCACATTGTTGTAATATGAAACATAGGGGATTTTTATAACTCACTGTCAGCCGTCAAGAATGGAAAGGTTTACACTCAGCTTCCCTATGTTTCATATTACAACAATGTGGAAACAGCTATAGCGGATATCTACTATGTGGGCAAAATCCTATATCCTGAGGCA
>DUMY01000093.1 GCA_012839645.1 Syntrophomonadaceae bacterium
AAAGTGAACAACACGCCACAAATTGAACTACAGAACCCTACACTTCATTGATAAGGATTCAGTGGCATATGAAGATCCACAAACAGTAAAAGGCTTTCACTATTTGACACAGCCGAAAGAGGTGCTCTTTTTGAGTAAAACACAGGTGGCTTACGAGAAAGGCATCACCTATAAGAGCTTTGTAGGCAGGAAAAGACTGCTGTTACTGCTGCTTTTTATTGCAGTTGTTGTGGCTGCCTTTATTTCCATAAATGCAGGGGCATCAAGCTTAAGTATTGGACAGATTTTAAAAGCCCTATTTGGAGTCGGAGATTCCAAAGCAAACATGGTTATCAGAGGAATCCGTTTGCCGAGGGTTGTCGCTGGCCTCGTAGCCGGTGTTGGCTTAGCTGTCTCCGGCTGTATCATGCAGAACAACCTTCGCAACCCACTTGCTGCGCCGTCTACACTGGGCATTGCCAATGCTGCGGCCTTTGGCGCCAATGTAGCAATTATTTTGTTCGGTGCAGGCAGCGTCTTGAGCACCGGAGTAGGCGAAGTTGCCATCTCCAATCCTTATATTGTAACCATCACCGCCCTGTTCTTCTCTTTGATAGCTACAGCAGTTATCCTAAGCCTTTCCAAGCTGAGAAGATTCTCCCCGGAAAGCATTATCCTTGCGGGTATTGCTATCAGTTCATTGTTTTCCGCCGGAACCATGATCATTCAATATTTTGCCGAAGATACCACAAAAGTTGCTGCTGTCATCTTCTGGACCTTTGGGGAGTTGGGGCGTGCATCATGGAATGAAATTTTAATTATGGGGGTTTGCGTTGTGGCGGCACTCATCTACTTTACCGCACGCCGATGGGATTACAATGCCCTGGACGGCGGCGAGGAAACCGCTAAAAGCCTCGGTGTTAATATTGAGCGTGTGCGGCTGGGGGGCATGTTTGTTTCTTCTGTTATCACAGCTGTTTGTGTCTCTTTTTTAGGAATTATCGGATTTATTGGCTTAGTCGCACCTCAGATGACGAAAAGAATCATAGGCAATGATAAAAGATTTTTAATACCGGCGTCAGCTATCATGGGGGCGCTGATTTTACTCCTTTCCGATACACTGGCACGTGTGCTTTTGAGCCCGCAAACACTGCCGGTCGGAGCTGTGACATCATTTCTTGGAGCTCCGGTATTTCTTTATCTTCTCATAAAGGGGGACAGCTCAAGATGATTTTATCAGTTAAAAACATGGCTTTTTCCTATCCGAGTCGGGAAGTACTGAACAGTGTTTCCTTCGCCATTACTGAGGGTAAGTGTATAGGAGTTCTCGGTACAAACGGAACGGGAAAATCCACTCTTCTTAAATGTATAGATAGAATTTTGAAACCCCAGGGTGGAACTGTTTATGTAGGAGGCGAAGACATCCATAATATGTCCGACCGGGTGCTTGCACAAAAAATAGGGTATGTTGCCCAAAACCAACAACAGACCCGCTGCACAGTATTTGATTCAGTTTTATTGGGAAGAAAGCCTTATATTAAATGGGATGTCAGCGACCAGGATATCGAAATCGTGGAACATATCCTGCACACCTTTGATCTCAGTGAATACGCAATGCGCTATACAGACGAATTGAGCGGCGGTGAACTGCAAAAGGTTGTCATTGCACGTGCCCTGGCACAACAGCCCAAGGTTCTGCTTCTGGACGAGCCCACCAGCAATCTGGATTTGAAAAACCAACTGGATGTTATCGATACCATTAAAGAAATTGTAGAAAAACAAAAGCTCTCTGCGGTTGTCACAATGCACGACTTGAATCTTGCCTTGAGGTTTGCGGATAAGTTCTTGCTACTCAAAGGGGGGGAGGTGTATGCGGCAGGAGGCAGCGAAATCATAAACCCGGAAAACATCAAAGAGGTATATGATGTGGATGTTGTTATTCAAGACTGTTATGGAACACCTGTTGTTGTTCCCTTAAAACCTGAAAAGATGGCTGCAGCTAGCTGTTAGCCGTCCTGTCCGTCTTCTCTGTCACCTGCGGTTGGGAGCGGTTAGATGCAGAGCTTGGCGGCTAAAATATGCTGATTAGCTTGTCTATCTGTTTCAGTTCTGTGGTGCTAATCATACAGACCCGAGCCTGAAATATATTGATTAGCCAGTCCTCCTGCAGGTGTTGCTGAAACATCATTAAAGGAGAGAAAAATGAATACTAAAAAGGTTGTTTCGTGTATTTTAGCGGTTATGCTTATCTGTTCACTGTTTGCAGGATGCTCCGACTCCTCAGACACAAAAGGGGCCACGGGTGGTGATGTAATTGAATTTAAAGACATGGAAGGCAGAGATATTAAATTAGAAGGTGATGTAGATAAGGTTGTCGCCATCGGCTCCGCCTTACGATTGTATACCTATGTTGCCGGAACTGACAAACTGGTTGGTGTTGAAAAAGGACAGCAGGATCCCGCTACCGGAAGACCCTATATCATGGCAAACCCTTCCTTGAAGGACCTGCCTATTGTTGGTGAGGGACATCCGGCTGACCCGGATCCCGAACTGATCATGCAGGTGGAACCTGATGTGATCATCGCCGGGGATATTATGGACAAAGCCAGCTTAGAGAAACTGGAAAGCAAGATTGGTGTGCCTGTTGTGATTGTCAACTGCGGTGCAAATGCAGTATTTGATCCCAACACCTATGAAGCAATCCGTCTTATTGGGAAAGTTATCGACAAGGATGACCGAGCAGAAGAGGTTGTCAGCTTCATGGAAGACAGCAAAAAGGAACTTGCGGACCTCACCAAGGACATCCCTGAAGAGGAAAAGCCGACAATCTATGTGGGAGGCCTAAGCTACAAGGGCATGCACGGTATTGAAAGCACTGCCGGACAATCGCCTCTTTTAACTGCCATCGGTGCCAAGAATGTTGCCGACGAATTGGGCAAACAGGGTTCCATCATGCTTGACAAAGAAAAGCTGATCGAATGGGACCCGGATATCCTGATTATTGATGCCAACGGACTGCGCATTGTTAAGGATGATTATAAAAAGAATAAAGATTTTTATAACTCACTGTCAGCCGTCAAAAACGGAAGGGTTTACACTCAGCTTCCCTATGTTTCATATTACAACAATGTGGAAACAGCTATAGCGGATATCTACTATGTGGGCAAAATCCTATATCCTGAGGCA
>DUMY01000094.1 GCA_012839645.1 Syntrophomonadaceae bacterium
CAGCCTGCTGCTGGCCTCGATTGCAAAAAGGAATTATGTTCTTTATGGTGAAAAAGAAGAAAGAGGAATATAAAAGTTTGCAATCGAGGCCAGCAGCAGGCTGCATTATTTTCCCATGGTTCAATGATATAATATACTTAAACATTCGAAATACAATATTTCAATGAGGTGATCTGATGCTGATCGGACTTGTCAGTGACTCCCACGGTGAATTGGAAAATCTAAAGGATGCCGCCTGGAAGCTGGCTTATAATTGGCATGTGAAGCTGATCGCTCACCTGGGCGATGAGTGTGAAGATGTGGATGCCATTCGGGATATGAGGTTGGAGATCATAGAGGTGCCCGGGGTTTACTGCCAGGAGTACCAGGACCCGGCCATCACCAATCGTGTGCTTAAGGTGTTTGAAGGACAGAGGGTGCTTTTTACCCATACAGCTGAAACCCATAAAAACGATCTACCTGAAGACCCGGACCCAAAGCAGTTGGCTTTGGATGACAAGGTTGATGTGGTGGCTTTTGGTCATACCCATATACCAGAAGCGAAAGTGGAAAACGGCGTCCTCTGGGTTAACCCAGGCCACTTAAAAGATTCCGACAAGAAAGGGTATGCCCCAAGTTTTGCAATATTGGATATCGATAAGGATAATGCCAGGGTGCTGCTGATAGACTTAAAGAGCGGGGATATCTTCGATTCCTGTGATTTGGAAAGTGACTAAACAATACAACTACATCTAAATACAAAAAATAAAGGCTTCCGGTAAACCGGAAGCCTTTTATCTTCTGTTTAATGCTATCAAAAAACAAGGGATGCTGTCCTCAAGATTTGCCATGCCTGGATACGCTGTAGCCGCTAGGATATGCCGGTACTGGAGTTGGCTTAGGGCTTAGCTTTCACCTTTTTAACAATGTGCAAAATAAATTGGTCCGAATCTGATTCATACTCACATGCCTTACAGGGAAAGCTGTGGGAGACTGAACCTCCTTATTTCCAAGGGATTTTGCCTATGGGTATTCCGTATCGCTTATAAAAAGTTGTCAAATTGTTTATTAGTACCGTATATAGCGCCGCAAGAGAGAGATGTTTTTTCCATGTTCCCATTTACCAGGATTTACTTCTTTTGTGTCGAATTAAATACTACACAGCAGGGTGAAGAAATATGCTGAACTGTATGGAAACATGCAGAAGCACAGGATAAAAAACCTATGCGGTAACAATGCGGAGAAAATAACCAAAGAACAACTGCAAGAATTAGGTGATATTGTAAAAAGAATACCCTCTAATGATGAGATATTACATAAATTCACAGAACAACAGGAAAAACTTAAAGAAAAATTGGTAAAAGGTGAACCTCGCCCCTCTCTGAGGCAACTCAGGGATGTGAATCGGGTTAATTCATAGAATCCCCTAACGTAAAGCCGAGGGCAATTATAAGCCAAGCCAGGGAAATTCGCCAGATGTCTGTGTACCCTGGAAGGTGCAACGCATAGGTAGTGAGGAGCGATACCGATAACCTACCCACGAAAGCCCGACACCCTGCTGTTCTTTTCGTAATTCACCTTCAAACAAAATCACGCATACGTCAGCGTGTATATAATCTTCATCATCTGACTTGAGTCTTACTAGAACAACAAAGAGCCACTCTGGAAGAGCGGCTGCAAGAGTGGCGCTAAAAGGAGATTATCACGTTAGAAAGAATTGTTGCTTATCTAAGTCGCTACAAAGAAAACTTCTTGCACGGGAATCCTATAGAGAGAGCAAATCAATTACTCTAAGAGAGTATTGTTAAAAAATTTGTAAGGTGATATAAATATAATCTTTAATATCTATATCACCTGTGGATTCAAATGGTGGACGTGAGGGGATTCGAACCCCTGACCTCCTGAGTGCGAGCCAGGTGCTCTCCCAACTGAGCTACACGCCCTTTGCCTAATTATCTTACTCTGCTATGTGGTCTCTGTCAAGGGTTCTGCACAGTTAATAGTCAATTGCAATCAGGTTTTGCATTCTGTGCAGTCATCCGGAAGTACAACATTCTGTACAGTTAAGATTTTATCACATTTAATTTATGGTCGCAGAGAATATGTAAATTAGCCTACTGACATTTTTATATTTTTCACGATTTTATCCCGGATCCCCCGCCTCACCAGGGGTTCTATATCTTTGAACTCCAGGTGGGGGAAGGCATCTAGGATTTCATGGGCCATGAGCGTACCCTCTCTCAGGAACCCTGCTTTATCCAGCATATCGATGGTTTTTTTGTCGGTTTTCCCTGTCTTGATAAATTCATCATATAACCGCAAGAGCTCCACCCAGAAGGTGCGCGGTAACAGATCTTGGTCTTCCATCATGGTAACCTCCTTTTCTTTAGACTAGCTTAGTCCCCGAAACACTTGTTTATACAGGGCATTATACACCACTATTGCTACAGAATTCGACATATTCAAGCACCTGGCACCATAGGTATGCGCAGGCATGATTCTTTGTTAAAGTTAATAATTCCTCAGGCAAGCCCTGCTCTTTTCAGGTGCCTGTCCTGTAAGGAAAAACCAAGTGCCGCCTAAGACATGGAGGGCTAGTCATTAATTTCGTTTACACACTGCTAAATATATAGCAATGTGCTATTTGTTTAAAACAAAACAGGAACCAGGTATAATAACAATGGGCATTAAAAGGTGATACCATCATGAGAACAGGGGCTGAAGTCAGGAATGTTGACCGTCCCCTTGTCACACTTTGGAGGGACTCGTATTGGCTAAAAGACGCTTTCACGACTCTTTATGGAAACCTGCCGGACAGGCCATCAACGAACACCAAATGATACAAGAGGGAGACCAAATAGCTGTTGGTGTTTCCGGCGGCAAGGACAGCATGACACTCCTTTATGTTTTAAATGAAATGAGAAAGTTCTCCCCGGTCAAGTTTCATTTGCACGCCATTTCAATAGATTTGGGCTTTGATATATCCCTGATTCCTGTCGGGGATTTTTGCCGCGACATTGGTGTCAGCTGGTCTCAGGTGCATACCAAAATTGCCCCCATCGTCTTTGACTACCGCAAGGAACCCAAACCCTGTTCACTCTGCAGCAAGATGCGCAATGGCGCGCTACATATCACAGCCAAACAGATGGGCTGCAGCAAGGTCGCCCTGGCTCACAGCCTGGATGATGCCATAGAAACCTTTTTCCTGTCTCTTTTTTATGAACGCAGAATTAAGCTGATGCAGCCGGTCAGCTACCTTTCCAGGAGACAGGTGACACTGATCAGGCCACTTCTTTATGTGCGTGAAAAAACCATTATTAATTTCACAAACACCTTCCAGTTCCCTGTCGTAAAAAACCCCTGTCCGCAGGATAGTCATACCAAGCGGGAGGATATGAAACATCTTGTAGCAAATCTTGAGGGAAAATTTCCCGGTGTAAGGGACCGGATCCTGACCGCCTTTAAAAAATCCAACCCCGACTACCTCTGGAAGAGGCCTTGAAAGAATTCATGAGCTACCCTCCCCATGGACTCATAGCCGGCAATATTGGGGTGTACACCGTCCATATACAGTTTCTCCCTCACCCTCCCCTCGGGATCAGTGAAAGCCTTGGCAAAATCCAGACAGGGCAGATCATACTGTTCAGCCAGTTCTCTTTCCTCCATCCGCAGGCGCTCAATCTTTCCTGCTGAAAATTCATCCAGAGAATTCATAGGTAGAGCCACTACCGGACAGATTTTATCATTCTGAGCTTTCTTGATTATTCCCTCCAGGTGATAGATAGTCTCGGCACAGGAAATTTCAAAGCGATAGGCATCATTGGTGCCCCCCAGAATCACCAAAAAATCCGGATTGTGGCTTTGCACATCCGCTTGATACCTTCTCTCCAAATCTTCCATGGTATTGCCGTTGACACCGGCATTGATCAACTCTAGTAGGCATTTACTGTTAACATAATAAACCCAGGAAACCTCCGGTCCGTAAGGATAACCATACGTAAGGCTGTCCCCTAGGCAAACAATCTTCTTCCCCTCCACTGATTACAGCACCCCCCTTCACCGGATTTTCAGGTTCCGCAGCCTGTTGATCACTGCGGAACCTAAGTATTGCTATATTTCTTATAGATCCCTCGGTAAATTTTTTTTATTGGATAATCAAGCATCCCCTTCTTTAGCTAATATAAAGGCTTCATCAACCAGCAGAGAAACAAGTTCTGCAAAAGAGATCCCCGCTGCTTTGGCAGCATCCGGAAAAAGGCTGGTCTCGGTCATCCCTGGGATTGTATTGGTTTCCAGGACAAAGGGTTGACCTTCACTATTTAACATAAAATCAACCCGGGAAAGCTGGCAGCAGTCCATAGCCCTGTAGGTTCGAAGAGCTAACTCTTCTACCTTTGCGGCTGCCTCAGGGGAAATACGGGCAGGTATAATATGATGGCTCATCCCTGGGCTGTATTTTGCCGTGTAATCATAAAATTCTGTTTCAAAAACGATCTCGACCAAAGGCAACACCCGGGGATTCTTTGTACCCAGAACAGCTGCGGTAAGCTCTGTGCCATCAATGTATGCCTCTACTAAAACCGCTTGATCGTACTTGAGCGCCTCATTTAGCGCTTTTTCCAGCTCACCTTTTTCCCTGACAATAGAGACACCGATTGCTGAGCCCTGTTTTGACGGTTTTACTACCAGGGGTAGCCCTAGTTCCTTGATCAGGTTCTCTACTGCGCCCTCCTCTAACTCCTCTGTTATGACGTGGAAAGAGGGTGTAGGAATCCCTTCATAGCACATGACCTTTTTAGCGATTACCTTATCCATGCATAAAGCACTGGAAAGCACACCAGGCCCCGTATAAGGAAAACCAAGCAGCTCTAATAGCCCTTGCATGGTTCCGTCTTCTCCATATTTGCCATGCAGCGCAATGAAGACAACATCTGGCTGAAAATCTTTGAGACCATTGACAAGAGCACCTGCAGGATCAAACTCTTTCACCTCATAGCCTTCCCCTGCAAGAGCCTGAGATATCTGCTTCCCAGTTTTTATTGAGATCTCCCGCTCGGAAGAGCGACCACCCATTAATACTGCAATTTTTTGTGGTTTTTCACTTGCCACTTGCTTCACTCCTATACTAATTTAGTATCACACTTTTAATATTCTATTATATCTTGTTAAATACCTTAAAGTATTTTTCAACCTCACTTTACACAAATCCTGTTTTTCGCTATAATAATAATACAGATAAAGGGGTGTAGCTCAATTGGAAGAGTAGCGGACTCCAAATCCGTTGGTTGCGGGTTCGATCCCTGCCACCCCTGCCAGAGAAAGTAAAGAATGACGGAGCCTTAAGGCTTCGTCATTCTTTATATATTATACAGTTTTTCCGTATTTCTCAGGAACCATGGCGACATTCAGAAAAAACAAAATCCGGTATCCTTACAGGCCCCGAAGAATTATTAACCATCTGTTATCACTAAAGAGGATAATTTTAATTCCCACCATATTACGTCATAAATAACCGGCATTCCCCCTTGCAGAGAACATGCGTTTGTTTTATAATAAAACGAAACGCATGTTCGAGGGAGAATGAAATGGATCGTGCTATTCTGCTTGCCGATATGAACGCCTTTTTCGCCAGTGTGCATCAAGCCCTTGATCCGGAATTGCGGGGCAAACCTGTTATAGTTGCCGGGGATCCTGGAAAACGCCATGGAATCGTTCTGACAGCTAGTTATGAAGCCAAGAAAAAAGGCGTAAAAACAGGGACCGTGGTTTGGGATGCACGCCAGCGCTGCCCGGATGGGATTTTTATAAAACCCCAGTACGATCTTTATGTGGACTTCTCCAGTCGTATCCTGAATATTATGAATGATTTTACACCCTTGGTAGAACCCTTTTCCATTGATGAGGCGTTTATGGATGTTACCGGTTCCCAGAAACTCTTTGGTTCCCCTGTGGAAATCGCAAAGCAGTTAAAAGAGCGCATCCGTCGTGAAACCGGGATCACCTGCAGTGTTGGGGTAGGTCCCAATAAATTATTGGCCAAAATGGCCGCGGATCTACAAAAGCCTGATGGTTTGACAGTGATGTCTCGCAAAGAGATGCCAATTCTTTTATGGCCGCTGCCAGTCAGAAAACTTTTCGGTGTAGGACACCGCTATGAGCAGCACCTCCACAAGCTGAACATCCATACCATCGGTGACCTGGCTAAATACCCGGTAAGCATTCTCAAGAAAAAGTTCGGCCTCAACGGTGAAACACTGTGGCTGAGCGCTAATGGCATCGATTCCAGCCCTGTGGACCCGGACAGCCTCAACCAGGTGAAAAGCATCGGTCAGCAGATCACCCTTCCCCGAGACTATAGAGGAAATGAAATCAATGTGATCATCTTGGAGTTGTCGGATCTGGTGGCCTACCGGGTGCGAGCCGGGGAGTACCTGGGGAAGACCGTGTCCCTTTCCCTCAAAGACACCAACTTCTGCTGGCTTTCCAGAATGCGGACACTACGCAAACCCACCAATCTCGCCGCGGATATTTCTGCTGCTGCCTTTGACCTGCTGCAGAAGCACTGGTCCCCCCGTAAGCCTGTGCGTTTGGTAGGAGTGACCCTGGCCAATCTCTTCCCATCCAAGGTAGAACAGACAGAACTTTTCGGCAACAGGGAAAAGATAAGGGGAATAGAAAAAGCATGTGACCAGGTTCGGGAACGCTATGGAAAAGCAGCTGTCTTCCGGGCGGTTTCTCTGAAAGAAGGGTGCCTGGAGCATGTGCGTCACCTTTAATACAGGGCCAGGTTTGCTTTATTGCTTTAATCAGATCAGTGAGCGGTTCGAAGGTTTATAATGTCTATTTCCAAGCAACAGGATAATCTATTTTTCCGACATCCAACCTCTGTTTTTAGGCTAGACATCCATACCGCCCAGGCGGCATCAACAGAGGATGAAAACAGAATGCCAGAGTCATGTAATATTGGTGACAGAGAACCGTCCCCCTGTCATCCCCCTGTCACATCTTTTACAAAGAAAGGAGGTTTGGTTGCTGTGAGCATCTATAATAACAATAAACTCTGGGAAAGCCACAGGGTCATTCTCCCGGAGTTTCGGGAAAAGGTGATCTGCAAATGCCGGGATTGCCGGTATCACATTTTGATTCAAGGTAAAGAAGAGGTACGGTGGGGTTGTATAGAAAGATATAAAGAACTATGGTCAAGGCATCCGGAAAGAATCCCTGTGCTTGTTCTCTTGAAATTGGTGGGAGAAGAAGGGTTGTATAAAATATTAGGCAAGGGGGATCCCGCCGCCCGGGCTTGTGGTCACTTTATGCGAAAGCTACCCCCTAAAAATATATAACGCAAATGAATCCCCCCCCACTATTTGATGAGAGCATTCCCATCATCAACACCCGGTATATTAATTTGTCCACTTTAAGATAATAAAAATATGTTTCAAGATTACATTAGTCCACTTTGAACCAATAAAAAGCTATCTTCATTTTCCCAACATACTGACTTCGCTATTATTCACCACCTTCCACAAAGCCACCTTCTCGTACCTGTTCCACCAGATCCTGCAGTGTAATCTGACTTAAAAAACCGGCGATTCTTTGTTCCAGTTGCAGCCAGTTATCTTTAAGGACACACTTTGGAGCTCTGGGGCAGCCATCTTTGCCTAGAAAACATTTATTCATTACCAGTTTGCCCTGCATGGTCTCAATAATCTCCAGCAGATTAATGTCTTCAGGCTCCTTTGCCAGACTAAACCCCCCATAGGCACCACGGTGTGATAGGATAAAACCGCCGCGGGTTAGCCTCTGCAATATCTTCTGCAAGTATTCCAATGGTACCTCCTGTTTTTCAGCAATCTCTCCGGCTTTTATTTCTACACTGGAATGGAGAGCTAGGTATACGAGTGCTCGAATACTGTAATCTGTATTACGTCTGATAATTTCCATGCAACATCATCCTCTTTGTGGACTATTATAGTCCACTATAGTTTCTATTTCAATACCTTTTTGAAAATAATTTTTTATAGGTAATTTACAATGGTAGACGCTGTGCGGTGTCCAGGTGGCAACAAGGCCGAAATCATGTAATACTGCGGAATAAGTTACTTCGGATACATCTTTACCCTGACCCCAATATCAAAAAAAGGGCCATCCCTTTGAGACAGCCCTTTTGATAATTTTTTTTATTCTTTCTCCTGTTCAGCTTTGCGTTTTTCGATTATCTCCTGCGCTGTACGTGCAGGGACCTCTTCGTAACTGGCAAACTCCATCCTAAAGGAGCCGCGTCCCTGTGTAATGGACTTCAAAGCAATAGTATAATCTTGCATTTCCGCAAGCGGGACCTGAGCCTTGATCAACTGCATCCCACCATCCTGAGGTTCCATGCCCATGATTTTGCCGCGCTTTCCGTTGAGATCACCCATGATGTCACCCATGAACTGATCAGGAACCAAGATTTCAACATTCATGATCGGTTCCAATATAATCGGTTCTGCCTTTTCCATTCCTTTTTTGAAAGCCATAGAAGCAGCGATCTTGAATGCCATTTCTGAAGAGTCCACCGGGTGATAAGAGCCATCATAAAGTGTAGCTTTTAACCCGATGACTGGGTATCCTGCTAAAATCCCTTCCTCAATCGCTTCCCTGAGACCTTTTTCCACGGCCGGGAAGTACTGTCTGGGGACCGCACCACCAAAAACCTTTTCTTCGAAGACAAATTCATCATCAGTATTGGGTTCAAGTGTTAACCAAACATGACCGTACTGACCGCGCCCACCGGTCTGCTTCTTATACTTGCCTTCTTGCTGGACCGTTCCCCTAAGGGTCTCACGATACGGAATACTCGGTGTCTTGGAAGTAACCTCCACTCCAAACTTCTGGTGAAGTCGCTCCAAAACAATATCCAGATGGGTTTCCCCTGTACCGGTAAGAACAGTTTCTTTGGTTTCCGCATTCTTTTCGATGCGCAGTGTGGGATCTGCCTCGATCAGTTTCCCTATAGCACCGCTGAGCTTATCCTCATCCCCCTTGCTCTTGGGTTCGATAGCAACAGAAAGCATCGGTTCAGGGAATTCAACACCAGGGAGTTTCAGCGGGTTATCTTTCATGCAGAGGGTATCTCCGGTTTCTGTTTCCTGGAGTTTAGCAAGAACAGCAATATCTCCTGCTTTTACCTCCTCAAGTGACTCCTGGTTTTTCCCGCGCATTGTAAAGATCTGTCCGATTTTTTCTTCTTTTTCTCTATTGGCATTATAGACAACACTGTCATTCTTGAAGCTTCCTCCATAAACTCGGAAATAACTCAACTTCCCTACATAGGGATCAGCCAGTGTTTTAAAAACAAGTGCGGACTGTGGTTCCTCTGTTAGTGTCTCATCGGTATCTACCGGAGAGGGAACTATATCAGCCAGAAAATCGAGGAGATGCCGGATACCGGTATTGATCAATGCAGAACCACATAAAACCGGAACAAAAGTGTTTGCCATGAAGGAATTTTTCAATCCGGTGTGTATTTCATCATCAGAGAGATCCTCTCCGTCCAGGTATTTCATGAGAAGGTCATCATCACCTTCAGCGGCTGCTTCTATAACTGCTTCTCGCGCTGATTCCGCGACCTCAGTCATATCCTCAGGGATCTCTTCCTCCTGATATGTACCATCATTAGGGTTATACTTATAGGCCTTCATAGTCAGAAGGTCAACCAATCCGCTGAAGTCGTCCTCAGCTCCGATAGGGAGCTGAAAGGGGATGATATTTTTTTTATAGAGCTCTTTCATTTGCTTTAGGACACGATCAAAGTTGGCATTCTCCCGGTCCATCTTATTAATGAATACTATTTTAGGGAGTTTTGCCTTATCTGCTTCTCTCCAACCAATTTCCGTTTGAACTTCTACACCTGATACTGCACAGAGTACTAACAGTACACTATCTGCAACACGCAGTGCCCCCTTAACCTCGGAAAAAAAATCAGCATATCCCGGTGTATCTAAAAGGTTAATCTTACAGTCCTTCCATTCACAGGGAGCCAATGCTGTACTGACAGATATCTTCCGTTTTATTTCTTCAGGAAAGTAATCGGTTGTTGCTGTGCCATCATCAACCTTTCCCAGACGATTAGTATGTCCGGCATTAAAAAGCATAGCTTCAACAAGAGATGTTTTTCCCGCACCACCATGCCCTATGACAGCAATATTGCGTATGCGGGAGGATTCATAAACTTTCAAAGCAGTTTTTCCCTCCTCTAAGTTAACAACCCGAATAATGTGTATAATCGATAATATGATGAGTATTTTACTGCATTATTATATTATAGATTGACATTCAAGTCAAAAACAACAGATAAGACATAAACTGACTGTATAATTATTTTCTACATCATAAATAATATAAAGGGGTGCACAAAGGAGGTTTTCATGAGACGAAGAAACAGGGGTTTAATGTCTGAAAGGCTAAAGTACGAACTGGCTAAGGATATGGGAGTACTGGATATCGTGCAGAGTGAGGGTTGGGGAAGTGTCCCCTCCCGTGACTGCGGCAACCTGGTAAAACTCGCCATAGAAAGAGCCGAACGCAGTCTCCAGACAGATAACCAGTTTCAGTCTTAACTAACTAAGTGCACCCGGCCGGGGATCTATCCCCGGTTTTATTCTGTTTTATTTAAATCTTCTTTTAGATCTTTTTTAAAAACCAATGCCCCTACAGGACAAACCTCGACACACTCGCCACACTCTGTACATGGCGAGTCCTTTAGAGGGCGATCACCAAAAGTGGACATCTTCCGGTCAATACCACGCTGGATAAAACCAATCGCACCCACATTTACTACATTGTGATCTACCCATATACAGCGCCCACATAATACACATCTGTTGGGGTCGTAAATAAATGAGTCTGGTGAATCATCTATTGGCTGCTGCTGCTCTTCTGTAAGCAGTGGTCTCAGGCGGGTAAGTCTCATTTTCAGTTTTCTTTCCCTGGCTATTTTCTGCAATTCACACTGGCGGTTTTGTGGACATTTACCACACCGCCGTTTGTGATTGGAAAGCAGCAGTTCGAAAGCGGTCCTTACCAAGCGGTCAACCCGGGGTGTGCGCGTCTGGACAACCATCCCCTCAGTTACTTCTTCAGTGCAGGCGGTTACAGGGTCATGCATACCTTCAATTTCTACAAAACACAGCCGGCAGCTTGCCTCCGGACGTTCCTTATCCCTGACACCGCATAGATGCGGAATATAGACCCCGCAGTCCAGAGCTGCCCAGAGCAGCTTTTCTCCTGCAGGTACCTGATACTGCTGTCCATCGATGGTTATATTAACCTTACTGCTCATCTTCCTTACCCCCTTCCTCCTGTTCAACTTCAAGCGGAGGAGATACCCTGATTACAGCCTTGTATTGTGGTGG
>DUMY01000095.1 GCA_012839645.1 Syntrophomonadaceae bacterium
GCTCCTGCAAATCGGCATACTTTGCGGTTTCACAGCAAAACTTAAGTTCCTCTTTCGCGCGTTCAAACGCTCCCTGCTCGGAAAACCCTTCTGCTATCAAATCATTCATGTAATTGCTCATGTAAATAATCATATCGTTTTGCACTTCAAGTGATGTCTCTGAGCGACTCTTTAACTTCCCAAGCCTTGCCATGATCTTGTTCTTGGTCTGACCGATTTCCCATCTCAGCTTTTCCATATAGGTCATCTCGGCTTCTTCTAAATAATGCTGCAGGAGCTCCCTTGCGAATTCATCAATTTTTTCCTTAATCTCAGGACTAAAACTCATTATCTTCACCCTCATTATTTCTTAAACTTTGAATACGCTCACTTAGAAAATCCCATCTTGCCCAAAAAGATGCCAGTTCTTCAACCCCCCGCTCATTGAGCGTGTAAAACTTCCGGGGAGGGCCTATTTCCGAAGGTTTTTTTGTGATATTAACCAGCTTGTTTTTTTCTAAACGTAACAGCAGCGCATACACAGTCGCTTCTGCAACCCCTTCAAAACCCATTACACGCAGCTTTTTGGCAATCGCATATCCGTATATTTCACCTCGTCTGATGATCTCCAGCACAATGCCGTCCAAAATGCCTTTGAGCATTTCGCTTAGATTCTCCAGAATACCACTCCTATGTATTCAATGACATTGGTAATCAATTATATTGAGTACCGCTACACAATAACATAGAGCAGCTGGCTAGTCAACAAGCTCGTAATAATTCACCTTCCTGTTTCTGGTGAATACACTACAATAGGTAATTATTAGGAGGGGATGTTCTTATGCAGTATTATTATGGTGATAGAATGATACACAGAGTTTTGGATGAAGCAGAGTTTTGGAAGCAGCAAGAAGCGGAGCATACGGTAGTAATACGAGAAATAGTACCAAACTTAGAGCCAGAATTTGTATGCCAACTGGAACAATTTATGTTGGCTTTTCAGAAAACTAAAGGTAAAGTTGTCAGATATATAGAGACTGTGATTAGGGCTGGATGTCATATTTGTCCCGGCCTTGAGCAAGAAATTCTCCAGTTAATTGATTTCGCTCTGCGAGAAAGCAAACAGTTTGTCATGTTCTTAAACCACATGCTTGCAGAAAGTGAGGCAGTGCGCTGTAATCTAACAGCCCAAGTGGTTATCAATCATATCCGCCGGGAATCCGAATACTTTATAGGTATTGCTCAGACTATTTTGTGCGCTAAATGAGTCAGGGAAAAACCCTGACTTTTATCATTACATGACTTAGGCTCTGTTCCCGATTTTGATGAGCTCTGCCCTGCTCAAGGTCCGCATTTTTGCACTATACCTCACAGAAATGCCTCCATGCAACTACAATCCCCAGCAGCACCAGCCACAGCTTCCCTGGAAGGCTCCCCTTCCAGGCAACTACAGCTATAAAAGCCAGTGAGGCAGTGAAACCGGCAATGTCTGAATCCCTTGTCGGGAGATAGAAGCAGACCCAGATGATACAAAAGATCAGGGTAGGTAGCAGCTGCGGCTCCAGCAAGAGCCCTCCCAGCGCTGCGGCCAACCCTTTGCCTCCCCGCCCCTTCAACCAGATCGGGTAGATATCCCCGGTTACCGTTAATAAAAGGGCAAGATAAGGATTGACTCCTGCGATGTTGGCAATATAGACTGCCAGCATCCCTTTCCCGGTATCAAGGAGAAAAACCAGGATCGCTGCACCCCATCCCAGAACAGCCCTGGTGTTCATAGTGCCTACATTCCCGCTCCCATATTCCCTGATATCGATCCCGTGCAAAAGCATCCCGACGAGATACGCAGCTGGGATGCTCCCCAGCAGATAGAAAATTGGAAGCAATAATAAATGCACTTTAATTACCTCTTCCTCTAGCAAATTAAGCAGACCGTTCCTTTTTTGCGGTAAAATGTCCTTCAGAAGTTCCTGCATCATCGACCCGTGACTAGACAGTGTCCCATCCCCACCAGAGGGATCTAACCCTCCCCCCTGACGCTATTATTACATTCCGAGTTATCTGTGTCTACAATACCGGGTACACCTCAAAGGGGATCACTTTCAATGATCAAGTATATCAGTTTCGAGTTGACAATCGCAGTCAACAAAAGTCAGATGGTGCTGTCGCTGCATCTCTTCGGTGGAGTGCCTCCATTGAAATCCAGCCATGCATCAACTAAACTAAAGATGAAGAAATATGGATACCGGCCAGTCAAGGAGGGTGGAGTCATGCA
>DUMY01000096.1 GCA_012839645.1 Syntrophomonadaceae bacterium
ATAATATACAGAGTGTGGTACCATATAATACATCATTTAACAGCAATTAAACGAATTGCTTTTGCAGGGAAAAATAATAATTTGTCGAAATTGAAAACAGGTCGATAAGGTAAAGGAGTGGCTTTGTTTGCTAAAAATGATATTCGGTGTTTTGGGCGGTCTTGCTCTATTTCTTTTCGGAATGAAGATCATGGGAGAGGGTCTGCAGAAGGTTGCCGGCGATAAGATCCGTAAAATACTGGAGCGAGTAACTAGATTTCCTGTTGTAGCTGTTTTATTAGGGGCTCTTGCAACGGCCGCTGTCCAAAGTAGCAGTGCCACGACTGTGTTGGTGGTAGGTTTTGTCAACGCAGGTTTAATGACATTGAAACAGGCCGTTGGCGTGATTATGGGAGCAAATATTGGTACAACTATTACCGCCCAATTAATCGCTTTCAAACTGACGGATTATGTTTTTCTAATGATTGCAGTAGGATTTTGTATCAACTTTTTCAGCAAAAGAAAGACATACACCTTTATCGGCCAGTTTATTTTAGGTATCGGTATTCTTTTTTTGGGACTTGATGTCATGTCCACTTCTGTGGTGCCTTTAAGGGGCAGCCCGGCATTCCTGGATTTTATTGCTAGTTTTTCTCGGTATCCACTGCTCGGTGTTTTGGTGGGTATTATTGTTACATGTATTGTTCAAAGCAGCTCAGCAACTATCGGTATGTTGATAGCTCTCGCAAGCCAGGATATTATTACCTTTAATGCAGCGATACCGGTTCTTTTTGGTGATAATATTGGAACCTGTGTTACAGCGCTTTTAGCCAGTATCGGGACGAATCTGAATGCCAGAAGAGCCGCTGCTGCTCATGTGATTTTTAATGTCACTGGTACGATGATCTTCCTGATCCTGCTCCCCTGGTTTAGGGAATTTGTATATTTAATTTCCCCGGATCAACCTGCAAGATTAATTGCTAACGCTCACACCTCGTTTAATATCTTGAACACCTGTTTGTTCTTGCCCTTTGTGAGTCCCTTTACTAAGTTGGTCGAAAAATTGCTTCCCGGAGAAGTTAAAATAGAGGAGAAAGGACCCATTTATTTGGATGAGAGGATGTTCGACACTCCTGCTGTCGCATTATCTCTAGCCACAAAAGAAATAATCAGGATGGGCGATATAGCCAGCAGAAGCTTGGAGTCAGCTATAGAGGGATTTTATAATAAAAATGAAATGATGCTAGATGCAACCAGAGCTGATGAAGAAATTATAGATGAGCTGGAAAGGGAGATCACTTTTTACCTGGCCAAGTTGTCACAAAAGGGATTTTCAACTACTCTTTCTGGAAAGCATACTGGTCTACTACATGCGGTAAAAGACATAGAAAGGATTGGCGACCATGCAGAGAATATTGCGGAATTAGCACAGGTTAGAATTGAGGAAAACCTTCCTTACAGTGAATTTGCTATTGATGAATTGGCAAAGATGTATAGTTTGGTATGTGAGGTTTTTAATAATGCTTTGGAAGCATTACAGGACGAAAGCAAAGTCAAGGCCCGTTTGGCTGTGCAGGTTGAAACGTACATTGACCAGATGGAAAAGGAACTGCGAAATAGCCATTTGGAACGCTTGAACAAGGGGATCTGCTATCCGACTTCTGGTGTGATTTTCCTTGATATTATCAGTAATTTGGAACGTATCGGTGATCATTCTAATAACGTTGCTGAAGTAGTGCTGGAACATTTTTGATTTAATATAAGAAAAAACGACAAAAACATGGATACGATTAGCTAAAACTGACAAATAACTACACATCCACAGCTTCATCCACACCGGATTTGGCTTGAAATGCGGGTTATGAACAGACTTATCCACATTGTCCACAGTTTTGAGGTTATCTGTGTATTTCTTGGAAGGGTTTTTTCGACAACCTAGTTTTATGCTTTTCCCTTCACTTTTTAGGGTGCTTGTCGCAAATGATATATTTTACAGCATATTTTATAGACACTTTCTGCAGTTCTATTTTTATTGACAAGAGGATCTGTCGTGTGTTATTATTATAAACACTTCGTGATCCCGAATGGATCCGGGACAGGCACGGGGATAACATTTTAGGAGGAATGTGGCGTAATGCAGGGCAGAGTCAAATGGTTTAACCAGGAGAAAGGTTACGGCTTCATC
>DUMY01000097.1 GCA_012839645.1 Syntrophomonadaceae bacterium
AAAGAGGTGCTGGGAGAGGATGACGGGGAGTATTTTTGTAAATCGTATGGTATCACCGAGCAGGGAAATTTTGAGGGGAAGAACATTCCCAATCTGCTGCGGAGTATATCTCACCTCAAAATTTCCCTGCTCGGTGATACCATACGATTTACAAAAATACTCCCCGTCATCCTCTCCCAGCACCTCTTTCACCTGCTCCGGCGTCCACACGTAAAACTTCCCTTCCACACCTTCGGAATCCGCATCCTCTGCGGTATAAAACCCCCCTTCCGGAGAGGTCATTTCCCGTAAAACATAGGCAAACACATCTCTGGCAACACCGGCATAAAACTCCTTGCCGGTCGCCTGGCAGGCCTCCAGGTAGGCAAGAGAGAGCAGGGCATTATCATAGAGCATCTTTTCGAAGTGGGGTACCAGCCACACCTGGTCAGTGGAATAGCGGGAAAACCCGAACCCGATGTGATCAAAAATACCGCCGCAGTACATGCCCAGCAGAGTCTTCTCCACCATCTCCAGGGCAAAAGGCTCCTCAAAGCGCTTCCAGTAGCGAAGCAAAAAAAGAAGATGATGCGGGGTAGGGAATTTGGGAGCATTTCCGAATCCCCCGTAACGGGAATCAAAGGTATTCTCCATGATTTCGTAACAACTATGTATAACTTCAGACCCAGGCTCCCCAGGCATACTCTCCCCCATTCGTTCTGCAATGTTATTGATGATATCATCCCCCAATCCCTGCAGGTGATGGGAATGTGTTTCCCATTTTTCCTTGACGGCTATTAAAAGCTCTATCAACCCCAGCCTTCCATAACGAGAATGCTTTGGGAAATAGGTACCTGCAAAAAAGGGCTTGCGGTCCGGGGTAAGAAACACCGTCAAGGGCCACCCCCCACTCCCAGTCATGGCCTGACAAACATTCATATACACACTATCAATATCCGGCCTTTCCTCCCGGTCCACCTTGACAGAAATAAAACCCTCATTGAGAATATCAGCTACTTCCTCATCCTCAAAGGACTCCCTTTCCATCACATGACACCAGTGGCAGGTGGAGTACCCGATACTCACGAAGACAGGTTTGTTCTCCTCTTGGGCTTTCCGGAAGGCATCATCCCCCCAAGGATACCAATCAACTGGATTGTGAGCGTGCTGTAAAAGATATGGAGATTTTTCATGAATAAGCCTGTTAGGTGTCAAATACATCATTCCTTTCAGTAATTATCCCCTTCATCTCTTAGTCAGGAAATCTAAATTGCAATTGCATATCCTCATACCCCAAGCAATACCCCAAGCGCTCAGCGAAAATTTGACCATACCTGGAACTCGTCTTTGTTGCTTGTAGACCCTACTAACCTCACTGCTCCGGGGTTCAGCCAACCTAGAACTGTTATCATAACTGCCGCTCAATATGTCATTAGTTTTTCCCGTTTTTGATAAACTTCCTCAAAGCAAATAAAAATAATAGCTCTGCAAATGAAACTTAAGCCGCAAGCAGCATTAGCAAAGGAACACCTCCAATGCGCATTGCCCTAATCCCATCAAAATCAAATCCAAGGTTTTTACCATCATCTAGATTAGATTGGGCCTTTTTTATTGTGGGTGGCTCATCTCTTTACCTCAATCTAGTATAATGATGTTATTATTAGTTTTTATTGGGTTTATACAGGCAAAAGATTATTGAAGAGGTGACACTGATTGATTGAAGTCAATATACCCGGCATGGGAACTTTACACTTGAAGCACCTGGTTCTTGACTACAACGGCACTATTGCCTTTGACGGCAATTTGATCAGAGGCATTGAAGAGAAAATAAACCAACTGGCAGATGATCTAAAGATCCACATCATTACAGCGGATACCTTTGGCACAGTAAATCAAAAATGCAGGAACATAAAGGGCAAGATGAAGGTGTTGACCACTGACAATGGTTCATTGGAAAAAGAGGAATTCGTGGATTCACTGGGAGCCGAAAATGTAGTTGCGGTAGGAAATGGAATAAATGACAGCTTAATGTTGAAAAAAGCAGCTTTAGGAATAGTGGTAATCGGTAGTGAAGGCGCAGCCCAAAAAACAATAAAAGAAGCAGATATTGTTGTAAAAGATATTCACAATGCACTGGGACTGCTATCAAATCGTTTAAGATTGATAGCCACACTCCGTCTATAACGGCCCATGATACCTTTTATGGTAAGTCTCATTTTCTTAAATACCATGGCTATCCATTTTTCATTCAAAAATGGTGCAAGCAGATATAACAAGCCTCCAACTGTTTTTTATTCAGCAAAAAACTAACTATATTAGCTACTGAACTACTATTTTGTCAAAAAGGCTCAAAAACCCATAATAATTATTGACGAAAAACCAAATTAAATGTAGAATTTAGTGAAATACGTATAAAAAGGTAGTTTTCTGATTATTGCAACAAATGGGGGACACTGTTATGAGAAGAGTACAAATTAACTTTTTAGAACCTGGAATGAAAATCGCACGACCTGTATACGGTAGTAATGGGCGTTTACTTCTGGCTTCGGGACTTACTTTGACAAAAAAATTCATCAAGCGCTTGGGTGACTTAGGTATAGGTTCTCTGTATATTGAAGATCGTTTTTTTCAAGGAGATCTCAATGCCTCCAATGTTGTATCAGAACAGACGCGCATACAATCAGCTAAATTAGTAAAAGAGTCTTTTCACAAACTGGAAAAAGAAAAGAATATAGACATTTGGGCTATCCGAAAAACCGTTGATGACCTGGTAGATGAGATATTCAGCAACAAAGATATCCTGGTAAACTATTTTGACATCAGAACCTACGATGACTATACCTTTAATCACTCGGTCAATGTTACCATCCTGTCTATACTGGCTGGCATCACACTCGGATATACTAGGTCTCAGCTAAAAGAGCTAGCCATCGGCGCTCTCCTGCATGACATAGGTAAGGTCAGCATAGATAAAAAAATATTGAACAAAAAAGGAAAGCTTACATCTGAAGAATATAAAAGCATCCAAAAACACTCTGAGGCTGGGTTCAACACACTACGCAGTTACCATGAAATCCCCACTCTATCTTCCATCATCGCTTACCAGCACCATGAACGCACAGATGGCAGCGGCTACCCACGGGGCCTCAGGGCTGAGGAAATACATGAATATGCCCGAATTGTAATGGTTACAGATGTTTTCGATGCTTTGACATCTGATAGGCCTTACAGAGGTGCTTACACAGTACCCCACGCCATTAATTTTGTCAAAAAACTCGGGCCATCCCTGGAAGATAGATCAATTACCGCAGTATTATCCAATATATCCCCCTACCCTATTGGTACAATTGTCAGAATTAACACAGGGCAAATCGGCCAGGTAGTTGATACACATAAAAAGGATCCGACAAGGCCAATTGTGCGGATCTACTTTAACAGTGACCTGAAATACTTGGAGTACCCCTATGAGATCGATATTTCTAAATCCAAATTTGATTTATATATTGAAAAAATCCTTAATGATGAAGATCTTGCAATACTAAGTGATGAAGTGAAATTTATAATGCGAGCTTTATAATCCCTACAGGTGCCCTGTTACTAACAATCCACTGCGTTTGGCCACACTCTATCCTGAATAAACAAAATAGAAGATAATATCCACAAAAGAATTATTTTGATCTGTATTCCTTGGCAAGAAACGGGCAGTAGAATACACAGGTGATCCGGCATCCCGGAAAAAGCTTGTAATCAACGCCCTGACAGTAATGGGCGGGGTTGAAGTGAAACACTAGAACTGCGACAATAAGGATAACGGGCGACAGCCTGGAACAGTTTTTTGTGATAAGGTGATGGATTGATTGATGAATAGGAGCTTTCTATTATGCACAGGATTGTCAAAAAATTCGGAGAAACAGTAGGAAAAAATATAACAACCCAACCACAAAAGGCGCTTTCCTTATTAAATGTAGGCTACACCGTCAGCGGTTTGGTAGTAAAATATTTTCCGGACCAAAGGCTGTTACCCCATCAGAAGTATGCCGCAGCCGTTTGCAATCATACCATCCATAAACCCCTCAAAGATCCGGGGAACTCAGCAGTTGTCAATTTGTTTTTTCCATGTGGGCTTTTGCAAGCCATGGGTATCACACCTCAATTTGTTGAGGGATTGTCCGGTTTCCTGAACGGAGCATACACTGAACGAGCATTTATTGACTTCGCTGAAAATTACGGCATCCCGAAAACCTATTGTTCCTACCATAAAACAGTGTTAGGAGCAGCACTGTCAGGTGTGCTGCCTAAATCAAAATTTATTGTAAACACCACCCTGGTATGTGATGCCAATACCCTTACATTTCGGACACTTGCGGATCATTGGAAGGTACCCCACTTTACAATTGACGTGCCAGCCGAATATAGTGCTGAAACAGTCAAATATGTTGCTAATCAGTTTCGAAGAATGAGTGAATTTATGGAAGATGTTATTGGTAGAAAACTCGATCACGAAAAGCTAAAAGCAGTAATCCGCAGTGAAAACCGTTCACTGAAAATGTACCGTGATTACTTTCAAGAGCTGCCCGGAAAATATCTATCAAACAACCTTACATCTGAAATGTACAAGCTTTTTTTTACACACATTCTGCTTGGAACTGATCAAGCTGAACATTACTTTAAGCAGCTGCTGAAGGATGTGCGAAATGCTCCTCTATCAAACGGTGAAATCCGTATTTTGTGGGCTCACACAGTTCCCTATTGGCAGGATTCCATCAACAATGTTCTCAATTTCAGCCACAAATATCATCTGTTATGTTGTGACTTAAATTTCGACTCTTTGATCCCTATGGATGGGGACCATCCCTATGAGTCTATGGCGCGCAAGCTCCTTCTTAACACAATGTGCGGACCAACAAAAAAACGTGCTGATAAGCTGCTCGAGATGGCAAACCTGCTTCATGCAGATGGAGTGGTTTATTTTAACCATTGGGGCTGTAAACGGACACTTGGCGGCGCTGCTCTGATAAAAGATATGCTGGAAGCAGCGGATATACCTGTCTTAATACTTGACGGTGACGGCTGTGACAGAGATAACATCAATGATGGGCAAATGAGTACCCGCTTACAAGCATTTCTAGAAATTTTGGAGGCTGCAAAATGATGGCTTATGTTTGCAAATATGCACCTGTGGAAATTGTAAAGGGATTTGGAGAGGAATGCACATTATGCAATCCAATGCCAGACAATTTTGCCGCGGCTGATCAGCTGACCCATAGAAACATATGCAGTTTTTCACGGGCACTAATTGAAAATCGCTTGAAAAACAGCTCAGGTGCGCTTCTTTTAACCAACTGCTGTGACTCCCTTGAGAGCGCATGTGATGTGCTGCGCAGCATAAACCAGATGGTTTTTGTACTGAATCTTCCACATATAAACAAGCATTGCAGCAAGAACCTCTATAAAAATGAACTGCTCAAATTTATCAAAGACTACACTGCTTATTCAGGCAAAAACTTCGACTACACAAAATTCTGCACGGCATTCACTCAAGATGCACAAGAAATGAGCGGCAAATATGTTGCTGTGATGGGTGCAAGGCTGAGCGAAGAATTGTTGGAGTTCATAAACAAGGCATCCCCGCTTCCTGTTAAAAACAACACCTGCACTGACGTCCGCCGGTTTGGAAACCCGCCACTTACGGATACCTTAGAAAAACTGGTGGATTGGTATGCAAGTGAACTTTTATCACAGACACCCTGTATGAGAATGGCCGATGTTTCTTCTCGCAAAATGCTGGTTAACGACCCGAATTTAAAAGGAATTATTTATAACACCGTAAATTTCTGTGATTTTTATGGTTTCGAATATATGCAGCTGAGAAAACAATTAACAATACCAATTTTAAAAATCGAAACTGATTACACTACACAGGGAGCTGCGCAGATTAAAACCAGAACAGAAGCGTTTTTTGAAAACTTAAAATTACCCCTGACAGCATCCCCGGAGAAAAAGCAGTTCCAGGCAGTGCATCCCAGACCGCTTGAGCAGCAGTATACCGCCGGAATCGACAGCGGTTCTACTTCTACCAATGTCGTAATATTGGACAGCAAACAAAATATCGTTTCTTCTTCTGTTCTGCCTACCGGAGTGCGTGTAGCGGAAAGTGCAGAAAAGGCTCTGGAGGATGCGCTGAAAAAGGCCGGACTTTCCAAAAATCAGATTTACCGTACCGTTTCGACGGGCTACGGCCGTGCCAATATCGCTTTCCGCAAAAGGGATGTCACTGAAATTACATGCCATGCAGCGGGGGCGCATTTTTTAAATCCTGCGGTTCGTACGGTCATTGATATTGGGGGGCAGGACAGCAAGATCATACGCCTTGGTGAAAATGGCACAGTACTCCGTTTTATGATGAACGACAAATGCGCCGCAGGCACAGGTCGTTTTCTGGAAATGATGGCGCAGTCTCTAGGGCTTACTTTAGAAGAGATGAGCACATGCGGGCTGCAGTGGGATGAAGAGATTACCATTTCAAGCATGTGTTCTGTTTTTGCCCAGTCAGAGGTGGTCTCACTGATAGCAGAAGACAAAAAACTTGAGGATATTGTTCATGGGCTTAACCTTTCTGTTGCTTCCAAAGTGATCGCACTGGGTGGACGCGCCAGAATGAAAGGCGAATACATGATGACCGGCGGCGTAGCCAAAAATATAGGGGTTGTCCGTGCCGTAGAAGAAAAACTCGGCAGTCCGGTTCTGGTACCCGAAGAACCGGAAATTTGCGGAGCTTTGGGAGCGGCATTAATTGCAGCACAAAACCAGTTCACCCCACTGCATTCAGGAAGATAACCCCGTCTTGCTCTATTCTGCACTGATCCATTCCATATAAAGATAACCTCGTCTTGCTCTACACTTCTCG
>DUMY01000008.1 GCA_012839645.1 Syntrophomonadaceae bacterium
CTCGCACAGCAGGCAGTGGAAAGCCTGAATTCTATACCTGTTGTATCAAGCGAGCAGCCAGGATAATAGGCAACTTTCATCTCAATCAACCCCCATTTCCCGTACCCTTGCAAATATTTTCTTCACTGCGCCTCCATCATCCACAGATGAAAGTTGCCTATTATCCTGGCTGCTCGCTTGATACAACAGGTATAGAATTCAGGCTTTCCACTGCCTGCTGTGCGAGCAAAGTGGGTCTTGATTTATGGGAACTGCCTGGTTGGAACTGTTGTGGTGCCAGTTCAGCCCATGCAAAGGATCATTTATTATCCCTTGCCTTGCCTGCCCGCAATTTAGCCCTGGCTGAAAAAGAGGGTATGGATGTGGCTGTGCCTTGTGCTGCCTGTTATAGCCGTTTTAAAACTGTAGAGGCGGAAGTGCGGCAAAATGAGAAAACACAGCAGCGGGTGGCAGAGGCTATTGACATGGATTACCATGCTGCCAACAATACCAAGTCGCTCTTGGAAGTTTTTGTTGATGGAGTAGGTTTGGAGCGGATTGAGTCAAATGTGGAAAAACCGCTGAATGGATTAAAGGTGGCCTGTTATTATGGTTGCTATTTGGTGCGGCCGCCTAAATTGGGTCATTTCGACCGCGCCGAGAACCCTCAGAGCATGGACAATCTGATTTCCAGTCTAGGGGGCGAACCTGTGGACTGGCCGCATAAAACCGAATGCTGTGGTGCAGGGCAGATTACTTTGTCACCTGATGATGGTCTGCCGTTAGCTTATGAGATACTGCGTGTTGCTGAAATTTGTGGTGCAGAGTGTCTGGTGACCGCCTGCCCCATGTGCTTGATGAACCTGGATCTTCACCAGTTAACTGTTAATAAGAAATACAAAACTAATTTTAATTTACCGGTTTTCTATTTTACTGAATTAATGGCCCTATCTTTTGGAGTGAGTCCAAAAGAAATTGGCTTAAACAGGCATTTTGTTGATCCGTTAACATTAGTTGCGGAGATCAGCAAACGAGAAAAAGTAGAAGAAAAAGCGTAAAGGGGGTAGGAGCCTGGTGAAAAGGATAGGTGTTTTTGTTTGCCACTGTGGTTCAAATATTGCCAGCACAGTGGACTGCCATTGGGTGGCAGAGGAGGCAAAAAAGTTTCCCTATGTGGCTTATTCCACGGATTATCAGTATGTGTGTTCTGAGCCTGGCCAGGATTTGATCAAAGAAAAGATTAAGGAGCATAGCCTGGACAGGATCGTGGTGGCCTCCTGCTCTCCTCGCATGCATGAAGATACATTCCGGAAATGCATGGCAGATGCAGGTGGCAACCCATATTTGATGGTAATGACCAATCTACGGGAGCAGGTCTCCTGGGTGCATGCCAAGGACCAGAAACAGGCAACAGCTAAGGCCCTGGACCTGGTCCGGGCAGCTGTGTATAAGGCAACTCATGTTGTGCCTTTGAAAGAGGATTATATTCCTATTGAAAAGAAGGCTCTGGTCATTGGTGGGGGTATTGCCGGGATGCAGGCAGCCCTGGATATCGCTGATGCGGGGTACAAGGTCACACTTGTAGAGAGGGAGGCGACCATCGGGGGTAGGATGGCCCAGCTGGACAAAACCTTCCCCACCCTTGATTGTTCGGCCTGAATTAGCACCCCAAAGATGAGTGCTGTGGCACAGCACCCTAATGTTAATTTAATGACTTATTGTGAAGTTGAGGAAGTTTCCGGTTACATCGGTAACTTTGATGTTAAAATAAGGCAAAAGGCCAAATATGTAGACCATGACCTCTGTACCGGGTGTGGCGTTTGTATTGAGAAATGCCCGAATAAACGAATTACAAGTGAGTTTGATGAGGGAATGGGCCAGAGGACAGCCATCTACAAGCCGTTTGCCCAGGCAGTGCCCAATAAGCCGGTTATCGATCCGGAGCGCTGTCGGAAGATTTTAAGGGACAGGTGTGGCGTCTGTGCCAAGAACTGTCCCCGGGATGCTATTAATTTTGAGGACAAGGATAAGATCATTGAGGATCGCTTTGGTGCGGTTGTTATGGGTACCGGATTTGATCTCTGGGACTGGAAGGAATCTTATGGTGAATATGGATATGGCAAATACCCGGATGTGATCACAGGTCTTCAGTTCGAGAGGCTGGTCAACGCATCAGGTCCCACCGCAGGCAAGATCTTAAGACCGTCCGATGGGAAAGAACCAAAAACAGTGGTATTTATCAAGTGTGTGGGCTCCCGGGATGATACCAAAGGGAAGAAGTACTGTTCACGCACTTGTTGTATGTATACGGCAAAACATGCCCACCAGGTGCTGGAGAAGATCGAAGATGGCCAGGCTGTTGTCTTCTATATGGATGTGCGGACACCAGGGAAGGCCTATGACGAATTTTACCAGCGGACTGTAAGTGAAGGTGCTCAGTATGTGCGGGGACGGGTATCACGCATCTATCAACTGGGAGATAAACTGGTGGTCTGTGGTGAGGACTCTTTATTGGGGCGCCCGGTAAAGGTGAATGCCGACCTGGTGGTCTTAGCAACCGCCATGGTGCCCAGTAAAGATTCAGGTCGTGTCGGCCAGCTGTTCGGGCTGTCGACCGATAGTGATGGATGGTTCCAGGAAGCACACCCCAAGCTGAGACCTGTGGAAACTTTTACAGGTGGTGTTTACCTGGCGGGATCCTGCCAGGGACCGAAGGACATTCCTGATACTGTAGCCCAGGCCAGTGGAGCGGCAGCTAAAGTGGCTGTGCTTTTTTCCAAGGATGAAATGGCTACAAGCCCCTTGATTACCGGTGTGAATGAGCAGGTTTGTTCAGGCTGTGGTCTTTGTGTTTCCATCTGCCCCTACGCGGCTATAGAACTCAAGACTATTGAAGACAGAGCCCGTGGCGAGCGGCAGGTGGCTTCCATTAACAGTGGGCTTTGCCAGGGGTGTGGAGCCTGTGCAGTGGCCTGTCGTGCCGGTGCACTAGACTTAAAAGGGTTTACTAATGAACAAATATTGGCGGAGGTGGATGCCCTGTGTCTGTAGACACCAAGATTGTTGCTTTTTGCTGCAATTGGTGTGCTTATGCGGGTGCGGACCTGGCCGGTTTGAACCGCATGCAGTACCCGCCGGATGTGCGTATCATCCGGGTTCCCTGTTCTGGGAGGATTAACCCCCAGTTTGTCTTCAAGGCTTTTCAAAAGGGAGCCGATGGGGTACTGGTGGCCGGGTGACACCCTGGAGACTGCTACTATGTTAGTGGCAATTATTTCGCAAGAAGGCGTTTTTCTTTAGTGACCAGGATGATGGAATATCTTGGGTTGGAGCCGGACCGCTTGATGGTCAAGTGGGTCTCCGGTTCTGAAGCCCAGAAGTTTGTGGATACGGTAGAGGAGCTGACCGATAAGGTCCGGGCA
>DUMY01000009.1 GCA_012839645.1 Syntrophomonadaceae bacterium
AGAATCTACATCAAACGCATTATTCTAGAATCTGAGGATTGTTCTAATAGTAGCAGTGCTTTCCCTCCTCAAGCTCCACCTGTCCTGCTGTTACTCCCTCCAGCACCGGGAAAATATTCACCCCTACCGGTAGCAGACATCTGATCTCCACCCGTTCACCGTAAGCGATATCCTGGATCTGTGCGCTGGCCATCTCCAGCTCCCGTTTGACTGGACCAAAAAATTGATAATCAACCCGCACAAAAATCTCGCGGTGCAGCCTTTTTTTCACTATCCCTGCAGAGTCGATGGCTTTCCCGGCGGCTTCTGTATAGGCACGCACCAACCCCCCGGCACCGAGCTTAATCCCACCGAAGTACCGGGTAACAACGACAGCAGTTCGCTCCAGTCCCTGCTTCCGCATCACGTCCAGCACCGGCCTTCCGGCAGTTCCCGCAGGTTCCCCATCATCACTGCAGCGCATGACCTGCTCATTGATCAAATAGGCAAACACATTGTGAGTCGCCCGCTTGTGTTCCTCTTTCACTTGATCGATAAATGAATTGGCCGCGTCCTCATCATCGGCAGGGGCTGCGTCAGCAATAAACTTGGACCGTTTGATGACAATCTCAACCTCAGCTGCTCTACGTATGGAATAAAAACTATTGCGGTGGAACGGTTCTCTTGCTTCCACAGATTATCACCCTATATTACAGTACTCCTTGATCATCCGGATCACCTGCTCCGGAGTGCCGGCTGTAACTAACAGTCCATCCTGGCGGTAACAATCAAAAACATCTCCTGTATCAAACTCCAGGAGAATCACCTTCTTGCCGCTCTTTAAAGCTAAAGCGATCTCCGAGATGGTCCCTGCCCTCCCTGGCAGTGCCACCACAATATCACTGGAGAGAACATTGATATAATTGCGCCCATCACCCATCCCGGTTGCTATGGCAATATCGATATATTTTGAAGCACTGCCCTTATGCCTGTCCGCCAAGATCCCGACCGTCAGGCCACCAGCATCCTTTGCACCCTGTGCAGATGCCTCCATCACACCGGCCGCACGACCCCCGCAGAGGAGCACCCAGCCCTCTCCAGCAATGAGCTTACCCAGCCGATAGGCCACCTGCATTGTTTCCCGGGATACATCTTCCCCGCCGCCCATTACTCCCACAGTGAATTTATGAAACTTAATCACTTCCCCTTTCTGTCTGGTTTCATCTCACCAATTCCAGGATATTATTTGCAAGCGGCTCCGCCTCCGTTTTTATTAGATATACAGTTCTACCATTTCCAAGAAGCGTAAACAGAGGAGGTGACAGAGAACCGCCCCTGTCACCTCCTTTTTATTAACTTAACTTCACAAACATATACTCTGTATCTCGCAAGGGCAGAAAGCCATGGAAAGCATAAAATTGTCGTACCTTTTCCCGCTTTTCAGTAGAAGTATCACGCCTTATCCCATCAAAACCGCCGGGAGATTTTTCTGTAAATGAAAAAACCGGATAAACCACCAAAGCTCCTTCTTTTGCAAGATGCTTTTTTATCCACTCCAAAAAATCCCCTGCCGCCTTTTCGTATCCCTGTTTAATAATAAATTCATCTAATATCCATACCTTACCGGAGTCTAGCCCATCGAGCGGATACACCAGAAAACCCCTTTCATCGTACAGGGTTACACATGCATCCTCAAGATCTGCCGAATAAGCATCACAGGCTTCATATATGGAGTGATGTTTTCCTGGTGGTATTAAGATGACTCTTGCCCAAGCAATATTTATCTCCCGGGATTCTGGCTCATCCAGGAGTACCCCGAGATCAAATCCTGCATAAACATCAAAAACATCAAGGGTTTCTTCATCAGGCTTACTATATTTCTCTCTGTTTAATGGAACAGAATTAAAATAATAATAACAACTGACCAAGGGCATCTCTATATCTTCACTATCATCTGTTAACAGAGCATCATCTTGGATTTCTAAGCCCCCAAGCGTCCTCTTGATGGCAGCCAGCCTGTTTTCAGTAAAACAGTATTTTTTATTCCACTCTTTGCACTTATTGCTTATGGATAATACCCTGTCCAGTAATCTTTGAATTTCCTGCTGCCGCTCAGGGCACTCCTCTACTAAATCCACCTCTGCTTCCAACGCAAATCGCAGATATTCCGTTTCATAAACATATACCGGCAGCTTATAGACTCCTGTTCCATCAACTTCTTCAATAGCAGCCATTTTTCTCATCCTTTGTGCTATTGAACCATAAACAAGGACACACTCCTCGGCAAAAGAGTCGCTTAAAAACAAAACCTTTTCTATTACATCACCTGATTCGTCGAGAAAGTCTTCGAAAGCTTCATCTAATGCAGTAAGAATCCCACTGCCTTCATTGCTTCCTTCATGCGGTACCAAGTCCTGATTCATTTCCTTATGCATTTCTAAGACTTCATTTAGAAGAAATACTTCTCCCGGATAAATCCTGAGTTTTAATAGAAACGGTTTCGTGAGATCGATAACATTACTCATCATCATGACACCTCTTTGACTTTCCTATATTACAGCTTTCAGCAAGATTTGGAACCCCTCACCTCCATCTCGTTTTTTTCGCATAACATGAATTGGTTCAAGACATCTTCCGCAAAGTATACCATACCTGGAATAGAACTACTATCGTACTTTACTATGGCAGATAGTTGTCCAAAATTCCACCAATTAAAAAGCAGCTCTAACACAGCTGCTTTCATTCCTCCGGAGTTTTTTCTTAATACATATATTTGAGCGTAAAGCTTCGCATCAACAGATAAAAAACCAAAGAAATCACTGCTGTAAATACCGCCTGCAGGTAATTTGCCCTGGTAAAGGGCTGTTGGTCCAGATACGTCCTCTTCTGGTAAAGGCCAAAGGCACGGCTTTCCATAGAGATGGTCAGGGTATCCACCTTACTGAGCGCAGAAATAACCAGCGGTACAAACAGGTAGCGGATCATCTGTGAGAACTTTTTTAAAGACAACCCTTCTAGATCAATTCCTTTAGCCATCTGTGCATTGCGGACCTGTGACAGCTCCATAAAAAAAACAGGTATAAACCGCAGGGAGGTGATCAGCATAAACCCGAAGCGATAGGGCAAGCCAGCCTGCATCAGGCAGTATGCCAGGCGGTTAGGATCAGTAGTAGCCACAAACAGGTAGCTGGAGCAGATGATATTTACAAACCGAAACACCAAAGACAGGCCTTTGAACAGCCCCAGGGACCAGATCTGGAGGCGAAGCCCCAGCAGGTGAGCTTGCCAAAGCAGGACCCCTTCATGGACAAATATAATATGTACAATAAAAATAAGAGCACTGAACATTATGATAAACTTTAGTTTTCGCCAAAAAAATGTCAACCCCAAGCCCGCAGCCTGGTAAGCAACCAGCAGTATAACAAATAAACATAAAGCAGACAGGTAGTGAGGCAGGGAAAACACCAGAATACTGTAACAAATCAGCAGTTCCAGCTTAATCAGCGGATGCATGCGGTGAAAGGGCGTTTCCGCCGGCATATAGCTCAGCCCCGGCAGAAAACCGCTGAGGCTGAAAGAATAACCTGGCTGTTTGTTTTTCTCCCTTTTCAGTGAGCAGCTCATGGTTCATACCTCGTTTCTTCACCGGCAGCAAGGCTGTAATGACTCTGCGGCAGGTACTCCTCCCTCCCGAGGCGGGCAAGCTCTAAAAATGCAGCCTCTGTGGGGGCATCAATTATCAGATTGCCCTGTTCTAAGAAGAGCACCCGCTGGCAGCATCTTTCCACTACTTGGGGTTCGTGACAAGCCATAATAGTTAAGCCCCCTCGCTGGCGGTGTCCCAACAGCACATCCAAAAGCAGCTCCAGCCGTTGTTGGTCCTGCCCCACCAGCGGTTCATCCAATAGCAGTATGGGCGGCTGGTAAGCCAGGACAGAGATTAGCGTTAACCGCTTTTTTTCCCCCAGGCTTAGGGCAAATGGCACCTGTTCGCGGTATTGTGACAGATCAAACCTCCGCAGAAGCTCTTCCACCCTCTCCAGGCTTTGCTCCAGATCCCGGGCTAAAAATTGAGAGGGCAGGCTGGCTTCCTTGAACACCGTCTGTTCAAAGAGTTGGTGGTTGGGATTTTGAAAGGTAAGCCCCATTTCCCGGGCACGCTGGGTTACTCCGGCACCGGAAATCTCTTCACCCTCAAAATATATCCGCCCCTGATCCGGTTTTATAATTCCTAACAGCACCAGCAGCAATGTGGTTTTACCACAGCCATTGTCCCCCATCAAAGCTGCAGTTTCCCCTGGGTAGAGGGAAAAACTGATCTTGTTCAGGACGGTCTTCTGCTCATATTTGACCGTAACCTCTTCCAAAGAAAGCAGGGGTTGCACTGGGGACGCTTCCTGCTGCGCGCTTCCATCCCCCGGCTCCTTGCAGCTGACATCTGTTTTCAGGGAAGACACCTCTACCGAACCGGCAGGAGCAATACGGCAAAGCCGCGGCGGTTTTTCGTCAGCGGTAACCTTTCCATTCTCAATGATGACCAACCGATCAGAGAGCGGCAGCAGATACTGCAGGCGGTGTTCGATTACAATAATGGCAGCGCTCTGCTCTTGGCGC
>DUMY01000098.1 GCA_012839645.1 Syntrophomonadaceae bacterium
TGCAGAGTATCTGCTATTTCTTTGCCCAATTCAGCATTTTGACGCTTTAAATCAAAACTGGGAATAGCAGTTTTTTGATCCTTTTTTGCTTCTGGAGAAAAAATAAGCTCATCGTCAGGAACAGAGCGCACAACCCGGGCTGGGGCTCCCATGACAAGCTGATAGCCAGGAACATCTCTGGTAACTAAGCTGCCCGCTGCCACAAAAGCTTCCTCTCCTATGGTGATCCCGGGCAGAATCGTTGCCCCTCCTCCCACACGGCACCCCTTTTCAAAGGAAGCTCCACACCGGTCAGCGAAACGCTTTTCCGTCCGCCCCATATAGTTGTCATTGGTGGTGGTCACCATGGGAGCGATAAAGACGCACTCTCCTATTTTTGTAGATGCTGTAATGTAGGCACCGGTCTGGACTTTTGTGCTGTCACCTATCTCTACATCATTTTCCACCACAACCCGCTGCCCCACAAGCACAGCTTCTCCCAGTTTACAATTTTCCCTTACAGATACATAATCCCCTAAAAAACAGGAATCCTTAATCTCTGTACCCCTGTAGACAACAACACCTGTACCGACAATACAGCTCTTGCCGATCACAAGAGGGTGCAATTCCCGCTGTTTAACAGTACTGGTTACAGCAGGACGAGGAGCACGCCCCAGTATACACCCATCACCTACTATGGTACTGGCGCCCACTCTTGTTGCCGAATGAACGACCACATGGTGGCCAAGCTCTACACCAGGCTCTAGAACAGCGCCCTCTTCAACAACACAGTACTGCCCAATACTGCAGTCAGGGCTTACCTCTGCTTGTGAATGGACAAATGCTGTTTTTGAAATCATTTTATCACCATACTTCATTATATTTTAACAATTTTCTCCCGGTGATTCTTAACATCCTTTGTGGCATTCCGTGTATCCACCACAATCTTTGAGTTTTCTATAATCCAATCATAGTCAAAGCCGGAGTGATCCGTAATAATCAACACACAGTCTGCTTCCTGCAGCCTCTCAGAGGATAAAGAAACACCCTCCATTTCCCAATTGTAGGGATCATGAGCCCTAAGGTGAGGCACATATGGATCATGGTAGGAAACATCTGCGTGCTCTTTCCATAGCAGTTCAATTATTTTCAAAGCAGGTGACTCCCGGACATCGCTGATATCCTTTTTATAAGCAACACCGAGCACTAGAATTTTGGAGCCATTCAAGCACTTCCCTGCCTTGTTCAGTGTCTTGGAAACAACCTCAACTACGTGGTAGGAAGCCTGAATATTGATCTCCCCTGCCAGCTCAATAAAGCGGGTATGGAAGTCAAACTGGCGTGCCCTCCAGGTGAGATAGAAGGGGTCAATGGGGATACAGTGCCCACCTACCCCAGGTCCTGGATAAAAGGTCTGGATCCCAAAGGGCTTCGTCCCTGCGGCCTCCACAACCTCCCAGACATCCAGTCCCATCCGGTCGCAGAGCAGCATTATTTCATTGACTAAGGCGATATTAATTGACCTGTAGGTATTCTCAAAAACCTTCGTCATCTCAGCAACTGATGGGCTGGAGACAGGAACCACATTGAGAATCGTTTGATCGTAAAATGTCTTTGCTACATCCAAGCAGGCAGGTGTCACACCACCGACAACCTTGGACGTATTTTTTGTAGTATATCGCTTATTCCCCGGGTCTACCCTCTCCGGTGAAAATGCTAGGAAGAAGTCATCCCCAATTTTCAAGCCGCTCTTCTGCAGCAGTGGCAGCATTACTTCTTCTGTTGTACCCGGGAATGTAGTACTTTCCAGAGTTACCATCTGCCCCGGCCGCAGCCTGGGGGCGATTTCCTCGCAGACACTGACAATGTACGAAATATCGGGATCGAAGTTTACCGTCAGGGGTGTGGGCACACAGATAACAATCACATCAGCATCTGGCAAACAGTCAAAACTGGTACTTGCTGTGAGCAACCCTTGCTGCACAAGATCTTTCAGCTCTTCGTCTTTGACATCACCGATATAATTCTCCCCGCGATTGATCATATCTGCCCGCTCAGGATTCTGCTCCACTCCCAGAACTTTAAAGCCCACTTTAGCTTTTTCTACTGCTAAAGGCAGGCCAACATAACCAAGCCCGATCACAGATACTACTGCAGATTTGCTGCGTATTCTTTCTTTGAGTTCTGTAGCAGCTGGTTTTTTGCTTGACATTTTATTTCCTCCTGACAATGTAGTATGCATTAACAGCTATATGTTTCGACAAAAACATGCATAGTACCTTTTTTCACAATCACTTATTGTTAATTTTCTTCGCAAACTTGAACCAAATCCCCTGGCATCCCCAGCTGTATGGGATCCTGCTTATGTTTAACATCTGGAAACAAGGCTGTTAACAATTCCCTTGCTTCATAGGGGTCATTTACCCCATACCCCTGCCGCACCTTGTTTACCAGCATTTGTGCATCATCCAGGTAGGTATCACCATTGTGAGCAACAAAGATCCGGCTGTACTTGGTAGCACCCATCTTTTCCTGGTCGGTAAATAACTCCTCACGCAGCTTTTCGCCAGGGCGTATTCCGGTAATCTTTATTTCGATATCTTTGTCCGGTGTCAGCCCGGAAAGCCGGATCAGGTCGCGAGCAAGGTCAAGGATGCGCACTGGTTCACCCATATCCAAAACAAATATTTCTTCTCCTTTTGCCAGAGAACCAGCTTGAATAATCAGCTGAACAGCCTCGGGAATGGTCATAAAATAGCGCACCATATCCGGGTGTGTCACAGTGACTGGCCCA
>DUMY01000099.1 GCA_012839645.1 Syntrophomonadaceae bacterium
CTGACCGCCGGTGCGCTCTTACCGCACCGTTGCACCCTTACCCAGCACTGCTGGGCGGTTTTCATCTCTGTGGCACTATTCCTTGGGGTCACCCCCACTGGGCTCCACAGGGCAGGGTGCTGGGTAACACCCAGAGGGGGTAACCCCAAGGAATAGTGCCACAGAAATGAAAACCGCCCAGCAGTGCTGGGTAAGGGTGCAACGGTGCGGTAAGAGCGCACCGGCGTTCAGGTGACTGAGCGGCCAGGTAAACCCCACCTGGAGCAAGACCGAATAGGGAGGCATAGAAGCGGCCCGTTTCGCCTCCGGGTAGGTTGCTAGAGATCCCGGGCAACCGGGATCCCAGACAGATGATCACCACCTTCGGAAACGAAGGCACAGAACCCGGCTTATAGGACTGCTTGCTGTTGGAAAACAACCAGGTACCTGAACATTCAAGTGCCTGGTTTTGTTATTCTTCAGAATCAGGAGGACGGATCTCGTGATTTCTTTTTAGATCAGAGGGACTCGTGCTCTTTTTTCCACCAACTGAACAAAGGAACGGCAGACTGTGTAAAAACTATTTTATCCTTTTCGAACAATACACTTATGTTTTTGGAGATTGCTGACGGGTTTTTGAATTCTCTAGAAACTGCAGCCTTTTAAAAGCCTTGAGTTTCTCTTCCCTTCCTAGTTTAGCCTCTTTGATAGCTTGCTCCAGGATATAAATAGACTGGTCGTAAACTTTTTTGTCAACTGGGAAAGGATACCCATCCTTACCACCATGAGCAAAGCTGAATTTTGCTGGGTCATCATAACTGGGGCGTGCCCCATAAGCCAATTCGGAGATCAAGGAAAGGGCGCGGATGGTCTTGGGCCCGATCCCGGAAATGGACAGCACTCCTTCAAAACTGTCGGGCTGATGTTCATAGGTTTTAAGAAGGATTCGTTCCAAGTTTTTGGGCTGAATGTTTCTTTTGTCCAGGGAATGCCGGGAGGGGAGGACCAGCTTCTTGTATTCTGTTGCGATCTCTCCCGGTTTGACGCAGCTAAGTGAGGTGATTGTTTGGCGTGTTTTTAAGCTTGTTCGGTCCACCAGGTTTAAGACGTGTTTTTCTTGATGGTCACAGCAGATAGCGTTCTGCGGTTCATTTACAAAGTTGTCGACCCTGTTTCCCAGCCAGTGGTAGCGGCGGGCACGCTTGTTATTGGTATTCATACCCTGCTGAACCACTGCCCAGTCCCCTTTACTGGTAAAAATAAAGGTGTGATGATAGAGTTGGTAGCCATCCTGGACAGCTGTATTATCCACCTTGGCGCTCATTCTGCTGGCATAGACGAGTTTGTCAGGATGCACAGCGAGACCGTATTTATCGGCACAGGTAATGATGTCCTGGGGGGTTTTACGGGATGTTTTACCTTTGCCCCCAGCTATAAAGAGCCCCAGCTCCCTTTCGCAGCCACGCAGTCCTTCCTTGAGGGCACCGCAGACCGTTGTGGTAAGTCCCGAAGAATGCCAGTCAAAGCCGAGCAGGCAGCCTAGGGCTTGGAACCAGAAGGGATCAGCCAGTCTTTCCAGTACGCCTGATGTGCCCTCCTCCCGGGTTAGGATAATGAGCAGAGATCGACCTAGCTTAGTCATACGCTGAAAAAGCCAGGGAGGACAATGCCCCCCGTGTAAAGGAAGATCCACATATCCAGTGCGCAAAGCAAATCACCTCATTTATTATTTTAAGTGATTAGGTTGTAGTAAACAACTAACGAAAACCACAAATGACCATTATAGAAAGGGTTTTTATAGAGAAGGCTAGAAATAAATAATAATCATGAATGAAAGTGTGGCATAGCGATGAACTTATCTTGGTTGCAAACATTTATTCTTATTGTTGATAAAAAAAGTCTTACAAATGCCGCGCGGGTGCTGCATTTGACCCAACCTGCGGTGAGTAAACAACTCAATTCCCTGGAGAAGTTCTATGGGACATCTCTGCTCTACCGGACAAGCCGGCACATGGAAGTTACAGAAGCCGGTAAAATGGTTTATGAATACAGCCAGGAGATCCTTGCGAAAATCAACGAAAGCTTGGCTGATGTACAAGCCCTACAAAAAGATCTTTACGGCAGTTTACTCCTGGGGGCGAGTTCAATTCCCGGGGAATATATACTCCCGGCGGCTCTCGGTCGTTTTCAAGCACTTCATCCTCAGGTTAAGGTAAAACTTGAGATAGCCGATAGTACAGAAATAGGGCAGATGCTGCAGGATGGGAAAATTGAAGCGGGGATGATTGGAGTAATCCTAGAAAACCCTGATCTCCAGCAGGAACATATTTTCAAAGACGAGCTGGTTGTGATTGCACCTAGTGAACACCCATTAACCAAAAAGAAATCAATTACTCTAGAAGATTTCCTTGAAGAGCCAGTGATATTTAGAGAAAGGGGTTCTGGAACACGACTCGTCATTGAAAACAAATTAAAGGAAAGTGGTATTGCTCTGGACAGACTGAAAGTGAGATTGGAACTAGGGAGTACTGAGGCTGTGGTTAATGCTGTTGCAGCAGGGCTGGGAATATCTCTTGTATCACGTTTTGCTGTGAAGAACCGGATCAAAACAGGTGAAATTGCTGCACTGGCTATCGATGATTTGCCGCTGGAAAGGGGGCTTTATTTTATCACTCGGCGAGATCAGGTAATTACCCCTCTGGTAGAGGCGTTTTATAGTTTTTTAAAAGATTATTTGTATCCTAATCCTTCAATTTAGGAAACAAAAAACAAATAGGCTGAATATGAGATGCCTGATGCTTATAGGAACTACCTGGATTAGGGTTGGTAGTTGATTCATACAAGATGCTGTCCCCGTGATACCAACGGGTTTTTTTATCTCCGGAACCATAACAAATTGTTATTGATATCCTAGCAGGAGATCAGGAAAGAGTGCATAATATTTATGTTAGGTAAAAAAATCTATAACAATTTATTATAGATCATTTTTTTACCGGAAACCCAAAATACAATTTGAAACTATATACAGCTTCATACGGAGGACAAAAATATGGAAACTGGAGAAGAGATTTATCTGGATAATGCGGCCACTTCCTGGCCGAAACCCGAATGTGTCTACCAGGCGGTGGATAAATTTAACCGCCGGGTAGGGGCAAGCCCAGGGAGGGGAAGTCACAGCAGAACTGTAGCTGCCGGACAGATGCTGCTCCAAACCCGGGAGGACCTGGCAGAGTTATTTAATATTGAGGACAGTTCCCGCATTGTTTTTACAGGGAATGTCACGATGGCTATCAACATTGGACTCAAAGGACTGCTCAAACCGGGTGATCATGTTGTTACCAGCAGTATGGAACACAATGCTGTTGCCCGCCCACTTTATGCTCTCCAAGAGAAGGGTGTTGAAGTGACCATTGTCCGGTGTGCACCAGATGGCAGTCTTGATCCCTGTTATATAGAACAAGCAATTACAGAGCGAACCCGCCTTGTTTGCCTGCTCCATGCATCCAATCTTACCGGTACCATTATGCCTATAGATGCTGTAGGAGAGATTGCCCACCGCAAAGGGGTTCTATTCATGGTCGATGCTGCTCAATCAGCAGGGGTGCTGCCGGTAGATGTGGAGAAGCAAAAGATCGATATCCTGGCGTTTACCGGGCATAAAGGACTTCTGGGACCCCAGGGAACAGGTGGACTGTATATCAGACCTGGGCTCGAGGTCAGCTCTTTCATTGAAGGGGGGACCGGGTCTTTGTCAGAACAGGTTTACCAGCCTGATTTTATGCCCGATAAGTTTGAGAGCGGTACCCCTAATACTCCCGGGATTGCTGGATTGGGAGCAGGGGTCGCCTTTATCCAGAAAACAGGGATAGATAAGGTTCATAGGCATGAACAGGAATTGACAGATGCCCTGATTCAGGGCTTGAAAGATATAGAAGGGGTAATCATTTATGGGCCCCAGGATTATAAACAGCGGACAGCTGTTGTTTCTTTTAATATTGAAGAGAGAGATTGTGGAGAGGTGAGTATGCTTCTCGATCAGAATTACGGGATTTTATGCAGATCAGGGCTACACTGTGCTCCTCTGGCGCACCGGACATTGGGGACTCTGAAAGCCGGGGCGTGCCGTATCAGTCCAGGACTTTTTAATACCATAGAAGATATAGAAAAGGTTGTGCAGGCAGTCTATGAAATCGCCAACTCTTGATAACTGCCTGTAATCACTTCAACTTTAATCAGTAGAAAATCTTACAAAAAGGGGATATTCGGATGAAAAAAATCATCGATGCACGGGGGCTGCCCTGCCCTCAACCGGTGGTATTGACGAAAAAGGGCTTAGAAGAAAGTGATCAGGTGACAACCATTGTCGATAATGGTGTTGCTGTAGAAAATGTAACAAAACTGGCTAAGAGTAAAGGCTGTACTGTTCAGGTGGAGGAAAAAGACGAGGCATATTACCTGCATATCAGTAAAAGCTGCACTGCCTGTCAAAGCGTTTCTGAGAATCAGGGCAGTGTGGCTGTTCTCATTACCAGCAGCCTTTTTGGCAAAGGCGATCAGGAACTCGGAAAGACTCTGATGAAAAGTTTCCTTTATGCCCTGAACCAGGTAGAAAATGTCAGTCACCTGGTTTTCATGAACAGCGGGGTTTTCCTTACCACAGAAGGTTCTGAGGTTTTGGACCTGATCAAAGCAGAGGAGGAAAATGGTGTTGAGGTCTTATCGTGCGGCACCTGCCTGGATTTTTACGAGATCAAAGATAAGTTAGCAGTTGGTAAAGTGACGAATATGTATACCGCGGTAGAAGTGGTTACCTCGGCTGCCAAAACTATTACGCTTTAATAAATTCTCGATCAGTTCTTGCAGATTTCTGACCTCTGGTTTTCAGACTTTTATTTTGACAGATGACAAAAGGATCACAGAAGGACCGTCTTTTTGTCACATAATTTAGGGGGTGTTTTTTCTGATAAAAAGTATTGATGTTGAGGGTATTAAAAAGAAAGCCGAGGATTACTACCGGTGTGGCGACTTTTACTGTTCTGAGGCAGTTGTTAAAACCATCAAGGATGAATTCGATCTACAGCTGCCAGATGATGTGATCGCTATGGCCTCCGGGTTTCCAGTTGGCATCGGGGGTGCGGGTTGTACTTGTGGTGCACTCACCGGTGGGATCATGGCTCTAGGGATGTTATTCGGAAGAAAAAAAGCAGGTGATCCCGCTGTCAATAAAGCCATGGCTCTGGCCAAAGAACTGCATGATACCTTTAAGGCTCGCCATAAGAGCACATGCTGCCGTGTGCTGACGAAGGGAATGGAGTTGGGGTCTGAAGAGCATATGGAACAGTGTATATTTTTCACAGGTGAGGTTGCTGCGGAAACGGCGAATCTAATCATCAGGGAGAAAAAATAAAAATATTTTTTATTGTTGCAGGAATTACGATATTCAAGTAGAATACTATATGCAAAGAGAAATAAGTTTAAGTTGAACCACGGAGGTTCTGAGTTCCACAGAAGTGGAACATGGATGCCCGTGGTTTTTTGTTTTTTACCTAAACCGGCGGGCAGCCCATCACCTTATTGCTAGCAGGTGATGGGAGGAACCACGATGTCAGCACGTTGTTAAGATGTTAAAAGGAGGAATCAAGTAGATGCACATACCTGACGGTTTACTGGACCCTAAAACATTTGGGACCGCCTGGGCTCTGGGTGGAGCTTTTATGGTTTACGCTGTTACCAAGACAAATAAAGAGCTGCAGGAGCGTCAGATACCCTTTATGGGAGTTATGGCTGCGTTCATCTTTGCGGCACAGATGATAGATTTGCCTATAGGTGTTGGAGTATCGGGTCATCTGCTGGGAGGGGTAATGGCTGCTGTGCTATTGGGCCCCTGGTCCGCGTCTATTATCATGACGACTGTTCTTGCGTTACAGGCATTTATTTTCCTAGATGGTGGGGTTACAGCACTCGGTGCAAATATTCTCAATATGGCTGTTATCGGAGTTTTTGTCGGTTATGGTGTCTATCTAGTGATCCGTAAGGCACTGCCGAATCGGAACGGGACTCTAGTAGGGACCTTTGTAGGGTCTTGGGTTTCAGTTGTTCTGGCTGCTGCGGCTTGTGCCATAGAGCTTGCTATATCAGGGCAGGGTTCGTTCAAAATTCTGCTTACTGCAATGCTTACCTGGCATGCCATCATTGGGCTGGTGGAAGCAGTGATTGCTACTGCCGTTGTCGGCTATCTGACTCAGGTGCGGCCTGATCTTGTACAACAAACATCGAAGGCTTGAGGTGAGAATTATGCGCAAAGAAATATGGATTCTTTTAATTCTGGCTGTTGTGCTTGCTGTGTTTATCAGCCCCTTTGCCTCAGAATTTCCTGATGGTTTGGAGAGAGTGGGAATAGATTACGGGTTCATGGACAATGAGAAAGAGTTAATTGAGTCACCGATACCTGACTATGCTGTTCCTGGGATTACCAATGAAAAGGTTGCAACTTCAGTTGCGGGAATAATCGGGACACTCCTCACTCTTGCAATTGCCTATGGTATCGGTAGTCTAGTCAGAAATCGTTCGGAGACTGGAAGCGAACTTAGGAATCAGCGGATCAGCGGTAAATAGGTGATAAAATGCGAATTGCTGTTATAGATGGACAAGGGGGAGGAATGGGTCGGCTGATCACAGATCAGATCCGCAAAAACCTCCCACCGAAAACAGAAATTATAGCTTTGGGGACAAATGCCATCGCTACATCGTTAATGCTTAAAGCCGGTGCTAATGAAGGGGCTAGCGGAGAGAATGCGGTTGTTCAGAATGTTGATGATGTCGATGTCATTGTAGGACCTTTAGGAATCATTCTAGCCAACTCCATGAGGGGTGAACTGACGGCGAAAATGGCTGAAGCCATTGCTAATAGCAAGGCACAAAAGTTGCTACTGCCTCTGACACTGTCAAAAGTAGAAGTTATCGGAGTACAAGTTGAACCATTACCGCACCAGGTGGAGAAGCTGGTTAACAAACTAAAAGACTTGATGGAGGTGAAGACAGATGTGTGAGGCGCATGCCTATCTGAGGCTGGATGATGAAGATGAGCTCTTCTTTGAAAATGTTGATAGGGTTGAGCCACAGGATGACTGCCTTGTACTGGAGAATATTTTCGGCCAGCGCAAGATAATTAAAGCCAGGATTAAAGAATTAGCCCTGGTGGACCATAAGATCATCCTGGAAAAAGTGGAGCAAGAGAAAAAAATTAATAATTAATAATGGTATAGAGACCGTGGAGGTTTCGAAGTCCTGCAGGAAGCGGGTCCAACCCACGGTCTTTCTCTATACATTTAACCTCCCACAAAACTACCCGGGTTTAAATAAGCTGCGGGTAGGGAAACATCCCCCCTTTCCACCTAACATAAAGGCATGAAGTTTTTATGTTAGGTGTTTTTATGCAATCAATGTCCTTGGAGTGGTATAATAGCACTCGGGGAGCAATACCTGCCATAAAAAGCGCATCCCCATTCCGGATTTTAAGATTGTTTGAGGTGTTATCTGTATGCCAGAACATGAGAAATATTTTGCTGTTGATGTACTGACCTTTCCTTCTTCTCACTACGCTCTGAAAGCTGAGAAGGTCTGTAAGGATGCCGGAATTCGAGTTGTCCTGATTCCTCTTCCCCGGGAGATCAGTGCAGACTGTGGGGTTGCTTTGATCGTGCGTCCGGAGGCACGCCAAAATGCTGAAGATCTACTAGGGCAGGCGGGTGTTTCATTAAACAATGTACACCATCTCCGGCGGAAGGGGAAAGATGCGCGGTTGTGGCGGCGTTTGCTTTAGGCGCAGGTGATTGTCACCTGTTAATAGATGGGAAGCCATCTATTGTTTGTTGGTCTCCGACAGATAGTTTTGCCATATAGGAATGCAAACAGGAGAGGTGAGATGGAAGAACTGTCCCCGGGTCTTATCGACCACGGGTAAGGGGAGTTTTATTAATGAATCATTTGCTTCCAAAAGAGGTACGGGATGCTTGCATAATTTTGGATCGTCACCATAAGCAGTCATATGTTGTGGGGGGCGGGATTAGAGATCTTATTTTAGGTATGCCACCTCAGGATTGGGATTTGGCTACAGATGCCCGGCCAAGGGAGGTGGAGCGAATTTTTAAAAACGGTGGATATAAGGTGGTACCCACCGGAGTTAAATATGGAACGGTAACTGTGACTAAGAATAGTTTTCCTTTAGAAATCACTACCTTTCGGATGGAAGCCGGTTACCGCGATTACCGTCGCCCCTCCCGGGTGAATTTTGTTTTAGAGATAGAGGAGGACCTAGGAAGGCGTGACTTTACGATCAATGCTTTAGCCTATGATCCTTTGCGATCTTTTTTCTGTGATCCTTACCAGGGTATTCCCGATCTGATCAAGGAACAAATTAGGGCTGTCAGGGACCCGGAGGAGCGCTTTTCCGAGGACCCGCTGCGCATGCTGCGGGCGGTTAGAATTGCCGCTGAACTGGGGTTTTCTATAGAAGACAAAACAATGCATGCCATGATCAGAAATGCTGAGCTACTGGGCAAAATATCTTCAGAGCGTATTCGCGATGAACTCAATCGTCTCCTGATGGCAACACACTTTCATCAGGGATTAGAAAACCTGTTAGAATCAGGATTATTATTTGTGATCATACCTGAACTCAAGGAAGGGTGGTTGTTTAGTCAGTATCATCCCTCTCATCAGTATCCGGTTTTGCCACATACTCTGGAGTCCATGCGCTATACACCGTCAAACTTAGAGGTGCGCTTGGCCATCCTCTTACATGATGTAGCTAAGCCACGCTGTTACAGCAGGGGGGAGGATGGGCGAGGCCATTTTTATGGTCATAATGTAGTGGGGGCGGAGATGACAGAGGAGATTTTACGGAGACTACACTACAGCAACCAAGTTATTAAAAATGTAGTAATGTTGGTCAGAGAGCATATGTTGGAATTGAAGATGGGACCTGCTGGGATACGTCGTCTGGTTGCCAGAGTTGGGAGGGAGATGATTCCGGCACTATTGAGTGTGCGTTTGGCGGATATCCTTGCCCACAGCAGAAGTCAGGTGGTGCGTTCCCTTGAGGAATATGAGAAGTTTTCCAAGAATCTGGAGCAGGTAATGGCAACGGGCAGTGCCTTTGTTATGCGGGAGCTTGCTGTAAATGGTTCTGATATCATCCAGGAGACAGGGATTTCCCCGGGGCCACTTGTAGGAAAAATATTGCGTCACCTCTGGGAGAAGGTACTAGACGATCCGAGGAAGAATAACCGTGATTATCTGTTATCTTTGGCAAAAAGGATGGTCAATACCCCAGGCTGAGCCGCTCAGCCAGCATCATCGGTAATTTTGCCGCAGCCACCTTGCGCTGTGTCAACTCGATTTTGTAAGGAACATGACGGAATTCGATTTCTTTCCCTTTTGAACTATAGATAATATACGAAGCGCCAGGTTTCCCGTCACGGGATTGGCCCACACTGCCGGGGTTAATCAGAAATAACCCGTAGTCACTGAGGGTATAGTGTGTCCCCTGAGCAATTTCTTGTACCGCTCTTTCCTCTGTCGCATAAAGGGCCCTTTGATGAGTATGGCCGAAAAAGCAGAGGGTAATCGATGGGTGATTGTTACGCATGCAGGAAAACGCCTGCAGTGCTCCACCGGAGGAAAATATATAGGCATAAGGGTCCCAAGGGGACCCATGTACTGCAAGGAATTGCTCATCAATAATAAGGAACTCAGGCAGTTTCCGCAACCAGTCCTTATGTTCTTGTTTGAGTTTCTTTGCAGTCCAGAGGAGGGCTGTCTGGGCGATGGGGTTGAAGTCATCGATGTCACAAAGCTCTAGGGCAGCGTCATCATGATTGCCCCGAATACAGATAAATCCGGAGTTCCTGCAGAGTTCGGTGCAGGTATTGGGATCCGCGTAATAACCGACAATATCACCAAGACATATTACTTTATCTACCCGCTGGCTTTTGATGTCCTTCAATACAGCGCGAAGGGCTTCCAAATTAGCATGAATGTCACTGACTATGGCATAACGCACCGGATTTTACCTCTCTTTTCGCCCAGTTAAATAATATGACGTACTATTTTATTTTCAAGGAGATGGTTAGCTTTGTCAACCTCAAAAGGAAATAATGAACAGTATACTGATGTTTTGCACAGGGCTCTTTTTGTTTTGACCCCCTCTGAGGGAAAACGCTTAATTGCTAAGGGTGTCAAGGAAATGCCTGAAGTACAAGAGGCACTGCACAGTGGGAAACTGATTATTGCCGGTGGCACCACCAATGCTTTTATAGCCGAAGAACTTACAGGCATAAAAATAGAACCAGATCGTTACACAGCAGGAATCATCACTAAAGGGAGGCTGTGTGTAACCCCCTCAAAAGAGCGCATCTCTCCTGTGGTGATCATCAAAGGGGAGGTTGTTGAGGCCAGCTGGGAAGATGTCATCGAAGATTTTGGGCGAGGTGACGTTTTTGTCAAAGGAGCTAATGCCATTGATGCCAGCGGTATGGCAGGTGTTTTTGTGGCTTCACCAACTGCGGGTACTATAGGCAGGGTATTAGGGACTTTGTATGCCCGGGGAGCGCATCTGATCATACCGGCGTGTCTGGAAAAGATGGTCCCTTCGGTTCAGGATGCATTAGGCAAGGCAGGCACCCTGGTTTTTCAGCACAGTCTGGGGGTTCCTGTGGGAATTGTACCAATAGTAGGGGGTAAGATTGTTACTGAGATCACCGCTTTAGAAACTTTAAGCCAGGTGGATGCGGTTGCTCTGGGGGCAGGAGGAGTAGGTGGTTCTGAGGGGTCTACTACTATTGCTGTATCGGGTAGAGAAAAAGAAGTTAGCCGGATCTTCGATATGATAAAAGAGATCAAAGGGGAGCCACCAGTACAGGGGATCAAGCGCAGGTGTGCTGACTGCCGGTCATCCTGCAGTTATAAAAGGAATGACTGATCTGTTGTGCTTTTTTTGGATTAAAATATCTCACCCCGGAAATGCTAAACCGGGGTGATTTTTTATGGCAGTTACACTGGAAAAAGACTGTTATCGCTCCTTCCAGGGATCCACTTGGAGGGAACGGATTGATGTGCGAGATTTTATTTTGAATAATGTGAAGCCTTATCATGGGGACTCATCTTTTCTCGTGGGTCCCACTGAGCGTACGCAAATACTTTGGGAGAAGTGCCGGGAGTTACTTCTCAAGGAACAGGAGCAAGGTGGGGTCTATAAAATTGATCCCAAGACGGTGCAGACCATCACAGCTTTTGGTCCTGGTTATATCGACCGTGATTTAGAGATTATTGTGGGGTTACAGACAGATGAACCCTTAAAAAGAGCAGTAAATCCCTTTGGGGGAATTCGCATGGCAGATAATGCTTGCCGCCAGTTTGGGGAGGAGCTGGACCCCAAAGTGAAGGAAATCTTTATGAAATACCGGGTAACCCATAATGATGGAGTTTATATGGTTTACACAAAAGAGATGAGACGTCTGCGTCATTTTGGGATTATCACAGGTCTTCCGGATGCCTATGGGCGCGGCAGGCTCATCGGGGACTACCGGCGGGTACCTTTATATGGTGTTGACCGGCTGATTGCGGGAAAGGAAGCAGATCTTAATTCACCGGTACTGCTGAACATTGATAATGAGGAAAAGGTGAGACTGCGGGAAGAAGTAAGGCAGCAGATAAACTCTCTTCATGACCTCAAAAAAATGGCTGAAATGTATGGTTTTGATATCAGCGGTCCGGCGGTGGATGCACGGGATGCTGTGCAGTGGTTATATTTTGCTTATCTGGGGGCAATCAAGCAGCAGAATGGTGCAGCCATGTCCCTGGGTAGGGTGAGCACCTTTTTGGATATATATTTAGAGCGTGACATTAATGAAGGGATTCTGACTGAGGAAGATGCCCAGGAACTAATCGATGATTTTGTGATCAAACTGCGCCTGACCAGGCATTTGAGAACCAGGGAGTATGATGAACTCTTTGCGGGTGATCCTAACTGGATCACCGAATCTATTGGAGGAATGGCCAATGACCACAGAAGCTTGGTGACCAGGACATCTTTTCGGCTGCTGCATACCCTGGAGAACCTAGGAGCTGCTCCGGAGCCCAACATGACAGTTATTTGGTCGCAGGACCTGCCCAGGAAGTTTAAAGAATACTGTGCTCAGATTTCCATTGAAACCTGTTCCCTGCAGTATGAGAATGATGACCTGATGCGCCCCATTTTCGGTGATGACTACGGTATTGCCTGTTGTACATCAGCCATGCGTTTGGGAGAACAGATGCAGTTCTTCGGAGCCCGCTCCAACCTGGCTAAATGCCTGCTGCTTACCTTGAATGGAGGACGGGAGGAAGCTACTGGAGAGAAGATAGCCCCGGATGTTTATCAGGCTGCTCCTGGTCCTCTAAAATTTGATGAAGTGTGGCCGGCTTTTGAAAAAATGGTGGCGTGGCTGGCTGGAAGATATGTCACTACAATGAATGTCATTCACTATATGCATGACAAGTACGCCTATGAAAGCCTGCAGATGGCCCTGCATGATACTTCTGTTGACCGGTTGATGGCCTTTGGTTTGGCGGGGCTTTCGGTTGTTGCGGATTCTCTCAGTGCCATAAAATATGCCAGCGTAAAACCTGTTTTTAATGAAGAAGGGCTAATCACAGATTTTAATATAAATGGTGGTTTCCCCAAATTCGGCAACAATGATGACCGAGTCGACAAAATTGCTGTGGATGTGGTACGCCTTTTTGATCATGAACTAAAAAAACATCCCACCTATCGCGGGGCGCATCACACGCACTCTATTCTGACCATTACCAGTAATGTGATGTATGGCAAGAAAACCGGGAGCACCCCGGATGGCAGAAAGGGAGGGGAGCCCTTTGCCCCAGGAGCCAATCCAATGCATGGACGAGATGAAAAAGGTGCCCTTGCTGCCATGGCATCGGTGGCTAAACTCCCTTATGATGATGCCTTGGATGGTATTTCCTACACATTTTCCATTACACCTGGCGGCTTAGGGCGTGATCAGGAGAGTCGTATCAACAACCTCATAGCTCTCTTGGACGGGTATTTTTTAAGGAACGGCCATCATATTAATGTTAATGTGTTTGATCGGGACTTACTAATAGATGCCATGCATCATCCAGAAAAATATCCGCAGCTGACAATTCGGGTTTCCGGTTATGCTGTCAATTTTGTCAGGCTGACCAGGGAGCAGCAGGAAGAGGTCATCAAGCGCACCATATTCAGTAGGGGATTGTAATGAGCACTGGATACATCCATTCAATAGAGACACTTGGTACAGTTGACAATGGCGGCATTCGTTTTGTCCTCTTTCTACAGGGGTGTGCTCTCCACTGCCGCTTCTGCCACAACCCGGATACATGGTTGAAGAAGGGGAAACAAGTGACAGCAACAGAAATCCTCGAACAGCTGAAGGATTACAAGCCATTTTTTGATCTATCCGGAGGGGGGTTAACTGTCTCTGGTGGTGAACCCCTCTTGCAGCCGGATTTTGTCAGGGACCTATTTGTTAAGGCAGGAGAACTGGGAATACACCGCGTTCTGGACACATCCGGTTTCTGCCGCCACGGTAATATTCTTACGGTATTACCATATACGGACCTGGTGATGTTTTCCATTAAAGTGATTGATGAGGAAAAACACAGAAAGCTGACAGATACGGGAAATGAAGAAATCTTGAAGAACCTTAAGTTGGTTGTGAACTCAGAGGTAGAGATGGTTATTAGTTATGTGCTTATTCCCACCATCAATGATTCTGTGGTTGATGCCCAGGACCTTGCTTCTCTTATTAAATCACTTCCCAGAGAAATTCCTGTTCAAATCCTTCCTTATCATAAAATGGGTACTGTCAAATGGAGGGAAATGGGCTTATGTGACCCATTGGCTGCAATTCCACCTGCTACACCGGCAGAACTTAAATCTTTTCAAGCTGAACTTGGTGCTGCTGGTATCTATATATATTAGCGAAAATAGTCACATTCCTTTCCTTTTTTGTGGTAAAATAGAATTATCGTGAATATTGGGAGATGAGAAACTTGCCCCCGGATAGCTTTTCGGTGAATTTGCCGCGTGGCAGGAGATTTCTTTTGCCTGCTCTCGTTTTTTTGATCTGTTTCCAGCTTCTCCTGCTGCAGATTGTATTGGCATTGGAGGCTGGCGAACAGAACCAAACTGTTAAGCAAGTCCAGGATACTAATACTGCTATGGCTTCTCCTAATGTCAATTTGAACAAGCCTGTCAAACTGAATCCTACTCCTGTACAGAGTTACAGCATTCAGCCGGAAGCTTCTCCATCTCACAGCGAAGAGCTGAACACCGGGGCTTCGATTCCTCCGATTCCCAGAGATGAGATCCTGTACTCTGTCCCTGCCGCTGGCAAAAGGGTTGCATTAACCTTTGATGATGGTCCTGCATTCCGCTATACCATGGAATACTTGAAGGTGCTGCGTGAAAATCAAGTGCCAGCCACCTTCTTTTTAGTAGGGAGAAGAATCCAATGTAATCCCAGTCTGGTGTCTATGATAGTAGGGGAGGGGCATGAGATCGGCAACCATAGCTATGATCATCCCAATTTAGAGCTGCAAAGAGAAGCAGCAATTAAGGAACAGCTGTCACGCACATCCGATCTCTTGTCCCAGTGGACACAAAAAGAGATCAAACTGATGCGCCCTCCTGGGGGAGCCTTTGGTCCCGGGTTATTGAAAGTTGCTTCTGAAATGAATCTGCGGGTTGTGATGTGGACTATTGACCCCAGAGATTGGGAGAAAAATAAAACATCTAATGAAATAGCAACTCTTATTAAGAAAAATATGGAGCCAGGAGCGATTATCCTCCTCCATGAGGGGAAGCCCCAGACACTGGCAGCTTTACCTATTCTGATTAATGATCTTCAGAAGGATGGCTGGGAGTTCGTGACCATTTCCGGACTGATCGGTGAAGATAATTAGACGGGAGAAAATGAGGGAGAAAAATCAAGGGCTGGATAGGTGTGGTTCTTGACATAAGTTGAAAGTAGCTCTAACATTAAACTAAGATTTTGGGTTTTTAGGGAGAGAAGAGGGGAAAACATGGCCCTGACACCAAGACAGAAAGAGTTTCTGAGTCGACTTTGTGATCACTTTGCTAAAGTTGGAACTCCTGTTCACTATACAACAGTAGCAAAGTGGATGGGGGTTAGTAAGTGGACAGCCTATGATATGCTGAAGCGCCTGGAGCAAGTGGACTGCCTATCATCCCGTTATGATGTAAGTGTTAAAGGTGCACCTGGTCGAACTCAGCTGCTTTTTGTGCCAGGGGCAAGGATTAAACAACTGCTGGAACCCCAGAATATGCAGCCATGTGATTACTGGCTTGCCTGGAAAAAGAAACTTATAGAACCCTTTGAAAAACTACGGTCCGATGATTACGGTCATTCTTTGATCGATGAGCTTATCGCTTTGCTTCCGGAAGCCCAAAGCCCTACAATGTATTGTGCCTGCTTAATTGCACTCCTTGTAGCCTGTTTGAAAACCTTTAACGAACAAGCGATAAAGTTTATACAGCAAACAGTAGATCATCTTAATAATCCTGAACAGCGCCTTTCCCTTTTCTCCGGAGCAGTTGCAGGCAGCTTATTTCGCGAGGCGCGAACATCCGGACATTATCTGGAAAGGGATGGCTTGTTGACGGGGTTAATCGATAAATTCCACAAACACTTAGAGCATGTTGACATGCAGCATAGTCTGCTAGCAGGCTTGCTTGATGATTTGATGCATGTAGCCATCTGTTAATTTGCTATATTTCATCACGGTGAACCGTGTAGTTGCTGCTTTGGTCACAGTTGGGACACTGCAGAAAGTGAACACACTGGTCATCACCTGTAAGAGTCTCTTCTTCTGTGGTTGTGTCCTCGTAAGGCCCATAAGGGTCTACGTAGCTGTTTATTTTTCCGCAGTCTTCCATAGTATTACCACAGGCAGGGCAGTTTTCTGCCAGGTGGGTTAGTCCATTGCAAACAGAGCATCCAGAAGTCATCCTGATCACCTCCTGTGTTTTATTCTGTTAAAAAAATAAAAAATTATACAGAATAATATATTCCCCTAGGAAAGGGGTTTTTTTAGTTTTTAAGATGGTTTTGAAAGAAGAAATAGGCAGGATTTTTCAGGATGTTGTCGAAATTGTCAACAATGGGTAAAATATGACATAAAGGCAAGGATTGTTCTAGAAAAACACAAGGAGTGCTAAAAAATGAAGGTTGTAAATTCAATCGATGATCTTATTGGAAATACACCGATTATCCAGTTAGGTAAAATAGTGGATCCTAAGGGAGCCAAGGTTTTAGTCAAACTGGAGTTTTTTAACCCCGCGGGGAGCATCAAAGACAGAGTTGCCCTGCAGATGGTAAAGTCTGCGGAAAAGGCTGGTAAGTTGAAGCCAGGAGGGGTGATTGTGGAGCCAACCAGCGGAAATACCGGTATTGGATTGGCTATGGTTGCCGCAGCCCGGGGTTACAGGTTGATTATTGTTATGCCCGAAACTATGAGTATCGAGCGTCAGAAGTTGATCCGCGGCATGGGGGCAGAGCTTGTATTGACACCTGGGAATGAAGGCATGACAGGTGCTGTAAATAAGGCACAGGAAATTATAGAAAAAAACCGTGAATATATAATATTGCAGCAGTTTGAAAACCCAGCCAACCCTGAGGCGCACCGTCTGACCACAGCACCGGAAATCATTCATCAAGTTGGGGATGAGCTAGCTGCTTTTGTATGTGGTGTAGGGACCGGAGGTACTATAAGTGGAATAGGTGGTGCTCTGAAAGAAAAACTTCCGGCAGTAAAGGTCATTGCTGTGGAACCGGCAGGTTCCCCGGTTCTATCTGGTGGCAAACAGGGTGCTCATAATATTCAGGGAATTGGTGCAGGTTTTATACCACCTGTGCTTGACGAGAGTGTTATTGATGAAGTTATCCGGGTGGAAGATGACGATGCCTTGATAACTGCGCGTAAGATGATGAAGAAAGAAGGGATTATGGCAGGTATTTCTTCGGGAGCAGCTGTTTTTGCGGCAATTAAGGTGGCTGCTAAATTATCACCGGAAAAGGCGGTGCTGGCTATTGCGCCAGATACGGGGGAAAGGTATCTGAGCACTGAGTTGTTTGATTAGCTTGAGTGTGGTAGGGGGGGGTAAAATCAATGAAGGTGCGGCTGCGTTGGAAATTGATGATACTTTTTATGGGGGCACTCTTTGTTTTCTTTGTTTTCATTGGTGTATACAGTTACTATAACGTATACGGAAAAGCAATCTGGGCGGCTCAAGAAAAATTAATGGGTGATATGAAGTTAGGCCGCTCTTATCTTGACAGGTGTTATCCTGGCACATGGGAGATCAGAGATGGCAAACTTTATAAGGGTGAGACACTGATCAATGATAACCATGAAGCAGTAGATGCTATAGGAAAATCCACTCAGGATACGGTAACCATCTTTCAGGGAAATACCCGTGTAGCTACTAATGTTATGAAAGGTGATGTCCGGGCTGTAGGCACAAATGTTTCTCCTGAAGTAGAAGAAACTGTATTGAAAAAGGGGCAGTCCTACATAGGAGTGGCAGATGTAGTGGGCTCCAGGAATCAAGCAGTTTATGAACCGATCAAGGATTCCCAAGGGAAGATCATCGGGATCTGGTATGTTGGGGTACCAGATCAGCCATACAAGGATCTTGCCATTGATTTTGCTTTTAAAATGGGGCTGATCGGGCTGCTGGCGATTGCCGTTATTATTGTTCTTTCTTGGATTTTTACTTCTTATATCTGCAAACCTCTCAATGTTCTAGCAGATGTTGCCAGGCAAGCCCAGAGTGGTGATTTCACTGTACGGGCAGATATAAAGACTCAAGATGAAATAGGAGAACTCGGGGAGCAGTTTAACCATATGTTGGTAATGCTGGGCCAGATGTTGGCACAAGTAGCCACAACTGCAACTGAGGTATTTAATTCTGCGGAACAGTTGAGTCTTGGTACAGAAGAGTCTGTCAAGGTTACCGAACAGATAGCGGCTGCCATTGAACAGGTAGCAGCCGGCACTGATAATCAGGCTAAAAGCATTGAAGAGACATCAAATGGAATCAAAGAAATGATCAGCCATGTTCAGCAGGTAGATGAGCATGTTACCAGTGTTGCAGAAGCGTCAGAAGATGCAAATAAGGCAACACATGATGGCAATCAAGCTATTGAACATACTATTGAACAGATGCAGGCTATTGATAATGCTGTAAGTGTATCTGCAGAAACAGTAAGAGCCCTTGGTGAAAGATCAAATGAAATTGGGCAAATTGTGACAGTGATTACCGGGATTGCTGAGCAGACGAACCTTCTTGCATTAAATGCTGCCATAGAGGCTGCCAGAGCTGGGGAACAGGGAAGAGGCTTTGCAGTTGTAGCAGAAGAAGTACGGAAATTGGCTGAGCAGTCCGGAGAGGCAGCTGAAAAAATCTCTGATCTGATTAAAGAAATTCAGGATGAAACCGGAAAGGCAGTTAAGGCCATGGAGGATGGAACTGTTGAGGTACAGCAAGGAATTGTAGTAGTGCAGCAGGCGGGAAGTTCCTTTAATGTGATTGGAGAGGCTACAAACAATGTAGCATTACGAGCTAACGAGGTAGCAGCCAAGATGCATGAGATGTCTTCTGCTGCAAAACAGGCTGCTTCTGCTGTTGAAAACATTGCTTCCATAGCTCAGGAAACGGCTGCCAGTTCAGAGGAAGTAGCAGCCGGAACTGAAGAACAAACCGCAAATATGGAGGAGTTGGCTGCATCTGCGGCTTCGTTAAATACTATTGCCAGCCAGCTGCAGGAGTTAATAGATCGTTTTAAGTTTCAAAAATAGTTGCTGGAATTGGGTGTAGAATGTAATCGGGGCTAAGATTGTATTAAAATAGGTGATTAGTCGGTCGTCGGTCGTTAGAATAGAAGGAATTCGCAAAGCGAATTCCTTCTAAACCAACTACCAATTACTAACGACCAACCACTATTAAAATATTTTTACATCGTTTGCTCCGTACTGGCGCAAAACGTCTCCGGCTTCATTTAAACGGGTTTCGCTTCCTTGAACTGTGACGAGGATCTTTCCCTGCTTGACATCCTCTTCATAATGCCGTCCTTCAGTTTCCGGAATACCCCAGTCTATTAACCCTCCGGCCAGTCCTCCTGTAGCTGCACCGGATAAGAGACCTGCAATTGGTCCTAAGGCTACAAGTGGTCCTATACCAGGTATGACCAGGGCTCCGGCTCCGGCTGCAAGGCCCGCAAGGCCGCCGAGAGCACCCCCTGTTGTGATTCCTTCAATGGCTGTGTCGCCGCCTTCTTCTTCCCCTCCCATACGCATCTCTTGAATGTTACCTTTTTCTTCATCCCGAGCCACAATTGAAATATCCTTGTGAAAGCCCTTGCCGCGCAAATCTAAGGCAGCCTCTTCTGCTTGCTTTCGGGTATCGAAAGTACCTAGAACTACTGATCCCATAACCATACCTCCAAGTATAGTTTTTTTCGGTCATTTATATTGTGTAAAAATATAGCGAAATTTATACCGAGATCCAATATATTTTCAAAAATAATGTTTTAAGCGATATCCCCAAAAGATTATATGATAAAGGTAAACCAGTTTTTTTCTTGCAAAAAAAGATCCCCTCATATAAGATCAGAACAGAAATTTACTGGGAGTTCCGTCTGTGAGGGGGATGATAAATATGACCCCGGTTATCTTTATTGCCGGCTATTCGAATACTGGTAAAACCACACTTATGAAAAAGCTTATCCAGGCTTTCAAAGAAAAGGGCTACCGGGTGGCAGCTGTCAAACATGCAGCTCATGGTTATGATGTGGATGTTCCGGGTAGAGATACCTGGCACTACTGCCAGGCAGGAGCGGATCAGGTGGTTGTTGTAGGTCCGCGGTCACTGACCATGCACCATTTATATAAAGAGGAACCTCCTTTGAGGGACATTTATAAAATGATTGAAGGTGTTGATCTTATTCTGATTGAAGGCTTTAAGAGTGAACACGGTCCCAAAATTGAGGTTGTCAGGGAAGGTAAAGCAAGACTGTCCCTGGGGGATGAATTAATAGCTGTTGTCAGCGATGACCCATTATCTGAAAGTGTGCCCTGTTTTGCTACAACTGCTGTGCCTCAACTGGCGGACTTTCTGATCAACTATTTCGCTTTATAAGATACTTAGGGGAACTGTACTAGAGACAATTCCCCTTGTATTTCTGCAGTTGTTTCCAACGACTAACTATCTTCCTCGCCAAAGGTGATATAACAATGCTCACTAGATTACTACACCAGTGACTGCGATGCAGTTAATCCTTCAGATTGTTAATAATCAGTCCTGTCAATAGTTTTGGGTAAAAATAGGTGGACTTCTGAGGCATTTTATCGCCGGCAGAGGCAACCTTAATGATTTGTGATATTTTTGTGGGATTCAGCAAAAATATAAGCTGTGCTTCCTTATTCAATGTTTTTAAGGCTGCTGCTTCATCTCTGGTATATGTGATGTTTTCCTGACGGGCGATTTTTTCCGGGCTCAAATTCAAAATCTTTTGGAAAACCATGATCTGGAGTACTGCGGCATCCAGGCTGCACCAAGCAGAAGATTTATCAGGAGATAATACCTGAACATTACTTGGGTCACGCAGGACAAGCAAGTACAGCGCAGGTTCCCTGGTTCCCATGATAAATGCGGTTTTTCCCATTTCCTGTTGTTTATTTAATATGCCGACTAAGTCTTCTGGCTGAGTGTCATTTATTTTTTCCACAAGAAAATATTCTTCCAGTCTTTTTTGAAAACCGGAAAGGTCAAAGTCAGGTAAGCTGTGTATAATCCTGTGTGTGGGCAGAACTACCATCCCGGGATCGCAGGCATTTACCAGGTACATGAGGACATAGCTGCTTCCTGGGTGTTTATCCTTGTTTCTGCGGTAATATTCTAACGCTGTTTCGTAGCGGTGATGACCGTCAGCAATATAAAGAATCTGGTTTTCAAGAGTGGAAGTAATTTTTTGATGAAGTGTGGGGTCGGTCAATGCCCAGACCCGGTGCTGCTCTCCCAAATCATCAGTCAGAGCTATTTCCGGATGACGATTTTTTATTTCTTGCAGATCCTGACTAAGCTTCATTTGCGGATCAACATAAAAGACAAATACAGGACTGAAATTGGCTGCACATTCAGACATTAGATCCAGACGGTCAGCCTTGGGTTTTACCAGTGTTTCTTCATGAGGAAGTATTTTCCCATCCGCAAAGTCCTCCAGCTTTACCCGTGCGAAGAGCCCAGTCCTACGGTAGTTTACTGCATTAATAGAAAACTCCTGTTCATAAAGATACAAGGCTTCCCTGGCTTCATGGATTAGGATCTCTTTTTCCAACCACGTCTGATAGGTGGTTGCCGCTCTTGTATACCTGTTGTCTTTTTCCGAATCATCAGGAAACTGGTATCCCAGTTCCAGACGGATGATATTATAAGGATTTTTTTCGTAGTACATCTTTTGAGCTGCATCGTCAATGACATCGTAAGGTGGTGTCACTACTGCAGACATGTCTTTGATTTTTTCAGGGTTGTAACGGATCCCTTTAAATGGTGCAATTTTAGCCATCTTTTTGCCCTCCTTGTTGTTCAATTGTATAATTTATTTTCCACTTAAACAATAGGGTGTAGTTAGTTGGTCGCGTATATCTATTGAAAACTCCAGTGTTTCGTGCTTTAATTTTATGTATGGGTAGAATTAGAATTAATAATGGCTCAGGTGAATAAGATAATGAGCGTAGATTATGTAGATTATCATGTACATGCCCTTGGTCATAAGGGAGGGCAATACAGCGAAGAGCTGCTGATTCCATATATTCATAGAGCCCGGGGCCAAGGGATCCGGGAACTTGGTTTTGCAGATCATGATGAATATATTGCAGGAATTGATGAGGCAAGTATTGCTTCATTGAAGACAAGGTTCACGGATCTCAATGTGAAATTGGGGCTTGAGGTAAGTTATCGACCGGGAAGGGAAGAGGAGATCAAGGCTGCAGCAAGAAGGTTTCCTTTCGATTTTTTAATTGGGTCCGTGCACGACCTTGACAGTTGGATGTTTGATCACCCGGATTATCGTTTTGGTTACAGTTCCTGGGATATTGCCGAATTGTACCGCAAATATTACAGTGTGTTAGAAAAGCTTGCTTTATGTGGTCTCTTTGATATTGTAGGGCATCTTGACGTGATCAAGGTTTTTGGATACCAGCCCGAAGGAGATCTTCTGCCTTTTGCTGAGCCTGCTCTGCAGGCCATCAGCCGTGCCGGTCTTGTTGTGGAGGCCAATACTGCGGGGCTGCACAAACCCTGTGCGGAAATCTATCCCTCAAAGGAACTGTTGGCTAGGTGTTTTGAGTTAAATATCCCGGTAACTCTAGGTTCTGATGCTCATATAGAAAGTGAAGTGGGCAGGGATTTTGCATATGCCAGAGAACTTCTTTATCAGATAGGCTACCGCCGGTTAACAACCTTTGTACAGCGTCGAAGGGGCTCAATTTTGCTTTAATATACAGGTGGTGGATGTGGATAGATGGCTTATATTTTACTCATAGTCAGCCTGGGTGTAATTCTTTTTGCCGCGGAGATTTTTACTAATGGGGTGGAATGGCTCGGGGTAAGGCTTCATCTGTCAGAAGGTGCGGTGGGGAGTATTTTGGCGGCTGTGGGTACAGCAATGCCCGAATCCTTGATCCCGCTGATCGCGTTTATCTCGGGAAAAGGGATTGAGCAGCAGCATATTGGGATTGGAGCCATTATCGGTGCTCCTTTTATGCTGAGTACACTGGCTTTTTTTATCAGCGGTTTGGTGGTTGTTCTGGAGGCCCGCAAACGCCTAGATTTTCCTTACCTGCAGGTTGATGAGCGGGTAATCAGGCGGGATATCACGTTTTTCTTTTTCGGGTATAGTTTGGGCTTGGGAGCTGCCTTCATTGCCAATCCTACGATCAAATACGTGATCGCTGTTTTTTTAATTGCCTGGTACTGCCTTTATGTATGGTTAACACTGCGCAGTGGTAAGAGTGCAGGGCATAGTTCAGATTTGCGTCCCCTTTATTTTAGTAATTCCAATAATAATCCTCGCCTGATGCTCATTACTTTTCAGGTATTATTTGCAATAATATTGCTTGTTGTAGGAGCCAATCTATTTGTTAAAGAGGTTGCTGTAATTGCTGAATTAATCGGTATCCCTTCCTTTTTCTTATCACTGATCATTGCTCCTATCGCTACAGAACTACCGGAAAAGTTCAACAGTGTGATCTGGCTGATTCAGGAAAAGGATACACTTGCTATGGGTAATATCACCGGGGCGATGGTTTTTCAAAGTGTTGTGCTGCCCAGCATCGGGATTATCTTTACAAATTGGCATTTTGTCAGTGGGTCTTTAGTACCTGTTGTTTTAACCTTCCTTTCCGCAGGGTTTGTTTACCTATCTCTATTATTGAAGAGAAAACTCAACGCCTATGTCCTGCTGGCAGGTGGCTTCTTTTATCTAATATTTCTATGGGCAATGCTCCATTAACCAGGAGGCGACCTGCCCCATATATATAATTGGGTTATGGCGGGATGCGGGGTATTACAAGGTATCCAAGCAGTGTTATAATAAAATTCAAAGGAGGAAAAAAAGATGAATCTTTATGATGATGCTCACAAACTGGCACGGGCTTTAAAAGAATCTGAGGAATATCAAGGACTGCTTAAAGCGCGAAAGCAGTTGGGGTCAGACACCAAAAACAAGGAGATGCTGTTAGAATTCCGCAGGCTGCAATGGGAGATGCATCGACCTCTTGTTGAAGAACCC
>DUMY01000100.1 GCA_012839645.1 Syntrophomonadaceae bacterium
AACAGCAGAGGAATGATCTGCTTGGTGAAAAACCAGGTGGCATCCATCCAGGGGGAGATTTCTTCTTTATCAAACCAGCGCCAGAGGATCAGACCCAACAGAATAAGCAAAGCTGCAACAAGATACCATTTCACTTGAAAAACAGCCAGCCAAAATCCTGCACTACCCTCAGGCTTACCCCATGCAGCAAAAACCAGAATAAGAATCATGACCAGAAAATACATAAGTGTCTGCATAGGAGTCCTTTTTTCTTCAGGTAGATCTGCCGCCATTTTACGAGAGCTTTCCAGACGGTCTCTCTCCTCATTCCGGAAAATAAAAGCCATGAGAAGGCCGATCACCAGCGCAAAGACTACAGCTCCCACTACCCTAGCCACACCCAGTTCCCAACCCAGCACCCTGGCTGTGAATACAATGGCCAGGATGTTGATGGCAGGGCCAGAATAGAGAAAAGCGATGGCAGGCCCGAGACCTGCTCCACGCTTGTAGATTCCACCGAAGAGAGGAAGCACTGTACAGGAACAGACTGCCAGTACCGCCCCGGAAACAGAACCCACAAGATAGGCTACCCACTTTTTCGCTTCACCGCCAAAGTACTTTATTACTGCTTGCTGGGAAAGAAAGTAAGAGATAGCCCCAGCAATAAACAACGCAGGTACCAGGCAGAAGAGAACATGCTCCTGTACGTACTCCTGCAGCATCAAAAATCCTTCGAGAATAGCTTTGCTTACCCTTGGGTGTCCAAAGGGTATAAAATAAGCTGCGAGAAAAAGTGTTATTAATGCTAGAAATTTGTCCCGTTCTTTCATGTTGTTCCCTCCCCAAGCGAACAAGTTTATGTTACCCCGTTCTGCTAAATTACTATATAACTATATTCGCATATTGTTATATAAAATGCAATACCCGAATTAAAAAAATTGTCCACTTGGAGTGGATCAGTATCCACGTCGGTACTTTTTATGAAATCTGTAAGATCGAGGAATCAGGTTGATACACGAGATATGTGTTGAACCATTTGTGTTACCCATGTCTTGACCGAACAGACCGAACTCCGAACATCAATTACCAACCACTAACCACCATCTGTAGGCGTTTCTTTCCCAAAGCTCTTGTGGAACTCCTGAACAAGCTCAGACAGAACTGCCACCAGTTCTTCTCTATATTCCTTTCGGAGTGTATAAGATATCTCTAGCTGTACAGCATTGTAGTTTCGCCCGTAGCCGCGGTATCCCGGACAGCCGTAGCGATGGTGTGCAAGTGATTTATCACCGATAAAGCGTTCATTGGAATAAATCTTCACACCTGGGACCGCGTCTCTCAGCTCACTCTCTAGAGATTCAAGAATCCAGCATAAAACATCCTCAGAGCATGTCTGATCGCGGTAACCCCGTCTGGTACCCACTTCAATGGCTTTTTCACCCCATCGATGATTTCCTATCCCATGTACGGCAACATGCAGATAAGGACCCACAAGTTCATTGTTTTGACCCAGAGATCGGCTCTGCTCCAGATTGCGCCTGATCACTTCGCGGTATTCCCGGAGAGCACCCTTTTGTGAAGGTGCCTCGTGTTCAGGCCCACGGTTTAAGTCTGCGGAAAGCCTTGATACTGTAGCGATCACCCCAGTACATCCGGAGGCGGCAATCCCGGATACGATATCCCCTGTATAGATATCCCACTTCTTGGTGCGCTTAGGATCGCCACCCGCCTCTACCAGTGTCGGCTTTGTGGCATGCACAGCATCCACATGGCAACACAGATCGCCATAAACATATTTTAAAAAGCGTCCCTGCTCAAACTGCACTGCTTTTCACCTCAAATTCGGAAACTCTGATGTTGGCTTCAAAAGTGGAGTTGTTGATACCTGCTATGTTAATAAAGGAACCCCAACAGACTCCAGTAACCCCTTGCTAATCATCTATTTTTGTTTTAAGATAATAGTTAAAATATTCCTTGGAGGTAATAATGTTGCGCCTCGGTGCGGCTCA